>NZ_JAFCTT010000002.1:0-346050 GCF_049896165.1 Brevundimonas sp. TWP3-1-2b1 | reverse complement strand
GGCCGCTGAGCATCGTTACACCCGAAGACCTGGTGCTGCGGCATCCGCCTCTGGCCGACTGCGACCGCTACGACAGCTTGCGAGGCCTGCATGCAGCGGCATGAGATGATAGCGGCGCTGGCCGGCATGGGCCTGAAGGGCATGGCCGGCGCCTTCGACGAGGTGGTCACCACGGGCCTGCAGCGCAAGCGCACGACCATGGAGATCCTCGCCGACCTGCTGCGCTCCGAGACGACCCATCGGCATGCGGCCTCCATCCGCTACAGGATGGCGGCGGCCAAGCTACCTGCCGTGAAGGACCTGGACGCCTTCGTGTTCGACGACACCCCAATCAACGAGGGGCTGGTGCGCTCCCTGCACAACGGCTCCTTCCTGACGAACCGGCGCAACGTCGTGCTGGTCGGCGGGACCGGCACAGGCAAGACGCACCTGGCCAGCGCCATCATCGCCAACGTCGTGCGCGCTGGCGCACGGGGGCGCTACTTCAACACCGTCGACCTGGTGAACCGGCTCGAGGAGGAAACCCGTCTGGGCAAGGCCGGTGCGCTGGCCGCTCAGCTCTGCCGCCTCGACGTCGTTGTCCTCGACGAGTTGGGCTACCTGCCGTTCGCACGCTCGGGCGGTCAGCGGCTGTTCCACCTGATCAGCAAGCTCTACGAGCGCACCTCGGTGATCGTCACGACCAACCTCGCCTTCGGCGAATGGCCGACCGTGTTCGGCGATCCCAAGATGACGACGGCCTTGCTCGACCGCATCACCCACCACTGCGACATCGTCGAGACCGGCAACGACAGCTGGCGCTTTAAACACCGCAGCTGACCCTACCAGGAAGAACGCCAAGCGAGGGTTGAGCCTCCAGTCGGGCTACGCCCTCCCTACGACCCAACCCTCGCAAGCGGTGCGCTCGTGACGTCCATCCCGAACACCAAAAGGGGGTCCCTATTGCACGCCTATAGGGGGTCCCTTTTGGACGCCGATTGACAACCGAGACGCCGTCTTAATCTTGAGGCCGAAAACGCCCGGTCAGGAGGTTCGGTGGAGCATAGTGTTACGGGGGAGTGCATTCGCGCCCGACGTGTGATCTGGTAGGCCCCGGCACCAACGTGTAGCGTGTGGCAAACATGGGGCGGCATCGGGAGAACATGTTCTCCCGCCAAGATTGTCATACGGGGGACGTGCATGATCCTGAGCACCGAAACGCGAATTGAAAAACTCACAGCTCTTCGCGAACCGGAGAAGGACCAGGTAGTCCAGAAGCTATTTTACCGTGGGGACACCAAGCCCCACAAGGTGTCGACTATCGATCTCGATTACCTGATTTACAATCGGCACAACGGTCGGCTCGAAGCGGAGATGCTCACCTGGGAACAGGAGAACGTCGTCTCGCCCGACGACTACGATGAGGACCTGCACGAGAAAATCGAGGAACTGCTTTGGGATTCTGCGCCGCAGAAGAACAAGCAAACGCTTTCCGACCTCGACGACAAGGGCCAGCAGCGCCCAGGCATCGTTAGCCTCGATGGCGTCATCATCGATGGAAATCGGCGCGCAATGTTGTTGCGGCGGCTAGAAAAGAAGACCGGTCAGAAGCAATACTTCGATGCGATTATCCTGCCGGATGCATATGCGGACAACCAAACCGAGATCGTCCGCCTTGAGACCCAGTACCAGCTCGGTGAGGACGCCAAGGTCGACTACGGGCCCCTGCAAAAATACCTGCATGTAAGGCGCCTGAAGGACCTCGGCATCCCCGAAGATCAGATTGACAAGCTCATGAACGAGCGGCCCGGCAACGCCAAGCGCCTACTCGATATCATGGCGCTGATGGACGACTACCTCGAGCACATCGGGTGCCCTCGCCTTTACACCATGTTGAAAGACAGCGACGGCACCAAAGAGGGTATGTTCGTTGACCTGCACAACGACCTGAATCGTATCAGTGGCGGGAAGCACAAAATCCCTTGGGCGTTCGACCCCGAACTCGATCCCATGGAGTTGCGGCTGATCCAGTTCGATTACATCCGCCTTGGGGATTTCGCTGACGCCAAGAAGGTGTATCGGGAAATCTCACATCAAGGTCAGGGCAAGAATTTCTTTGCGGCCAAAGAGATTTGGGAAGCCTTTAGAGAAGGTCACCAGAAGACCGTCGATCCCGTCACAACAGAGATGGGGTCGCTTCAGGACTTCATGCACGACAACACCGATCAGTTCGAGAGCAAGGCCGACGCCGCCAAGGCACGCGATCTGAACTGGTCCGCACGTGTCCGCGACCAGATGAAGCGGAACTTTGGCCAATCGAGCTACAAGCTCAACCTAGCCACCGAGGTGCTCAAACCCGGGGAATATCTGAAACGGGCGAAAGACTATCTCGACAAGATCGACCTGGAGAGCGCGGCGCTCCTCTCCGCGACCGACAATCTCGCGCTCGCGACCGAGATCAACAGGCTCACCTTCGCCATAAAGAAAAAGTTTGAGGAGCAAGCGCGGGCTGAGGCCCGCGTCGGCTGATGTCAGTCAGTCTCGAATTCGACGCTGTCGAGGAGGTCCTTGTACTCAAAGGCGCTGATGATGCACTTCGCCGCAATCCCCTCTTCGCGGCCTATCTTCGACAGGCCAGCGGAACGGTCGAAACGTCCGGCGACGTGTTCTTCCCTACCTCCGCCGAGGTGCTGTCTTCCCGCTACCAGGCGCTGTCGAAAATCTTTGGGAGGATCGGCGTTGGCCTGACCTCCAGCGGCCACGTCTCCGACGCGCTCGAATTGGTCGAGGCAGAAGAGCGCCGCTTTGCTGTTTTCTCGCGGCACGCTGACGATATCTGGCACGGCCAGATAGAGACCGATGATTTCAGAAACTTCGTGTCGGTGGTGGAGGCCGCTTGCCCGGGGCGGACCTTCTACCGCAAGCAGCTGCTGTCGGCCTTCCATCTCGCGTTCTCGCAGCACGCCTGTAATTTCTCTGTGCCGGGTGCGGGCAAAACGTCGATTGTCTATGCGGCGTACGCCTACCTCAAAGCCTTATCGCCAGACGACGAGAAGGGTGTGGACCGGCTTCTGATCGTCGGGCCCTTGTCGTCATTCAAGGCTTGGGAGGATGAATTTGAAGCGATCTTCCTTCGCCGCGCCAATTCCAAGCGCATTAGCGGTGCGGTTCCGATCACGGAGCGTACCGACCACCTCCGTGGAATCATACCAGGGTCCCGGGAAGTCGAACTCACACTGACGTCGTATCCGACGCTGGTGAACAACGAGGAGGACTTCCGTGTCCTCCTTCGTCGCGGCGGCCGAGTTATGATGGTTCTTGACGAGGCTCACTACGTCAAAAGTGCCGATGGCCAGCAGGCGAACGCCGCCCTTCGGCTCGCGCCGTTGGCGAGGTCTCGTGTCGTGTTGACGGGCACCCCGGCACCCAACGGTTATGAGGATTTGGCGAACCTCTTCAAGTTCCTCTATCCGGTCCGCCACATCGTGGGGTTTCCGGCCGCGACCCTGCGAGCCATGACAGACGGTGCGATGCCGTCGGCGATCGATGAGTTGAAGACGCGGATACGGCCTTATTTCACACGCATCCGTAAGAGCGACCTTGGTCTGCCTGACATGACCGAACAACGCGTTCCCATCGCCATGGCAGACATCCACGAGCGGATTTACCGCAGCCTCGAACGGAAGATCGTTCCTCAGTTGCGCCAAGAACTCGACCGTCCCGAGGCCCCCGTTCGGGTGCGAGCGCGCCTCATCCGCCTGCGGCAAGCCAGCGTGAACCCTGAACTATTGCTCCGGCCGCTAGATGATGAGGGCGTGTTCGACACCGGCGGCACTGGCGATTTCACCGTCGGCGAACTGGAGGTCGCCGAACTAATCAGATCCTTCGACGCGATGCGTGATCTTTCGCGCTTGGAAATCTGTCGTGAGCTAGTGGGCGAAACCCTGCGTGAACAGGGCAAGGTCCTGATCTGGTCTTACTTCTTGGGCAACCTTGAGCTTCTCCGCCAAGCCTTTTTAGGTAGCGCTCCTTTCGTTGAGGTCTTGACCGGCGCAACGCCGGTCGCATCTGGCGAGCCCGACGAGGACCCAGCCGAAGGCACGCGGGAGGCCATCATCGACGGCTTTCACAAGACTTCTGGGCCCGCCATCCTGATCGCCAATCCACAAGCGGTGGGGGAGTCGATCTCACTCCATAAAGCCTGCAGGTCGGCGATCTATTTCGACCGGGATTTCAATGCCGGGCGCTACATCCAGTCGAAGGACCGCATCCACCGATACAATCCTTCGGGCGGCCTGCCTGTGACCTACTACCATCTCGTCGCAGCGGGGACGGTCGATGACGACATCGACGCCCGTTTGATCGTTAAGGAGCAGCGCCTGGCGGACCTCGTCGACGCCGAGGACATTCCTTTGCTGACCGCCCTCGGCGACACTGAAAGCACGGACGACATCCGCGCCATCCTTGATGCCTATGAACGCCGCAAGACCCGCTGATGGCCTGCTCCCGGCGAGGCTTACTCTCGCCCTGCTCGCCCTTATCGGCCTACGGGCGGAGGGGTGCACCGAGGAGCGTGCGCTCGCCGACCTGACTGCAGTCGCATCAGCGTCGCGATCCCGGGCGCGAAACACCATCGCGTTGTTGTCCCGGTTCGGGTTGCTTAAGGCGGCGGATCAAACGCGCATCACGGTCGGCGTCGCTGAAAGGCATTTCCAGTCTAGCATTGCCTCGGCCACGGCCGCCCTGCTCGCCGATCGTATTGAGGTTGTCGGCCCGCGCTGCCTCCAGGCTCGTGGCGATGATGGCATTTGGCTGGACTCGCGCCTCCTCCCGGGCTCGGAGGATGGACTTCTGCTTTGGCTCCTGGAATTCAACGTAGCCTCCCGCTCAAGCGCAAAGGAGCGGTATTGGAGGGTTACGCCAAGCCATAGCGATGTCTTCTTGCGCGCTGCTCGCGCCGCGAACCAGCAAGCCGTCCGTCGTCCCATGACCCCGGCGCAGCTTGAGGCGGCGTTAGCCGCCCAAGCCGAGCATGGTCTGGAAGCGGAACTTTGGGTTTTGGCCCACGAGCGTCGTCGTCTGAAAGATCACCTGCTTTTTGATCAGGTCCGGCGGGTGTCCGAGGAGAACGTCTCAGCCGGCTACGACATAGCGTCTTTCTCTGGGTCGACCGTCCTGCACCACGACCTGCATATTGAAGTGAAGTCGTTCGCTGGAGAGAAGCGGTTCTTTTGGACCCGCAATGAGATCAATGTAGCGGCAGCGCTCGGAGAGGCCTACGCGCTCTATCTTGTGGATCGTCGACGCATGGCCGAAGCAGACTATCGGCCTGAGATCATCCCCGGGCCGTATTCGGCCCTGTTTCTCTCAAGTCCTCCGAGCTGGGACGTATCACCTACGACCTATGAATGCCGCGCCCTAGGCTGATCTTTTGGTATCGAGGGGCCCCGCCTCGACGGTGGCCCCTTAGTTAAAGTCTGTTGGCTGCGACTTGTTTGCGGTTCCCTCTCGTCGGAGCGCCAGCATGTTTGGAGAGTTCCACGTTGGCCAACGACCCGATGAGCAGGCCCGCGAGGATTAGCGGCGCATTGCGGATGAGCTTCGGCACGCCCGGTACGCCCGTGAGGTCATCGCCGAACGCGCACGTGACAGATGCGACAATGGCAGTTTGTGCTGACGCGTCGTGTACTGCCAACGCTGCTCTGACTAGGCCTCCGACCTCATCAAGCTCGTCCAGGAGCATAAATGCCCGCGTCTCCCCGGGGCCTTGATGGCTCCATAGGGTCTGTATGTTCTTGACGTCAGCATCTCGAATGAAATCGACGAGGCGAGCCAAGGGGGCGGCACATGCTTCTGTAACCGCTGCCGGAAGCCCGGCACAAAGATCGCGATACTGCCGCTCGTCGAGCCGTAGGGACTGGATCGACTTCGAGGTCCCGAACCAAAAGGCGACCCTCCAATCAGCGTGATCGCTTGACACGACGTTCGCCAACTCGAAGCGCACGCCGCTTTTCAGTCTCAGACTGGTGATCGCGAACCGGAAATTGCGGGTGGCTGGGTAGGTCGCACCCGGCCGGTCGGGAACGGTCTTCGCGGGCGGTGGCATTGGCGACTTTAGGCCGATGGCCGCCGAGGATAGCGTCGGAAGGTCTTCAGGCTTCCGCCCCATGAACGCCTCTGCAACCAAGAACGCGAAGGCGGGCGGAATGGCATTCCCGACCATCCGCAACTTCTGCGCATAGCTTCCACCGTAGAATTGGAACGTGGTTGGGAACCCTTGGAGGCTCGCGCGCTCCCTGACAGTGAGACGCCTGAAGGTCTCCGAGGCGTTCGGGGCCTCGATTATGATGCTCTCACGCGAGACCCGCGTGCAGGTCGCAGTGATTGTGCGGACGCTGCGGTCCAGCGGATCCGGGAATGGCATCGAATTGTACACCGGATGCGTGACCTTGGTTGCCCGATTGATCCGCACCTCCTCCACGTTGAGCGGCACCTCTGCATCGTGGTCGAGGAGATCAGCCTGCGACATCTCAAGGCCGTAGAGCGGATCGATCACTGGATCGGCCGCCAAGGCGGCAACCACTTGGCCCAAGGTCCGGCGGGGAGTTTTCGGCGAATAGGACTGCAATAGCGAGAAATCGAAGTTCCCGGCGATACATCGGCGTCGCCGTTGGGGCACGCCGAAATCCTCCATGTTGACGACATGTGGTTCAAGGCCGAGGTGGGCGAACTGTTGGAGGCGACCACCCTCCAACAACTCCCTCCTGATGATCGGCGCGACGCGAGGCACATTCTCCATCGCCCACGCCCTGGGACGAAGGTGGTCCACGATGCTCAGGAAACGGATGATGTCTTCAAGTCCATCATCGAGATCGCCACTGCCTCCTCTGTTAGAGAAGGAGAACTGCGTGCATGGGGGACTACCGACGACAACGTCGATATCCTTCGGCAGCTCAGCGAAGGTGAGCCGCCGTATGTCGACGCTTTGGGCTTGATGAAGGTTGTTCTTGAAGTTGGTCTCGTTTGCGGGACTCCATCGCTCATAGGAGGCAACGACCTCGATGCCGGCGAGCCGCAAACCCAATGACCAACCCCCAACGCCTGAGTAGAGGTCAATTGCTCGCATCGGCTTATCGTAGCTCCACTAAGACGCGCCCCGCGTCCCGCACCGTTCAATCCTACACTGATCAGAAGTACAAGATCTAGGTTCCGCTCATACCGCCGCTATCGATCCATCGCCAAAGTTGATTTGCCTCCGATCGACGATCCAGGGGGTGGAAAGTCTCCGGGCGCGTCCTGCCCCCCTTTCGCGCCGTTCGATGCGGTCCTAGAGAATCCGGGATCGAAGGGTGAATCTTGTGAACGAACTCGAAGCTATGAAGGCCGACCTGACCACTTTGGTTCTGGAGTCGTGGGAGAGCGGCCAAAAACCTTATTTGCTGGCTAAGCTCGGCGCGGATTTGATGCGGCGCGGCCACGATCTAAAAATTGTCCTCGGTGGCCAGAAGCTGGCTGTGCTGATCGACCATGATCTTGGCGACAAAGTGCGGACGTTCGTCGACCCGAACGACGAGAAGGTTCTTTGGGCGGTGCCAGCCGACGTCGCCGACGCCAGACCGCCTGAGCGAGTTCCGGCCGCCCAACGGCCACAACGGCTGAGTTTAAACCGCCGGATCGTAGAGGCCTTCACCACGCGCCTTGAACCCGGCATGGTCCGCATGGTCGGCGTGTCACCCGTGCTCTCTGTCGCGGACGTTCATCGGACGACGGCCGAGGCTTCGGGGCTCCCGATTATCACGTCGCAGGATTTGATCCTTGAGCCGATTGCGACCCCAGCCGACC
Source organism: Brevundimonas sp. TWP3-1-2b1 (assembly GCF_049896165.1). Classification (NCBI taxonomy): domain Bacteria; kingdom Pseudomonadati; phylum Pseudomonadota; class Alphaproteobacteria; order Caulobacterales; family Caulobacteraceae; genus Brevundimonas; species Brevundimonas sp. TWP3-1-2b1. Next base: position 338,229 of record NZ_JAFCTT010000002.1, on the reverse strand, counting down.
GGGATCGGCTTCAGGGCGCCATTGAGGCTTGGGCGACCCTCAACAACGTGGCGACCAATTTGCTGGCTCCCCCCCGTACCCAGCGGGTCCGTCGCACTTCCGGCACCAGTCTGTTCGATGCGCTACTCGAAACCCTCGATCTGGACGAGCGGACACGGATCACGATGCCTCTCGACATCGTGGCGAAGCTGATGAGAACGCCCGGCCGCTGACGATGACCCATGTCTTTGCTTTCGCCGGAATTCCTGCAGCGATCTACGACGGCGTCTATGACCAACGCTTAGCTATCTGCGGGGATGAGGCGGAGTTCGTATCCTCGCCAGCGAAGAACACCACCCACCCCGGTTCCGCCGCAGCTCAGGTCAACCGCCTTGTCAACGTTCTCACGGATCGATTGCGAGGCGATCACCACAATGCCTTAGCGGATACCGCCTTCGCCATGATCGCGGTCGGGCCGACAACTCAGACAGCGGCCCTGCAAGCGGTATTTCCGGCTGTGCTGGTGATCCCGGTCGAATGGAGCCTGGACGCGACCACCGCAACTACAACGAAACAGAGTCGAAATGCGTTGATCGTGCTCCTCCGCGAAGCCTGCCTGCTCGCGCGGGCGGTGTTCAAGCCACTAACCAAGGAGCTCCGCGAGAAAGACAATCGGACACCGCTCCTCCTACCGCTGAAGAACTTCAGTTCCTCAGCCCTGGTTCGAGAGCTTAGCGTCTTCCATGACGCCGTTGCGCAAGGAGCCGATGCCGGGGCGGCGATCGTCGCGACGACCCAAGCCATTGACCGCCGCCACCCACCGCAAATGATCCACGGGAAAGTGCGCCGTTGCTATGTCGATCGCCGTCGTGTCGAGTTTCATGCCCCCGGAAGCGCTCGGCACGCCTACGCTCGGCCTACCAGCAACCACCCGGACATCTGCCTTCTTGCAGGGTCGCGACGGTTCGGTGCCCCTTTCGACCGCTGCTTCCACTACGACTGTAGCAGGGGAAACAAGCCATTGGCGGGTCGGTTCACCCGCTGCCATGACGTCGAAGCGAACTGGTCGGGAAAACCGCACCTCAACATCGCGCCGAACGACTACATCCGCATCTGAAGTTTCGAGTTCGGCGTCGGCGGCTGACCGCAGTCAGCCGCCTCAGCGGAATTCGATCTTGCCTCGTCACCGGAGAGAAGTCCTCTCTCCTTCATGTCCTACGATTGCGAGGCCAACGGCGGGGGGTCTCTAGAAACCAGCCCGACGCTCAAGACACGCAACCGAGCCGAAAGCCTTTAGCAAAATTGGCTTCGACGTTGGCGGGGGCTCCATTCCTCCTGCTCCCCTTGGGAAGCGCTCAGGCCGGAAGCGCATGGGACGTCTGCACCCGAAGATGCTCTGCAGTCATACCGTAGAGCATCCAATGAATGCAAGACGGGCGTTCAGCGTACCTTCGGGTGACTGACCAGCCAACCACCAGTTGGGACACGGTGCCCAGACTCTAGGGGGGCTCCCCGGTCGCTCGCTTTCCGGCGGCGAACAGCCATTCGCGTGACGAGCGTTGCCGGATGATGATGGTCGGAAATTCGAAAAACCCGATGCGAGATATGTTGGGCCATATGCGCAATCGGCAACAAAGTCTGTTGCGTAAGGGGTGGTGCCCTTCTCGGTGCGGCCGTGTGCCCATAGTGTGCCCGCAGAAAACACTAGTAGGGGAGACCGCTTATCCCAGCACCCGAAAGTGCTGGGATAATAACGTCTTAGATGGTGCCGCCGGGGGGAATCGAACCCACGACCTCAGCCTTACCAAGGATGCGCTCTACCACTGAGCTACGGCGGCCTGTTCCGAGGAAGCGGCCGTATAGCCACTCCACTGCCGGGGGGGAAGCCCATTTTCCCTTGCCCCGAAACTTTTCCCGAGGCTGAGTAGGGCCATGACCGAGCCGCCCGAGACGCCGACGCCAGCGCCCGCCGGAACCATGCCGCCCGCGCCCCGGACCGCCGAGGAGATGGCCAGGGCCGAGAGGACGGTGCGGTTGGCCAAGGCGTTGAGGGAAAATCTGCGACGGCGCAAGGCGGGGCCCCCGAGCCGCGTCCGTCCGGATAACTGATTCTCTCTCCCCCCGGGGGAGGGGCGTCGCGCAGCGGCGGCGTGGGGGCGGCAGGGCGATGCGGATACAGGCGTGCGAGGCTTTGCCTTGCCGTCCCCACCCGGTCTTCGCTCCGCTCCGACCACTCTCCCCCGAGGGGAGGGAGAAATTGTCGTCACCCAACGTGAACGCCGGCGGCCCTTTCGCGACATGGGGCGACCGCGCTAGATAGCCGGCTCGCCGGGACAGTCGATCCTTGCGGCTTCAGGGACGACATGGACAGCATCACGGTTCACGGCAACGGCCCGCTCCACGGCTCGATTCCGGTCAGCGGCGCCAAGAACTCGGCGATCAAATTGATGGCGGCGTCGATCCTGACCGACCAGACGCTGCTGCTGACCAATATGCCGCGGCTGGCGGACACGAAATTCCTCGGCCGGCTGCTGCAGCAGTTCGGCATCGCGGTGACCGAGAACGGCCACGGTGCCGGGCAGGAGACCCTGTTCGACGCCAGGGAAATCACGTCGACTTTCGCCCCCTATGATCTGGTGCGCCAGATGCGGGCGTCGTTCAACGTCCTGGGCCCGCTGCTGGCGCGCACGGGGCATGCCAAGGTGTCCCTGCCGGGCGGCTGCACCATCGGGGCGCGGCCGGTCGACCTGCATATCGACGCCCTGACGCGACTGGGCGCCCTGATCGAGCTGGAGGAGGGCTATGTCTCCGCCACGGCGCCTCGGGGGCTGATCGGGGCCGAGATCGAGTTTCCGTTCGTCTCGGTGGGCGCGACCGAACACACATTGATGGCCGCGACCCTGGCGCGGGGCACGACGGTGCTGAAGCGGGCCGCGCGGGAGCCGGAGATCGGCGACTTGGCCCGCTGTCTGGTGATGATGGGCGCGAAGATCGAGGGGATCGACACCGACACCCTGACGATCGAGGGGGTGACCTCTCTCAACGGCGGGGAGTGGTCGGTGATCCCCGACCGGATCGAGATGGGCTCCTACGCCTGCGCCGCCGCCATGGCCGGGGGCGAGGTGCGGCTGACCCGGAGCCGGCCGGAGCTGATCACGGCCCTGACCGACCGGATGGTCGAGGCGGGCGTCGAGGTCATCCCGACCGCGGACGGGGTCATCGTGAAGCGCGATCCGTCGCAACGCCTGAAGGCGGTCAATGTGGCGACCGAGGTCTATCCGGGCTTCGCCACCGACCTGCAGGCCCAGTTCATGGCCCTGATGACAACGGCTGACGGGGTCAGCGTGATCCACGAGAACATCTTCGAGAACCGTTTCATGCACGCGCCGGAGCTGGCGCGGCTGGGGGCCGACATCTCGGTCCATGCGGGCGAGGCCCATGTCACGGGTGTCGAGAAACTGAAGGGCGCGCCGGTCATGGCGACGGACCTGAGAGCCTCCGTCAGCCTGGTCATCGCGGGTCTGGTCGCCGAGGGTGAAACCAATATCGGTCGGGTCTATCATCTGGATCGCGGGTTCGAGCGTTTGGAAGAGAAGCTCGGCGCATGCGGGGCGGACATCCGGCGGGTCAAGGGCCCGCCTGTGGAAGGACCGGGCGATGACCACTGAAGCCCTTGAACGGGATGCGCAGGAGGCGAGTCGCACCCTGAGCGGCGGCGCCAACGAGCCCCTGCGGCTGCTGGCCGAGGACGGCGAGGACCTGGCGATCATTTCGGCGGCGCTGCAGGACGCGATCCTGAGGCCGGCCGACATCGTCTGGGAAAAGGGCGCGAGGCGGCTGACGATCGAGCTGAGCCGGTTCTGCTGGGAGTGCGGCGGGACGCGGGTGCGCGCCGCCATGCAGTTCGGCGATGTGCTGGCGGTCAAGAGCCGGGGCCTGCCGAGGCTGCCCGACGCGCCGCTGGAACTGCTGGCCATCCACTTCTTCGAGGGTGAGGCGCCGGGCGGCCGGGCCATATTGATGTTCGCCGGCGGCGGGGACCTGAGGGTCGACGTCGAATGCCTGGACGCCGTGGTGACCGACCTGTCGGAACGCTGGCCCGCCCGGGTCGCGCCGACGCACCTGGACGCGCCCTCGGCCGGGATGGAGCCGTGAGTGATCACCGGCTGGCCTCCGTCGATCTGGACGAGGCGACCCTGCCGTCGGCGACGGCGGAGATCGAGCACGAGCGCCGCGTCGCCATCTTCGACCTGATCGAGAAGAACTCGTTCGAGCCCGAAGGGTCGGAAGGCGGACCCTATGGCCTGAAGCTGTCGTTGCAGGACAACCGGCTGGTCTTCGACATCACCGGGGTGGATTACACGCGGACCTATGCCCTGAGCCTGACGCCGCTGAAGAGCGTGCTGAAGGACTATCTGATGATCTGCGACAGCTATTACGAGGCCCTGCGCGGGTCGTCGGCCAGCCAGATCGAGGCCGTCGACATGGGCCGGCGGGGGCTGCACAACGAAGGCGCCGAACTGCTGAAGGCCCGGCTGGACGGCAAGGTCCAGATCGACCACGAGACGGCGCGACGGCTGTTTACGCTGGTGTGCGCGTTGTATCGGCGGGGTTGAACTCGACTAGCCGCCGGTTTTGGTGCATTAGCGCCGACTTCTTACGGCTCGCGCTTTCGTCCGGCGCGGGCCTTGATTCGTATTCAAGGGCGCGAGAGGCCGCATGGCTAAGGAAGAACTGCTCGAGTTTCCCGGTACGGTCAGCGAATTGCTGCCGAACGCCACGTTCCGCGTGACGCTCGAGAACGATCACGAAATCATCGCCCACACCGCCGGCAAGATGCGCAAGAACCGCATCCGCGTGCTGGCGGGGGACAAGGTCCTGGTCGAGATGACGCCCTATGACCTGACCAAGGGCCGTATCACCTATCGCTTCAAGTAAGGACGGGGCTGCATGGCCCGTGCTGAACTGGTGCTGGCCTCGGCCAGCCCGCGCCGCATCGAACTGCTGGCGCTCATCGGGATCACCCCCGATCGCATCGATCCCGCCGACATCGACGAGACGCCGCTGAAGGACGAAACGCCTTCGCGGCTGGCCGTACGTCTGGCCCGGACGAAGGCGCAGGCCGTCGCCGCGCGGTCGCCGGACGCCGTGGTGCTGGCCGCCGACACGGTGGTGGCCGTCGGACGCCGGCTGCTGGAAAAGCCCGCCGATGCGGCGGAGGCCGAAAAATTCCTGCGTCTGTTGTCGGGACGGAATCATCGCGTGTTCACCGGCGTAGCGGTCTCGGTCGGGGAGCGGGTGACCCATCGGGTCGTGGATACCCGCGTCGCCATCAAGCGGCTTTCGGACGCCGAGATCGCGGACTACGTCGCCGGGGGCGACTGGAAGGGCAAGGCCGGGGGCTATGGCATCCAGGGGCCCGCGGCCGCCTTCGTGCTGAAGATCATCGGCAGTCATCCGGCGGTGATGGGCCTGCCCCTGCCGGAGACGGTCAACCTGCTGGCGGGCGCCGGCTGGCGCAGATGAGCGAGGTCGAGGTCTTCCTGGACGACACGCCCGGAGAGGTCCGGGGCGTCGTGATGCGGAACGGCCGGTTCGAACGGCTGATCATCCAGAGAGACGACGATCCGGCTCAACATCGCCTGGGCGCGCGCAGCGTGGGGCGGGTGATCGAGGCCGATACCGCTTTTCGCGCCGCCTTCATCGACCTGGGCTGCGACGGTCCGGCGGGGTTCCTGCCGCTCGGCAAGGGCGAGAGCCTGAAGGCCGGCGAGATTGTCGAGGTCGAGGTGACGGCGGAACGGCGCGAGGCCAAGGGGCCGGCGCTGAAACGCCTGGGGGCGGGGGAGGGGAAACCCCGGCTGATCGCGCCCGGGCCGGATGTGATCGAGAGGCTGCGCTGCGCTGCCCCCGGGGTCGAGCCGATTCGGGGCGTGGCGGCGATCCAGGCCAGTTGGGACGCCGAGGAAGAAGCGCTGGGGTCGGGGGACTTCTTCGCCGAATGGGCGCTGGACCTGGCGGTGCAGCGGACGCGGGCGCTGATCGCCGTGGACATAGACTATGCGCATCTGCCGGGACGCGATGCGCGCAAGGGTCGGAGGCAGGCCAATCGACAGGGTCTGATCCAGGCGGCGCGGATGATCCGGCTGAGCGGCTGGGGCGGGCTGGTCGCCGTCGATCTTGTGGGAACGACGCTGGATCCGGCGCAGGTTACGGAGATGGCGAAGACGGCCTTCGCCGGAGACGATGCGACGGTCGGGCCCCTGAGCCGGTTCGGCCTGCTGCAACTGGCCCTGCCGTGGCGGACGCGACCCGTGGAAGACATCTTGCTGGAAGCGGGCGGGCGGCGGTCCGTCGCCACGCGGGCGATCGATGTCGCGCGATCCCTGAGGCACGCCATGTTGTCCGACACCGCCACGCCGCGCTTCACCGCCCGATGCAGCCCGGACGAGGCGGCGGCCGCTGCGCCTCTGGTCGCGCGGCTTGGACCCCGTGCGGCTCTGAAGGCGGACCCCGTCGTCGTGGCCGGGCGTTTCACGGTCGAGGAGGGCTGAACGAATGGCGACCTGTCCGATCTGCCGCAAGAATCCGACCGCCGAGGACTACAGGCCCTTCTGTTCGAAGCGCTGCGCCGACGTGGACCTGCAGCGCTGGCTGGTGGGGTCCTATGTGCTGCCGGACACGGACGAAGGCATCCCCGACGCCGATCCCGAAAACGAAGACTGATCTCCGCTCGATCCTGCTCTGGACACCCCGTTTCGGCTCGCCTATAGACCCGCCTCTCGCGTTTTGACGCGTGGCCTGGATAGCTCAGCTGGTAGAGCAATGGATTGAAAATCCATGTGTCGGTGGTTCGAACCCGCCTCCAGGCACCATCCTTCCCAAGCGGAAGACCCGACCATTCCCAAACGTAAGCCTTCGATGCTGATCTGGTATGGACGGGGCAGTTAACGTAACGCCGAAACGCAGCAGGGGTAAGACATTGCGGGGATTCGGGTCCGGGGCTCGCTCGCGGGGCGAAAAGCACCTCTGAAGCCTTGACGCTCTGTTATCGGTTCGCCAAAGGAGCTTGACCGCTTTCTTTGCGTGAGCGGCCGAACGCCCGCCGGGCCTCGTGCTCCAAGGCTTCGACCAACCCGCCGATGGTGCTCTCGGGCAACCGGATGCGACAGAAGGCGTTCCGCTTTAGGCCACCTGGCCGATCGGCGGGACACAACCGATTTCATAGAGGGCGGAGCGCCCCTGACGCGCTCCGATCCTGGGTTCCACGAGTCAGACCAAAAAAGCAGGAACTGGCGACACATGATTAAGACCAACACCCTTCTCGCCCTGGCCGGCGCCGCCGTCCTGATGGCGGGCTCGCCGGCTCTGGCGCAAGCCCCGGCAGCCCCTGACGCGACCGCGGCTCCCGCCGCCGCTGCCGCCGCTGCTGCCGCTCCGGCCGCCGCCACCCCCGCTCCGATCGTCGAAGGCGCTCCCGAAGCTGATCCGGAATCGGTTGGCGACGCCGTCTCGGGCGGACACGGCGGCGACATCACGCCGATATCCATGTTCCTGGAAGCCGGCATCGTCGTTAAGATCGTCATGATCGGCCTGCTGCTGGCCTCGATCTTCTCCTGGACCCTGCTGCTCATCAAACTGATCGAGTTCGGCGGTCTGAACCGCAAGACGGACCAGTTCCTCGAAGCCTTCCGCGGCGCCCGCACGATCGCTGACATGCGTCGTGTCGCCACCGCCGACGAGTTCGACGGCAACCCGCTGGCCGACATGGCCGCCGCGGCCACCGAAGAAATCGAGCTGTCCCGTCAGGCGGGTCTGAATGTCCACGGCGACCATAGCGATTCGGCTCTGCTGCGCGCTCAACAGGCCGTCGCCGCCGTTCAGGCCGGCCTCGCCGCCCGCCTCTCGGGTGGTCAGCAGTTCCTCGCCTCGACCGGTTCGACCGGCCCGTTCGTGGGTCTGTTCGGCACCGTCTACGGCATCATGAACTCCTTCATCGGTATCGCACAGTCGAACACGACCAACCTGGCCGTCGTCGCGCCGGGTATCGCCGAGGCCCTGCTCGCCACCGGTATCGGCCTGTTCGCCGCTATCCCGGCCGTTATCTTCTATAACTACTTCAACACACGCATCTCGGCGTACGGCACGCGTTCGGACGGCTTCAACGCCGAACTGGTCAACGCCATCTCGCGTCAACTCGACAAGGGAGCGTAAGACGGATGGCCGCCAAACTTTCAGGCGGCGGCGGCGGCAAGTATAACGTCGAGCAGCAGAGCGACATCAACGTCACGCCATTCGTTGATATCATGCTGGTTCTCCTCATCATCTTCATGGTGGCGGCGCCTCTCGCCACCGTGTCGGTCGAGGTGAAGCTGCCGACGGCCGTGGCCCCGCCGCAGGAGAATCCGCCTAAGCCGGTGTTCATCTCCATCCAGAACGATGGCGACGTCTTCATCGGCGACGGACGCAGCAGCCCCGAACAGCTTGGGGATGATCTGCGGCGCCTGATCCGCACGCGTAACCCGGAAGAAGAGCGTATCTTCATCCGTGGCGACCAGCAGACCCGGTACGGCGACTTCATGCAGGTCATGAACGCCCTGCAGGACAACGGCTTCTACAGCGTCGCCCTGGTCGGCGAAGACAACTCGACGCCGGCGGGAGGTTGACGATGACTGACACACCCGTTGAGTATCATCGCAGTCGCTATGACGCCCCTCGCAAGAAGGGTTTCATGGGGGTCTCCCCCGGAGTTTGGCTGATCGCCTTGTCGACCGTTACGGTCCTCTTCGCGATCATGATCTTCTACTTGCAGAAGACCAAGTTCGAGCTGCGCATCCAGGAGTATTCGGACGACGCCGTGGACGTCGAGATCGTTGAACCGATCCCGCCGCCGCCGCCCCCGCCGCCTCCGCCTCCGCCGGACACCCCGCCGCCGCCCAAGCTGCAGGTCCGTCCGCCGGTGATCAACACCCTGGCGCCTCCGCCGCCGATCACGCTTCCGATCGAGCCGACGAAGAAGGAAGACCGGGTCGAGTATCGGGGTCCGCCCGTGATCGTCCCCGGCCCTCCGCCGCCGCCGGCCCCGCCGGCTCCGGTTCGGCCGCCGGTGATCACGAACCCGAGCTGGGCCTCGCAGCCCCGCCCGACCTATCCGGATCGTGCTCTTGAGCGCGGTCTGTCGGGCAGCGCCGATCTGAGCTGCACCGTCAACCCGAACGGCAGCGTCTCCGGATGCTCGATCGTCTCGGAAACGCCGTCGGGCGCCGGCTTCGGTCGCGCCGCCCTGTCTGCGGCCCGCAGTGCCCGTCTGTCGCCCCGTTCGGTCGACGGCGTGGCGACCGGGGGTACGGTTCGCTTCACCGTCAGGTTCAACCTGCCGGACTAGGACATGGCCCGGAAACGGACCAGGGAATGCGCCCCGAGGGAAACCTCGGGGCGTTTTTCGTTGCCGGATAGGCTGGAGGCGCCGAAGCGGTCTTGATCGTCGTCTCCCGCGACGCTAGACACGCGCCTCGCGTAGCCCTTCCCGCGGTCCGATCTTCGATCGGCCGACTTTCGGGGGGGGCCGCTGCGCCGCCTTAGCTCAGTTGGTTAGAGCGCCGGTTTGTGGAACCGGAGGTCCTCAGTTCAAGCCTGAGAGGCGGTACCATCCCCCCTTTCGCCCGTCAGGCGACAGCCGGTTCCGGGTCGCCCTGGTCCAGGGGCGAGGCCGTCGCGTCGGCGCGCTGGCGCAGGGTCTCGATCGGCCCTTCCAGTTTCGCCAGTGCCTTGACCGCAGCCGCATGGCCTGCCGCGACCACGGGGTCGTAAACCTTCCAGTCGCGAATGTCGGAGCCGTTGGGTTCGGGCAGGATCAACAGGTCCGTGTCGGCCCGCGAACTCTCCATGTCGGCGTCCGTGGTGATGGTCGCCGAGCGCATGAGCACCGAGACGATCGGCGGGCCCTTCTTCCAGGCTCCGGAGACGATCCAGCGCCACCAGGACGGCGGATTGGCCAGGGTCGCGGGATCGACGCCGCGGGTCTGGGACATGTCGACGCCGATGATCGGGCCCGCATTCATCTGGCGCATGACGTCGGTAGGGAAGTTCTTGATCACGGCGCCGTCGACCAGCACCTGGCCGTCGATGACGACCGGCGGCATGACCCCGGGAATGGAGATGGAGGCGCGCATGGCCCGGCGCAGCAGGCCCCGACGGTGCACCTCGATCCGGCCGCTCGTCAGGTTCGACGAGACGGCAAAGAAGGGCAGGGGCATGTCGGCGATGTCGATCTCGCCATAGGCGTCCTGCAGCAGGCGGGCGACCTTGCCGGCGCGGGTCATGGCGATGATCGGGAAGGCGAGGTCCGAGAGGGGATCAGAGCGGACAAAGGCGGTCCGGATGCGGGCGTCCAGCTCCTCGTCGGTCCAGCCCAGGGCAGGGCCGGCGGCGATGACGGCGCCCATGGATGAACCGCCCAGGAAGTCGAACCGCACCCCTGCCTCGTGCAGGGCGCGGACGGCGCCGATATGGGCATAGGCGCGGGCGCCGCCGCCGGACAGGACGAGACCCACGGCCCGGCCGGTAACGATCCGGGCGATGCGGGCGGCGTCCGCCGCGTCGCCCTCGATCGCGTGGAACCAGCGGCCGGGGTTGATGGCGTCCAGCCAGACGGCCGTATTGGCCGGGCGCCGCATGCGGGGGTCGCGCAGCAGGATCAGGTCGGTGAACTGCTGCAGGCCGTGGGCGGTGCGGATCGGGATGTTGGCCGGCGGCGCCGTCAGGGCGTCTCCGATGAGGAACAGCCGGTCGACCTGGCGCGCGCAGAGATTGGCCCAAGACGACTCATCCAGTTCGGCGACGTAGAGGACGAAGTCGTGGCTGTCCTCCATGCGCGAGAACCATTCGGAGACCGAGGACAGGGCCGAGTGGTCGATGACCTGGCAGGTGTGGCCCTGGGCCTCGACGGCGGCGGCGAGGCGGTCGACGAAGGGGCGGATGGGGCGGCCGCGCACCGAGATGAAGCCGAAGACACTGGGTTCGGTGACGCCCGGCGCGCGCTCGCGGGCCCGGCGCAGCATCAGTCGGGACAGCTCAATCATGACGTCGGGATGGGTGCGGACGGCCTCGAAGAAGACGTCGCGCGGAAGGGCCAGGATCTCGGAATCGCGCAGGGCGACGACGCTGGCCGAATGCGGCGTGCCGGCGATCAGGGCCATTTCGCCGACCGGCTCCCCGGGCGTGATGACGCCGAGGAACTGGGGCGGCTGATCCTCGTCCTGACGGAAGACGCCGAGGCGGCCGGACCGAACCAGATAGAGGCTGTCTGGCTCGTCCCCGGCCGAGAACAGCAGTTCTCCGCCGGTCAGGGCGAACCAGCTGGCCCTGGTGTTCTGATCCTCGAAAACCCGCGCCAGCGCCGCTTCGAGATTGTCGTTGCGGGAAGGGCTCATGCGGGTGTCGTCGCCGTGGCTGGCGGCCGGTCAACGCCCGGCCGGCTGACCTGGATTATCGGCGGTTTGGGGGAGGGGCAAGGGGGAGGGCTTCTCCCTCCCACCTGGGGGAGGGTCGTCGCGTAGCGACGGGGTGGGGGCGGCATAGCGATGCGGACACGCAAGCTGTGGGTTTTACCTTGCCGCCCCCACCCGGTCTCCGCTGCGCTTCGACCACCCTCCCCCGAGGGGGAGGGAGAACCACATCCGTCGGACTACCGCCGCCTTGCCGTGAACAGGTCGCCCAGCCGGTCGGGGGCGCCTTCGATACGCTCCAGGTGCGGGTATTTCAGGCCCTCGTGATAGTCGAAGGCCACGGTGCGGTAGCGGGTTCCGTCGCGGACGATGAGTTCTATCTTCTGGTCCGTGCCCTTGGCGGCGGTGACGGCGACGCGAAGGGTGGCGGCGGAGGCGGCCTCGCCGTTGACGGCGATGATCTGCATGCCGATCGCCAACCCCTGTTCGAAGGCCGGACCGTTCCACTGGACGCTCGAGAGGGTGTTGTCGGCGCCGGTCATGAAGCCGAGCGAATAGATGAAGTCGTTGCGGCCGTACTCGGCCCAGAGCGTCTTCTGATAGTCGCTCATCGTGTCGGTATAGACGAGACGGTAGCCGCCGCGCGTCAGGCCATCCAGCGGCGCGCCGGGACCGTGCCCGTCCAGACGGGTGCGCAGGAAGGTCGCCCAGTCGTGTTCCATGACGCCGTTGAGCGTCTCGACGACCGTTTCGAAGGTGTAGGGGTTCGCGTCGTAATTCCCCTCCTGGACGCCGAAGAAGGCGCGGGCGAAGTCGTCGAGCGACTTGCGGCCTTTGGTCTGCTCGCGGATCAGGGTGTCGGCGTCGAGCCAGATCAGTTGGCCCTCGACGTAGTAGTCCTCGCTGCGCTGCCAGGACCGCCAGCCGATCGGGCGGCGCTGGGAGATAATCGGGTCGTTGACCGTGTCCTGCATCGCCCGCCATTCGCGACCGACGGTGTTGTCATAGGTGGCGGCGTCCATGGCCAGGGCGTCCAGCGCCTGCTGGCGGCTATGCAGGCCCGAGCGGGCGGCCAGAACCTTGCCCCAGAACTGGGTCTGGCCCTCGTAGACCCACAGAAGCTCGTTCTGCATGGGCAGGTTGAAGTTGGCGACATCCTGACCCGCCGGGCGGCGGTACTTGCCGTCCCAGGAGTGGGTGTATTCGTGGGCCAGCAGGTCGCGGTCGCCGAGCTTGCTGTCCCAGTCGGTGAAGAAGCCCGGATCGACGCTGTTCTCCGACGACCGGTGATGCTCCAGGCCGATGCCGCCCATCCGATCGGTCATGGCGACGAGGAAGTCATAGTGGTCGTACTGGCGCGTGCCGAACAGGCGGTCGGCCTGGACGACCAGGGTGCGCAGGATGCCGATCTGTTCGTCCGTCGGGGCGATGTTTTCGTCGGCGTCGGCGACGATGTTGAGGAGGACGGGCGAGCGGCCGCCCGGGTCGAGGTCGATCTGGCGATAGTGGTCGCCGGCGAACATCGGGCTGTCAACGAGGACGTCGAGCGGGACCGGCTGGAAGGTGGTGGTGGTGCCGGTCGAGCTGTCGGGGCGGAGAGCCGTGCCGTATTCCCAGCCTTCGGGCAGGGTGACGCCGGCCTGGATGGTGATGTTCCGGTGGAAGCGACCGGCTGGGTAAAGCAGCATCTTCTCCCACTGGATGTTGAGCATCTCGGCCGTCATCGTGATGCGGCCCTGGGCCCCGGTTGTCGGCGACAGGTGCTGGAACTCGGCCACCAGTTCGGTGGCGCCGGCCGGAACGACGATGTGGAAGGCGTAGGGGCTGAGCGCATCCCGCACCCATTCGATGCGCTGGCCGCCGGCGGTGAAGGTCAGGCCGGCAAGCTGGGTCACCGGGCCGACCGGGCCGTGGTTGCCGGGCAGCCATTCCGGGAAGAACAGGGTCATCGGGCCGGCGGCCTCGACCGGAATGGTCTCGCGCACGCGATAGATGCGGCGGTTCAGGTCCGTGGCGTCGACGTCGAGGCGGACGACGCCGGACCAGGCGCGATCGACGACGGCGGGGATGGGCTGGGGCGTCGGAGGCGTCTGAAGCGCCGTCTGGGCGAAGGTCGGCGAGGCCGAGGCGAGAAGGAGGGCCGCGAAACAGGCGGAGACGGCGAGACGCTTCATGATGCTGGGAATCCGGAGATGAACAGGTCGCCTATCAGCGCCGGGTGCGACAATCCGTCAAGTCATCCCGATCCGCTCATCCCCGCGAAGGCGGGGACCCAGTTCTGTGGTGAGGCAGAGCGTGTGAGACAGGCACCCGCGTGCAACGTCGGCAGTCATCGCCCAAAGCACTGGGTCCCCGCCTTCGCGGGGATGAGCGGAAGTTTTGTTACTTCACTTCCAGCAGTTCGACCTTGAACAGCAGGGTCGAGTTGGGCGGGAGTTCGTCGCCGCCGACCCAGCGGGCGCCGTAGCCGAGGTCGGCGGGGATGGCGAAATGGAAGGTCTCGCCGACACGCATCAGGGCGACACCCTCTGTCCAGCCCTTGATGACCCGGTTCAGCGGGAATTCGGCCGGTTCGCCCCGGTCGTAGGAGGAGTCGAATTTGCTGCCGTCTATGAAGGTCCCCTCGTAGTGGACCCGGACGGTCGACGTCTCGGTCGGTTGAGCACCCTCGGGATGGGCGGCGCCTTCACGGAGGTACTGGAGGCCGGTGGCCGTGGTGGTCCAGCCGCGACGGGCGCCGTTCCAGGCGAGGTAGGCGGCCTGACCGGCCTCGTACTCGGCGGGCGTCGAGTGGACGGTCGGGTCGACGACGGCGACAGGTTCCGGCGCGGTGGCGCAGGCGGCGAGGGCGGCGGCAGCGACGACGATGGGGATGATTTTCATGCGGCGACGCTAGCAGTCGAAAAAGCTCTTGCGAAGATGCCGGAAATCGGCGTGCGGGCCTTTATTTCGCCTGAGAAGCGCGTATATGTCCGCGTTCCGCAACACTCCCCATGAGTCTGCGCGAAAGCGCCGAGGCCCGGTCCGTCGCCCTCCGACCGAGCGAAGGCGTGGCTCCTTACCCAGGGAGCTCACCAGATTTCAGGCCTCCTGACCGCGAAAGCGAGTCGAGGGTGGAGGCCGAAACCGATTGTCACGGCGTGCTGCTCGCACTGCCGTGGCTGCTGCATTTTGCGCGTGGTCTCCCCCGGACCCGCGAATGGGAAAACAGAATGACTGACGTCCTGAACGGTCTCACCATCAATGGTCAGATCGCATCGGCCACGACCTTCACCGGCAAGAAGCGCATCCGCAAGTCCTTCGGGCGTATCCCCGAAGCGGTGGCGATGCCGAACCTGATCGAGGTCCAGCGCGCCTCCTACGAACAGTTCCTGCAGCGCGAGGTTCGTCCGGGCGTCCGCAAGGAACAGGGCATCGAGGCGGTCTTCAAGTCGGTCTTCCCGATCAAGGACTTCAACGAACGCGCTGTGCTGGAATACGTGTCCTACGAGTTCGAGGACCCCAAGTACGACGTCGAGGAATGCATCCAGCGCGACATGACCTATGCCGCGCCGCTGAAGGTCAAGCTGCGTCTGATCGTCTTTGAGGCGGACGAGGAAACCGGCGCGCGCTCGGTCAAGGACATCAAGGAACAGGACGTCTACATGGGGGACATCCCCCTGATGACGGACAAGGGGACCTTCATCGTCAACGGCACCGAGCGGGTGATCGTTTCGCAGATGCACCGCTCGCCGGGCGTCTTCTTCGACCACGACAAGGGCAAGACCCACAGCTCGGGCAAGCTGCTGTTCGCCGCCCGCGTCATCCCGTATCGCGGCTCGTGGCTGGACTTCGAGTTCGACGCCAAGGACGTGGTGTTCGTGCGTATCGACCGTCGCCGCAAACTGCCGGCGACCACCTTCCTCTATGCCCTGGGCATGGACGGCGAGGAGATCCTGCGCACCTTCTACGAGACCGTTCCCTACGAGAAGCGCGGCGAAGGCTGGGTCACCCCCTACAAGGCGGATCGCTGGAAGGGCGTGAAGCCCGAGTTCGACCTGGTCGACGCCGACACCGGCGAGATCGTCGCCTCGGCCGGCCAGAAGATCTCGGCCCGTGCGGCCAAGAAGCTGGGCGACACGACCAAGTCGCTGTCGCTGGCGGCTGACGCCCTGGTGACCCGCTACCTGGCCGCCGACGCCGTCAACTACGAGACCGGCGAAATCTACGCCGAGGCCGGCGACGAGCTCGACGCTCCGATCATCGAGCTGCTCGAAGAGCGTGGCTTCACCACCATCGACGTGCTGGACATCGACCACGTGACGGTCGGCGCCTACATGCGCAACACCTTGCGCGTGGACAAGAACACCGGCCGCGACGACGCTCTGTTCGACGTCTATCGCGTGATGCGTCCGGGCGAGCCGCCGACCACGGAAGCCGCCGAAGCCATGTTCAACTCGCTGTTCTTCGACAGCGAACGCTACGACCTGTCGGCCGTCGGCCGGGTCAAGATGAACATGCGTCTGGAAACGCCGGAAGTGTCCGACGAGACCCGCGTCCTGCAGAAGGACGACGTGCTGAAGGTCCTGCAGATCCTCGTCGGCCTGAAGGACGGCCGCGGCGAGATCGACGACATCGACAACCTCGGCAACCGCCGGGTCCGTTCGGTCGGCGAACTGCTGGAAAACCAGTACCGCGTCGGCCTGCTGCGCATGGAGCGCGCCATCAAGGAGCGCATGTCGTCGGTCGATATCGACACGGTGATGCCGCACGACCTGATCAACGCCAAGCCGGCCGCAGCCTCGGTGCGTGAATTCTTCGGCTCCTCGCAGCTGTCGCAGTTCATGGACCAGACGAACCCGCTGTCGGAAATCACCCACAAGCGTCGTCTTTCGGCGCTTGGCCCTGGCGGTCTGACGCGCGAGCGCGCCGGCTTCGAAGTCCGCGACGTGCACCCGACCCACTACGGCCGCATCTGCCCGATTGAAACGCCGGAAGGCCCGAACATCGGCCTGATCAACTCGCTGGCCACCCACGCCCGGGTGAACAAGTACGGCTTCATCGAGAGCCCGTACCGTCGGGTGAAGGACGGCAAGGCCCTGGACGAGGTGGTCTACATCTCGGCCATGGAGGAGTCGAAATACACGATCGCCCAAGCCAACATCCAGCTGAAGGACGGCATGATCGTCGAGGAGCTGGTCCCGGGCCGGATCAACGGCGACTCCCAGCTGCTGATCCGCGCTGACGTGGACATGATGGACGTGTCGCCGAAACAGGTCGTTTCGGTCGCCGCCGCCCTGATCCCGTTCCTGGAAAACGATGACGCCAACCGGGCCCTGATGGGCGCGAACATGCAGCGTCAGGCCGTGCCTCTGGTGCAGTCGGACGCGCCTCTGGTCGGCACCGGCATGGAGGCCGTCGTGGCCCGTGACTCGGGCGCCGTGGTCGTGGCTCGCCGCGACGGTGTTGTCGAACAGATCGACGGCACCCGGATCGTTGTCCGTGCGACCAACGAACAGGATGCCAGCCGTTCGGGCGTCGACATCTATCGCCTGTCGAAGTTCCAGCGCTCCAACCAGTCGACCTGCATCAACCAGCGCCCGATCGTGCGTGTGGGCGATGAGGTGAAGGTCGGCGACGTGATCGCCGACGGTCCCTCGACGGACCTGGGCGAACTGGCCCTGGGCCGGAACGCCCTCGTCGCCTTCATGCCCTGGAACGGCTACAACTTCGAGGACTCGATCCTGATCTCGGAGCGCATCGTGCGCGACGACGTCTTCACCTCGATCCACCTCGAGGAGTTCGAGGTGATGGCGCGTGATACGAAGCTCGGGCCGGAAGAAATCACCCGCGACATCCCCAACGTCGGCGAGGAAGCCCTGCGCAACCTCGACGAGGCCGGCATCGTGGCCATCGGCGCCGAGGTCCAGCCCGGCGACATCCTGGTCGGCAAGGTGACGCCGAAGGGCGAAAGCCCGATGACGCCGGAAGAGAAGCTGCTGCGCGCCATCTTCGGCGAGAAGGCTTCGGACGTCCGCGACACCTCGCTGCGTCTGCCGCCAGGCGTCGCCGGCACCATCGTCGACGTGCGCGTGTTCAACCGTCACGGCGTCGACAAGGACGAACGCGCCATGTCGATCGAGCGCGACGAGATCGAGCGCCTGGGCAAGGATCGCGACGACGAACTCGCGATCCTGGAACGCAACGTCTACGGCCGCCTGCGTCCGCTGGTCCTGAACAAGAACGCCGTCTCTGGTCCGAAGGGCCTGGGCCGCGGTGAAGTCACCGAAGCCAAGCTGGGCGAGCTGTCGCGCGGCCTGTGGTGGCAGATCGCCCTGGACGACGAGAAGGCGATGGGCGAGCTGGAGCAGATGAAGAAGTCGTTCGAGGACGCCCGCAAGGCGCTCGACCGTCGCTTTGAGGACAAGGTCGAGAAGCTCCAGCGCGGCGACGAACTGCCCCCCGGCGTGATGAAGATGGTCAAGGTGTTCGTGGCCGTGAAGCGCAAGCTTCAGCCCGGGGACAAGATGGCCGGTCGTCACGGCAACAAGGGCGTCATCTCCAAGATCCTGCCGATCGAGGACATGCCGCACCTGGAAGACGGGACCTCGGTCGACGTCGTTCTGAACCCGCTGGGCGTGCCCTCGCGCATGAACATCGGCCAGATCTTCGAAACCCACCTGGGTTGGGCGGCTGCTGGCCTTGGCAAGCAGATCGCTGGCCTGCTGGAAGCCTGGCAGGGCGGCGGCCAGAAGCAGGCGCTGATCGAGTATCTGACCGGCATCTACGGCGAGGACACCCCCCTGCCGCAGGAAGAGCACGAGCTGATCGAGCTGGCGCAGAACCTGTCGAAGGGGGTTCCGTTCGCGACACCCGTATTCGACGGCGCGCACATCTCGGACATCGAGGACCTGCTCGAGAAGGCGGGTCTGGAGCGTTCGGGTCAGTCGATCGTCTATGACGGTACGACCGGCGAGCAGTTCAAGCGTCCGGTCACGGTCGGCTACATCTACATGCTGAAGCTGCACCACCTGGTCGACGACAAGATCCACGCCCGCTCCATCGGTCCGTACTCGCTGGTCACCCAGCAACCGCTGGGCGGCAAGGCGCAGTTCGGCGGTCAGCGCTTCGGGGAGATGGAGGTCTGGGCTCTGGAAGCCTACGGCGCCGCCTATACCCTGCAGGAAATGCTGACGGTGAAGTCCGACGACGTGGCCGGCCGGACCAAGGTCTACGAGGCCATCGTGCGCGGCGACGACAGCTTCGAGGCGGGCATTCCCGAGAGCTTCAACGTTCTCATCAAGGAAATGCGCTCGCTGGGTCTGAACGTGGAGCTGGAGAACTCATAAGCGACGGGGAGAAATCCTCCCCCGTTGGGGGAGGGGGACCGCGGAGCGGTGGAGGGGGCAGCCCCAGACACCGAATGCGCGGCGGGGGGGGGGGGGGGGGGGGGGGGGGGGGGGGGGGGGGGGGGGGGGGGGGGGGCGCCCCCCCCCCCCGCCCCAGACACCGAATGCGCGGCGGGCCCCCTCCGTCACGGCGCGAAGAAGCGCCGCGCCACCTCCCCCAAGGGGGGAGGATTGGTGGGTCTCCATTCTGAATTTTTCGCGGTTAGTCCGCAGAAGGAAAACAAGATGAACCAGGAAGTCCTGAACATCTTCAACGCGGTCCCGGTCACCCCGACCTTCGACCAGATCAAGATCGCCCTGGCCTCGCCGGAAAAGATCCGCTCGTGGTCGTTCGGCGAGATCAAGAAGCCCGAGACGATAAACTATCGCACGTTCAAGCCCGAGCGTGACGGCCTGTTCTGCGCCCGTATCTTTGGTCCGACCAAGGACTATGAATGCCTGTGCGGCAAGTACAAGCGCATGAAATACAAGGGCATTATCTGCGAGAAGTGCGGCGTGGAGGTCACCCTGGCCCGCGTCCGGCGCGAGCGGATGGGCCATATTGAACTGGCGTCTCCGGTCGCCCACATCTGGTTCCTGAAGTCGCTGCCGTCGCGCATCTCGCTGATGCTGGACATGGCGCTGAAGGACGTGGAGCGCGTGCTCTACTTCGAGAACTACATCGTCACCGAGCCGGGCCTGACCCCGCTGAAGCAGAACCAGCTTCTGACGGAAGACGAGTTCTATCGCTACCAGGACGAGTTCGGCGATGACGGCTTCACTGCCGAGATCGGTGCCGAAGCCGTGCGCAACCTGCTGATGGGCATCGACCTGCATTCGGAGGCCGAGCGCCACCGCGGCGAGCTGGCCGACAGTCCGTCGGAAGTGAAGGCCAAGAAGGCCTCCAAGCGCCTGAAGCTGATCGAGGCCTTCCTCGAATCCGGCAACAAGCCCGAGTGGATGATCCTGACGGTCGTGCCGGTCATCCCGCCGGAACTGCGTCCGCTGGTGCCGCTGGACGGCGGCCGCTTCGCCACGTCCGACCTGAACGACCTGTACCGCCGGGTCATCAACCGCAACAACCGCCTCAAGCGCCTGATCGAACTGCGCGCCCCCGACATCATCATCCGCAACGAAAAGCGGATGCTGCAGGAATCGGTCGACGCCCTGTTCGACAACGGCCGTCGCGGTCGCGTCATCACGGGCGCCAACAAGCGTCCGCTGAAGTCGCTGGCCGACATGCTGAAGGGCAAGCAGGGCCGCTTCCGCCAGAACCTTCTGGGCAAGCGCGTCGACTACTCCGGCCGTTCGGTCATCGTCGTGGGCCCGGATCTGAAGCTGCACGAGTGCGGCCTGCCCAAGAAGATGGCGCTCGAGCTGTTCAAGCCGTTCATCTATGCGCGCCTGGACGCCAAGGGCCTTTCGGGCACCGTCAAACAGTCCAAGCGGATGGTCGAGCGCGAACAGCCCCAGGTGTGGGACATCCTCGAAGAGGTTATCCGCGAACACCCGGTGATGCTGAACCGCGCGCCGACGCTTCACCGTCTGGGCATCCAGGCGTTCGAGCCCAAGCTGATCGAGGGCAAGGCCATCCAGCTGCACCCGCTGGTCTGCGCCGCCTTCAACGCCGACTTCGACGGCGACCAGATGGCTGTCCACGTGCCGCTGTCGCTGGAGGCGCAACTCGAAGCGCGCGTGCTGATGATGTCGACCAACAACATCCTGTCGCCGGCCAACGGCAAGCCGATCATCGTGCCGTCGCAGGACATCGTCCTGGGTCTGTACTATCTGTCGCTGGTCAAGGACGGTGAGCCGGGCGAAGGCAAGCTGTTCGCCAACATCGGTGAGATCGACGCGGCGCTGGACGCCGCCGTGGTGACCCTGCACACCCGCATCAAGGCGCGCTGGAGCGAACAGGACGCCGAAGGCAACGAGATCACCAAGGTGATCGACACGACGCCAGGCCGGATGAAGCTGGGCGCCCTGCTGCCGCAGAACCCGAACGTCGGCTATCGCCTGCTCGAGAAGAACCTCACCAAGAAGGAAATCGGCAACCTGATCGACGTGGTCTATCGCCACTGCGGTCAGAAGGCGACGGTGATCTTCGCCGACCAGATGATGGGTCTGGGCTTCAAGGAAGCCGCCAAGGCCGGCATCTCGTTCGGCAAGGACGACATCGTGATCCCGGCCAAGAAGGTCGAGATCGTCGCCGCCACGCGCACCCTGGTCGAGGAATACGAGCAGCAGTACGCCGACGGCCTGATCACCAAGGGCGAGAAGTACAACAAGGTCGTTGACGCCTGGGCCAAGGCCACGGACCGGGTCGCCGACGAGATGATGGGCGAGATCGCGCAACCGCGCGTCCTGGCCTCGGGTCGTACCGCCGAGATCAACTCGGTCTATATGATGGCCAACTCCGGCGCCCGTGGTTCGCAGGCCCAGATGAAGCAGCTCGGCGGGATGCGCGGCCTGATGGCCAAGCCGTCCGGCGAGATCATCGAGACCCCGATCGTCTCGAACTTCAAGGAAGGCCTGACCGTCCTCGAATACTTCAACTCCACCCACGGCGCCCGCAAGGGTCTGGCCGACACCGCGCTGAAGACCGCCAACTCGGGTTATCTGACCCGTCGTCTGGTGGACGTGGCGCAGGACTCGATCGTCACCGAGGAAGACTGCGGTTCAACGCGGGGCATCACCCTGCGCGCCGTCGTCGAGGGCGGCGACGTCCTGGTCTCTCTGGGTCAACGCGTCCTGGGCCGCTACAACGCCGAGGACATCAAGGAGCCGGGCACCGATAATGTCCTGTTCCCCGCCGACACCTATCTGGTGGAGGACATCGTCGAGGTCATCGACCGCGAGGGTGTCCAGTCCATCAAGGTCCGTTCGGCCCTGACCTGCGAGGCCGAAGCCGGCATCTGCGGCATGTGCTACGGCCGTGACCTGGCGCGCGGCACCAACGTCAACATCGGCGAAGCGGTCGGCGTCATCGCGGCGCAGTCCATCGGCGAGCCGGGCACCCAGCTGACGATGCGGACGTTCCACATCGGCGGCACGGCCCAGGTGGCGGAAACCTCGTTCTACGAGGCGACCAACGCCGGCGTCGTCAAGGTTGTCGGCCCCACCGTCACCGGCGCCCACGGCGATCTGGTTTCGATGAGCCGCAACGTCGTCGTCACCGTCATGGTCGATGGCAAGGACCGTGAAAGCTACAAGATTCCCTACGGCGGCCGCCTGCGCGTCAAGGAAGGCTCCGAGGTCAAGAAGAACCAGCGTCTGGCGGAGTGGGACCCCTACACCACCCCGATCATCACCGAAGTCGGTGGCTCCGTTCGCTTCGAGGATCTGGTCGAAGGTCTGTCCTTCAAGGAAGAGACCGACGAGGCGACGGGCATCGCCCAGCGCGTCGTCATCGATTGGCGCGCCTCGCCGCGTGGTTCGGACCTGCGCCCGGCCATGGGCATCACCAAGGGCGATGAGTTCGCCAAGCTGGCCTCGGGCTCGGAAGCCCGCTACCTGCTGCCCGTCGGCGCCATCCTGTCGGTCGCCAACGGCGACGAGGTGAAGCCCGGCGAGATCCTGGCCCGTATCCCGACCGAGGGCGCCAAGACCCGCGACATCACCGGCGGTCTGCCGCGGGTGGCCGAGCTGTTCGAAGCGCGTCGTCCCAAGGACTGCGCGGTCATCGCCGAGATGGACGGCCGCGTCGAATTCGGTCGCGACTACAAGAACAAGCGCCGCATCAAGATCACGCCGGAACTGAACGCCGATGGCGAACAGGGTGAACCGGTCGAGTTCCTGATCCCCAAGGGCAAACACATCTCCGTCCACGACGGCGATCTGATCCAGAAGGGCGACTACATCATCGACGGCAACCCCGATCCGCACGATCTGCTGCGTATTCAGGGCGTCGAGGCGCTGGCCGAGTATCTCGTGAACGAAGTGCAGGAGGTCTATCGACTGCAGGGCGTGCCGATCAACGACAAGCACATCGAGGTGATCGTCCGCCAGATGCTGCAGAAGGTCGAGATCCTCGACTCGGGCGAAACCACCCTGATCCGCGGCGACACGGTCGAGGTGGCCGAGGCCGTGCTGGAGAACGAGAAGGTCGAGAAGCGTGGCGGCCGGATCGCCACCACCCAGCCCGTCCTGCTCGGCATCACCAAGGCGTCGCTGCAGACCCGCAGCTTCATCTCGGCGGCGTCCTTCCAGGAGACCACCCGCGTCCTCACCGACGCCTCGGTCCACGGCAAGAAGGACATGCTGGAAGGCCTGAAGGAGAACGTCATCGTCGGCCGACTGATCCCGGCCGGTACGGGCGCCTATCTGCGCGCCCTGCAGAAGGTGGCCAACGAACGCGACGCGGTCCTGACCAACAACCGCGAAGCGGCGGTCGAGCCCCTGCCGGCGGAACTGCAACTGGAGCTGGCCGAGAGCGAGTAATCGCTTTCGCAAGCTGAAGACTGAAGAGGGCGGCTCCGGAGACGGGGCCGCCCTTTTCGCATCCAGAGTTGACGGCTTTGCGGGCAAGGGAGACGATGGCGGCGTGCCGTGGGGATGCTGATGCTGGACTTTTTCATCACCTATCTGTCGTCCAGAGAGGGCAAGACGGTCGCAGCCATCCTGGCGGTCAGCCTGATGGTCTGGATCGTGGCGTCCAGCGCCAACCTCATGATCGATATGGGCGCCGCAGCGCACGACGCCTTCTGCCCGGACCACGGCTGGGCCGTTTAAGGAGCCGTCGGCTACTCCATCTTGCGATTGTTGCGCAGGCGCTCGTCCGTCATCTCGAAGCCGGGCCGCAGGTGGGCGCCGGCGCAGGAGCTTCGCAGATTGCCGCCCGGGCAGTCGGGGCTGGACATGACGATGCCGACGCCGGAGCGGGCTCCGCGCAGGGAGTCATGGGCGGCGAGAGCGGCCGCGCCGTCGCGGGCGAACTGGGCGTCGCGGCGCTGTTCCGAGGGCGTCAGGGTGCGCGGGCCGAGCGGACCGGCGCGGCCGGCAGCCGCGTTGAACCGGTCGTCGCAGAGTTGCTGTTCCGAGGCGGACAGGCGGCCGTCCATCGTCCGGCAGCCACCGGCGCCGAGGCGCATCGAACGGCCGACCGCGGCGGCCATTCCCTCGGGCGTCACCTGCCAGGGGTCGGCGGAGGCTGGGGGCGGTCCGACGAGGGGGCTGGCGCCGATCCGCGGGACCGGGGGAGTGGGGCGGTCCTCGTCCTCGTCCTCACGCGTGCGGTCGCGGGCGACGGATGGCACGGCCTCGCCGAGGACCGGGACCGTTTCGCGGGCAGCGGCGCTGGTGGGCGCGGGCTCGCGGGCGGTCTCGCCCTGCAGCAGCGGGCGCGGCTCCATCTCGACGAAGATCGGGAGGTCGGGGGTCTCGGTGAAGACCGGGGGATCGCCCGCGAACAGGCCGATGGCCAGCGGCGTCAGGACGAGCGCGTGAAGCAGGATCGAGGTCGCCAGCACCGCAGCGCGGCGCGACGACGATCGGCGGGCGGCGGGCGAGCGCCGATAAGAGATACTCAGGCCGGCGTTCGACACAGATCCTCCCCGTCGGTGCGGCCACGCTGACGGCGGACCGTGGCCGGAACAGGGCGCCAATCAGCCGATAGCGCGCCATGGAGAGAGCGGACGCACAGTCGCGCAGGCGGGAGTGCCGTCCCTGCCCCGGCCGGGGAGGGTGGTCGCGATCACGGCACCGGGTTTCAGCAGGTCGGCGGGGATGTCGTGGACGTCGATCTTGGCGCGGCGGCTGACGACGGCCAAACCCGGGAGCGC
Source organism: Brevundimonas sp. TWP3-1-2b1 (assembly GCF_049896165.1). NCBI lineage: Bacteria > Pseudomonadati > Pseudomonadota > Alphaproteobacteria > Caulobacterales > Caulobacteraceae > Brevundimonas > Brevundimonas sp. TWP3-1-2b1. The sequence continues at coordinate 313,656 of NZ_JAFCTT010000002.1, read as the reverse complement.
GCCGCCGATGGCGATGTAGACGAAGCGGCGTTCCTTGCCCTCCCGACGCACAAAGGTCCCGCCCAGCCTGCCGTCGGGGCGCAGATCGACGGGCATGTCGAAGGTCAGGGGCGCCTCGGTCGACAGGCGGATGTCGTGAGGCGCGTTCTTCGCGTCCTGGCGCCAGTAGTGCAGGCCCGGCACCGGATCGGCGATGGTCAGGCGCAGGGTGACGGTCTCAGTCATGGCTCACCAGATGGGCGCCGCGCACCATGCGGACAAACGGGAGGGGGCGATCCGTCCCGGCTCGTCGCTGCGCGCCGTCCGGGATGACAATCCGCTCGGCGACCTCGGCCAGGACGAAGCGGGTGATCGCGGGCAGATCGAGGGTGCGGGCCTCGTCCAGCGGGAGCCAGGCGATCTCGTCCAATTCGCCCGATCCGGCGGTCGGTTCTGGCGCCAGGAGGGCGGAGGCGTCGGCCATGAAGAAGCGGGCATCGAACCGGCGGGTGCGGCCGGGCGGGGTGATGGCGCGGGCGATGTAGGACAGGGCCGCGAGGTCTGGCAGGGCGCCGGCCTGACGAAACTCCCGCCACGGTCCGGCGACGGAGGCGGGCGGGGCAAGGCGGCCGAGGATCAGTCCGGTCTCCTCAAAGGTCTCGCGCACGGCGGTCAGGCACAGGGCGCGGGCGCGATGCGGCGCCAGTTCGGCTTCGAGACGGGCGCGGGTGGGGCCGGAGGGTTCAGCGCCCGCAGCCGCGGTAAAGTCGGCGCGGTCGATGCGGCCGCCGGGGAAGACCCATTTGGACGCCATGAAGACATGGCCCGGCGCGCGGCGTCCCATGAGCACCTGGGGCCTCTTGCCGCTCCGGACCAGGATCAGGGTGGCGGCGTCCTTGGGGCGCTGGCGCGGACCAGCCGCTCGGGGGGCGTCGCGGAGATCCTGGGCGGCGTCGAAGGGCTGGAGGGGCGACGGCATTCTCGACCGATGCCACGGGGGCGCCGGCAAGGAAAGCGCGGCCGTCGCGCGGTCACCCGAGGACGCGGCCGATGCGGACGAGGGTTCCGCCGTGATCGCTGATGACCTCGAACCCGAGCCGGCCGTCGAAGGCGGTGCTGGCGTCGAACTCGTGGGTGGGCATGATGGCCGCCGCGTGATGCTGTTCCGTCATTCGATCTCTCTGTCCGGGCGGGCGAGGATCATGGTCGCGGCGACGGCCAGCGACCAGAGGGCGAATGCGGCCATGGCGGCGACCGCCACCTGCAGGCCAAAGTCGCCGTCCGTCGTCGTGTGCCAGAGGGCGAGGCCGAGAATCACGACGCCCAGAGCCGCCGCCACGCGACCTGCCAAGGACCGGCGCCAGAGCCCGGGAGTCCATGAGGCGGCGCCAAGAGCGACCAGGACCGTGCCGAGGGCGGTGAGGCTCTGGTTGAGTGCCCAGAAGGCGCGTCCGCCGGCCTCGCGGACGGCGGGGTCCGAGGTCGACGCCAGCAGTCGTCCGGTCGCGAACCCGTTGACCAACGCCGCCCCGGCCAAGGCTAGGAAGCCCGCGCCGAGGAGAAGCGCGCCGGTGCGGGTCAGGATGCGGGTTTCGTCGAGTTGTCGCTTCACGCCATCGAACCCGATGGCGAGGGCGAGGAGGCAGCCGATCATGGCGGCGTGAACAAAGCCATTGCTCCAGTCGCTGAGGAACTGTCCGTCGTCGTGGGTGGTGGAGAGTGAGGTCGGATGGTGCAACATCAGGACGAGGGCGAGTCCGGTCGCTGCGGCGATGATGGCGCCGTCAGCGCGGGTCTGGTTGGCGGTCATGTGAGTTCCCCGTTTCAGAGGATCTCTGTGCCGGGAGCGCACGAGCCAGGCGACGGGCGAAGCCGGGCGGAGTCCGGTAGCGGACGAACCCGAGCAAAAGTCCGGAACGAGGGGTGGGTACGGGCTGAACCCCGGCGGGCGATCGGCTAGGGTTCGGGCATGACACAGGCGGCCGAGGATCTCGATCGACGCAGCCAGCGGACCCGCAAGGCGGTGTTCGACGCCTTCACGCGGCTGGTCTTCTCGCGTCGCTACGGCGCCATCCGGACGTCGGACCTGATCGAGGAGGCGGGTGTCGGGCGCTCGACCTTCTATGAGCATTTCCGCAACAAGGACGACGTGATGGTCTGGGCCATCGATCCGATCTTTGCGCCCCTTGCCGAGGCGGCGGCCGGTCAGGCGAGCCTGCCCCGGCTGCGGTTCGTGCTGGACCACCTGTGGGAACGCCGGGCGCTGGCCCGGGTGATGTTCGAGCCGCCGCTGTCGCCGAAGATGCACAGGAAGCTGGCGACGATGATCGAGGCCCGACTGGGGGAGGAGAGCGACGGCGTACCGGCGGTCATGACCGCCGCCGCCTCAGCCGCCGCCCAGCTGGCCCTGCTGCGGATATGGTTGAGTGGAGAGGCACCGTGCGAGCCGGCGGTGCTGGCGCGCAGGCTGGCGGAAGACCGCTGACCGGCCTTCAGCAGGCTTCACTCGGTGCGACGGCGCCAATAGGCGACGAGGATGACCTTCTGCGGCGTATCCGTCGTCGTTCGAGAACGGCCGTATTCCTGGTCAAGGCCGAGGGCGTTGCCGGTTAGGATCATGAAGCGCACCTCAGCGCTCGGATCGGTGTGGAGGGCGAGAGGGCTGACACCCGTGACCTCGCAGAGCGTGGCGCTGCAACGGGCCCGTAAGGAGTCCGCGCCGTCGGCGAACAGCGGAAGCGCGCGATAGGCGGTCAGCAGGGCCGCCTCCGTGGCCGAAGACCACGCCGCGTCCCTCCTTCCGGCCGCGACCTCGTTGGCAAGGGCGGCGCGATCTGGTCGGGCCGCGTCCTCGTCGTCAAGGGCGGCCCAATCGGGTCCGGGCGCGTCCGTCGTGAACACGGAACGGGCGCTATCGATGCTCTGGCCAGGTGAGGCGAGCGGGACGGCGGTCTGCTGGGCGAGGATCGCGGCGGCGAGAAGGACGGCGGCGGCCATGGGAAGTCTCCATCGGTGGGACGCACGTCGGTGTGCGTCTGGGCGAGGGAGTTCTGCCGCCGGCTCATCAGTCGGGGCGAGGCCGATAAAGTCGTGACGATTTTCTCGGGCCACGATCAGGCGGGCGATCTCGCGGCTGGAGCCGATTCCGGTCTTTCGGCGGGCCGATCGGAACCGCTCGTTGACGGCGGTCTCGGACATCGAGCGCAGCGTCGCGATCGATTTCGCGGTGTGTCCACGGCCTAAAAGGCCCAGCAGATCACGCTCCACGGCGTTCAGCCGGTCGAGGGCGCTGTCGGTCTCCGGAATCGTTGGGGGCGGGCTCATGGTCATGCGCCATGCTGGACCGACGGGGTGACGCCGGGCAAGCGGGGGGGGGGCACGATGGCGCGGGCGTCCGGGACCGGCCTCTAACGCCGCTTGCCCTTGCGGACGCCCTTGGGCGTGCCGCCGCGCGGGGGCTTGGGGCCGCCGGGGCGGCCGAGGCCGCGTTTGGGCGGGCCGTTTCCGCCTGTGCCGGGGCCGCGTCCGCGCAGGCCGAGGCGGGGGGCGGGGGCGTTGGGGTCGCGGGGTTCGGCGTCACTGAGCATTTCGAACAGCAGGCCGCCGGTGATCGGGGTGGCCTCCTTGAGCTTGACCTCGACGGTGCGGCCGAGGGTGTAGCGCTGGCCCGAGCGTTCGCCGACGAGGGCGTGGGCGCGGTCGTCGTGGGTGAAATACTCATTGCCCAGCGAGGAGACGGGCACGAGGCCGTCGGCCCCGGTTTCGTCGAGGCGCACGAACAGGCCGAACCGGGTCACGCCGGTGATCCGGCCGGTGAAGGTGGCGCCGACGCGGTCCTGAAGGAAGGCGGCGACATAACGGTCCATGGCGTCGCGCTCGGCGGCCATGGAGCGACGCTCGGTCAAGGTCACCTGATCGGCGATGGCGGGCAGTTCGGCGATCTCGCGGTCGGTCAGGCCGTCGCTGCCGAGGTTCAGGGCGCGGATCAGGCCCCGGTGCACGATCAGGTCGGAATAGCGCCGGATCGGCGAGGTGAAGTGGGCGTAGCGGTCCAGGTTCAGGCCGAAGTGGCCGACGTTGTCCGGCGAGTAGATGGCCTGCATCTGGGAGCGCAGGACGACCTCGTTGACCACCTCGGCATGGGGGCCGTCGCGGGTCTCGTCCAGCAGTTTGTTGAACCGTTTGGTGGTCGGGGCCTCGCCCTTGTTCCACGGCTTGCCGATGGTCGACAGGAAGTCGGCGAGGTTGAAGACCTTTTCCTGGCTCGGCGTGTCGTGGACGCGGAAGATCAGGGGGGTCTTCTTTTGCTCCAGGGTTTCGGCGGCGCAGACGTTGGCCTGAACCATCATCTCCTCGATCAGGCGGTGGGCCTCCAGCGAAACGCGCTTCTCGATCGAGGCGATCCCGCCGTCTGGCGACATGCGGATGCGGCGTTCGGCGGAGTCGATCTGCAAGGGGGCGCGCTTCAGCCGGCCCTTCAGCATGGTGTGGTAGGCGTTCCACAGCGGATACAGGATCGTGTCCATGATCGGACCGGTCGCGTCGTCGGTCCCGCCGCCCTTTTCCACCCCGTCGATGGCCGCCTGGGCCTGTTCGTAGGAGAGTTTGGCGTGGCTGCGCATCAGGCCGCGGTGGAACTTGTGGCCCAGTTTGCGGCCCTCCCTGTCGAAGACCATACGCACGGCGAGGGTGGCGCGGTTCTCGCCCTCCTTGAGGCTGCACAGGCCGTTCGACAGTCGCTCGGGCAGCATCGGCTCGACGCGGTCGGGGAAGTAGGTGGAGTTGCCCTTGGCGCGCGCCTCGCGGTCGAGGCTGGTGTTGGGGCGGACGTAGGCGGCGACGTCGGCGATGGCGACCCAGACGATCCAGCCGCCCTCGTTCTCCGGATCGTCGTCGCGCTGGGCGAAGACTGCGTCGTCGTGGTCGCGTGCGTCGGCTGGGTCGATGGTGATGAAGGGAATGTCGCGCAGGTCGTCGCGGCCCTTCAGCGTCGGCAGGTCCTGGTTTTCGGCCTCCTGTTCCACGGCTTCCGAGAAGCCCATGGGGACGCCGTGGGTGTGGATGGCGATCAGGGAGGCGGCGCGGGGGTCGTCCTCGCGGCCGACGGTCTCCAGGATCTTGCCGCGCTTGTGGCCGTAGCGCTGGTCGGACTTCTCGATGGCGGCCAGCACGAGATCGCCGTCGCGCAGGTCACCGGCGAGGATCTGCGGAATGATCAGGACGTCCTTCGAGCGCCGGTCGACGGGCTCGACGCGGGTCTCCTTGTTGGACTTGCGGATGACGCCGAGGACGCGGTTGTTGTTCGTGTCGAGTTTCTTGATCAGCCGGGCTTCCCAGCCGTTCGGGCCATGCTCGAACTTCGCCAGGACACGGTCGCCGAGGCCGGGGGCCGGGCCGGGCTTGCCCTTGTCGGGAATGAGGAGGGCCTTGGGCGCGTCTGCCGAGGCCTCGACCATGCGGACGTAGAGTTCGCCATCGATGTCTTTTTCAACCACGTCGGCGACGCCGACGGGGGGCAGGGCGCCGGCTTCGGAGAAGCCCTTCCTGCCCCGTTTACCGAGCTTGCCGTCCGATTCGAGCCCGCGGATCATTTCGCGCAGGCGGCGGCGATCCTCGCCCTTGAGGCCGAAGTGCCGGGCGATATCGCCCTTTTCCGCACTTCCGGCATCGCGCAGGAAGGCCAGCAGGGTGGCCTCGTCCGGCAATCCGGCGACGGGTTTTCTGGGTGTTTTGGTCATTGAGTTCCTATGTAGGGCGCTTCGCGTAAAAGGGCGAAATCTTGCGCCGCTTGACCGGATGAAGTCGGGCGATCAGCTTCCGCCGCGCCCGTCCGTCCCGGAGTTATTCTGAATGTCTTCCCTGCCGCTGTCCGAAAACCCGACCCTGAGCGCGCCGACCGGCTCGCTGCTGGACCTGATCGGCAAGACGCCGATGGTGGAGGTCACGCGGATCGACACCGGGCCTTGCCGGCTGTTCCTGAAGCTCGAGGCGCAGAACCCGGGCGGGTCGATCAAGGACCGCATCGCGCTGTCGATGATCGCGGCGGCGGAGGCGGAAGGGTGGTTGAAGCCCGGCGGCACCATCGTCGAGGCGACGGCTGGAAACACGGGCCTGGCGCTCACTCTCGTGGGTCAGGCCAGAGGATATAAGGTGTTGCTGGTCATCCCTGACAAGATGTCCAAGGAAAAAATCCAGCACCTGAGAGCCATGGGGGCCGATGTGCGCCTGACGCGGTCGGACGTCGATCACGGGCACCCGGAATATTACACGGACATGGCGGAACGGCTGGCGCAGCAGATTCCGGGTGGATTCTTCGTCAACCAGTTCGCCAACGCGGCCAACTCCGAGGCGCACGTCAGGACCACAGGGCCGGAGATCTGGGAACAGATGGGCCACGACATCGACGCCTATGTCGCCGGCATCGGCTCGGGCGGCACCATCACGGGCGTGGCCCAGTATCTGAAGAGCCAGGGGTCGGCGGCCGAGATCATCCTGGCCGATCCGGTCGGGTCGGTGCTGGCGGGCATCGTCAATGACGGCGTGCCGAGCCCGGAAGGCAGCTACACCGTCGAAGGCATCGGCCAGAACTTCGTGCCGGACACGGCGGACATGACCCTGATCGACAAGGCCTATTCGATCCCGGACGCCGAGGCCGTGGCGACGGTGCGCGAGCTGCTGCTGAAGGAAGGCATACTGGCGGGATCGTCGTCGGGGACGCTGATCGCGGCGGCCCTGCGCTGGTGCCGGGAACAGACGGAGCCGAAGCGCTGCGTGACCTTCGTCTGTGATACGGGCGCCAAATATCTGTCCAAGGTCTACAATGACGCCTGGCTGGCGGATCAGGGGCTCGGCGAGCGCGAGCTGCATGGCGACCTGTCGGACCTGATCTCGCGCAAATACGAGAAGGGCGACGTGGTCACGGCCGGGCCTGACGACACCCTGGACACCGCCTTCAAGCGGATGCGCGGGGCGGACGTGTCGCAACTGCCGATCATTCAGGACGGCCACCTGGTCGGTATTCTGGACGAGAGCGATCTGGTCCATGTGATGAACACCGACGAGATCACGCGCAAGGAGCGGTTCGCCAAGCCGGTGTCCTCGGCCATGACGCGCGATCTGGACACGGTGCAGGTCAATGAGCCGCTGGAAGCCCTGATCCCCCTGTTCGACCGCGACCGGGTGGCGATCGTGCTGGACGGCGAAAAGTTCGTCGGCCTGATCGCGCGCGTCGACCTGATCAACCACCTCAGCCTGAACCGCTGATGGGGTCGCGCCTGGTCAGAAGGGCGCTGCTGTGCGGCCTGGCCGGGATCGTCCTGCCGGCCCGGGCCCGGGCCCAGACACAGCCGCAGACGCAGACGCAGACGCAGCCGGGCAGGCGTGGGTTCGGGAACCAGCTTCCGTCGCCCCCCGCCAATGCCGACCAGTTGCCGGCTGAGTTGTTCACCTATCAGAGCCGGGGCCGGCCCATTCGGGCCGCCGCCTACCGACCGCTGGGAACGCCGCGCGGCGGCGTGGTGCTGTTGCACGGATCGGGGGGGATCGGACCGGAACAACTGGGCCTCGCACAGAAATTCGCCGGGGACGGCTATCTGGCTTTGGTCCCGACCTATCTGGACGCGGCCCAGGACGACACGGTGCGCGGCCTGCCGATCATGTCGGCGTGGCGAGACTGCGCGATCGATGCGGTGACCTGGCTGGTCGAGCAGGGGATCGCGCCGGAGCGCACCGGGATTACGGGCTATTCTCTGGGGTCCTTCATCGCCGTCGACGGCGCCTTGGGCGGGGGCGTAGCGGCGGCGGCGATCGGCATCGCTGCGGGGCAGGAGGTCTATCCCCTGCGTCGGACTCGCCGGACGATCCCGATCCTGCTGATCCGGGCCGGGAACGACCGCGTCGTGACGGCGCGCGGCACGGAGATGTGGCGCGAGGACCTGGAAGAGGCGAACGTTCCGGTGCGGGTGCAGGTCGTGCGCGGCGCCGGCCATCTGATGAACCGAGCCCAGTGGGACGCGGTCTATGACCGCGCCCTGAATTTCTTCAACGGCACTATTGGCCGCGTCCCGTAAGCACAGGATTTTCCATGGCGACCCTCAAGAACAGCCAGGGCTTCTCGACCCGCGCCATCCACGCGGGCCAGCGACCTGATCCGACGACCGGCGCGGTGATGACGCCGATCTACGCCACCTCGACCTACGCCCAGGAAAGCCCGGGCGTGAACAAGGGCTATGAGTATGCGCGGGGCAAGAACCCGACGCGCGAGGCGTTCGAGGCCTGCATCAACGACCTGGAGGGCGGGGTCCAGGCCTTTGGCTTCGGCTCCGGCATGGCGGCGACCTCGACGGCGCTGGAGCTGCTGGACGCGGGTTCGCACATCGTCACCGGTGACGACCTGTACGGCGGGTCGTGGCGGTTGTTCGAGCGGGTGCGGCGGCGCTCGATGGGGCTGGACTTCGCCTATGTCGACATGGCCGATCTGACCAGGGTCGAGGCGGCGATCACGCCGAAGACGAAGATGATCTGGGCCGAGACGCCCACTAATCCGCTGATGAAGCTGGCGGACATCGCGGGGCTGTCGGTCATCGCGAAGAAGCACGGCCTGCTGCTGGTGGTGGACAACACCTTCGCCACGCCGTGGAGCCAGAGGCCGCTGGCGCTGGGCGCCGATGTGGTCATGCATTCGGCGACCAAATACCTGAATGGCCACTCCGACATCATCGGCGGGGTTCTGGTGGCGGGGTCTGAGGAGGTCGCGAAGGAACTGAAGTTCCTCCAGAATTCCATCGGCGGGGTGATGGGACCGTTCGACGCCTTTCTGGCCAACCGGGGGCTGAAGACGCTCGGCCTGCGCATGAAGGCGCATAACGAGAACGCCCTGGCCATCGCCCGCTGGCTGGAAGATCGCGTCGGCAAGCCCGGCGGCGGGGTGGCCAGGGTCATCTATCCGGGCCTGATCAGCCACCCCCAGCACGAGCTGGCGACGCACCAGATGAACGGTCGCTACGGCGGCATGGTCACAGTGATCATCGACGGCGACCTGGCGCGGACGAAACAGGTTCTGGAGCGGGTTCAGGTCTTCACCCTGGCGGAATCGCTGGGCGGGGTCGAAAGCCTGGTCAATCACCCGGCCATCATGACCCATGCCTCTGTGCCCAGGGAGGTGCGCGAGGCGGGCGGGGTGACCGAGAGCCTGATCCGCCTGTCGGTCGGGGTCGAGGACCTGGACGACCTGATCGCCGACCTGAACCAGGCGCTGGCCTGAAACGACCGGGCTGAAACGACAGAGGGCGGCCTGCAAGGGCCGCCCTCTGGTTTTTCAGGCAGACTTTAGCCCTTGGGCAGAAGCACCGTGTCGATGACGTGGATCACGCCATTGGTGCAGGCGATGTCGGCCGAGACGACCTTGGCGCCGTTGACGGTGACGCCGTCGGTGCCGTCAACGGTGAGGGCCTCGCCATTGACCGAGGGGGGGCTGAGGGTCTTGCCCGAGATGTCGGCGGCATGGACGGCGCCGGACAGGACGTGGAGCGTCAGGATCGCCGTCAGCTTGTCCTTGTTCTCGGGCTTGACCAGATCCTCGACGGTGCCGGCGGGCAGTTTGGCGAAGGCGTCGTCGGACGGGGCGAAGACGGTGAACGGGCCTGCGCCCTTCAGGGTCTCGACCAGGCCTGCGGCCGTGACGGCGGCGACGAGGGTCGTGAACGAGCCGGCGGCGACGGCAGTGTCGACGATGTCGTGAGTTTCGGTAGCCATGATGTCGTTCCTGATTGGAGAGAGGTCAGGAAGTGGGGCGTTATTTGTCGATTACAATGGACGTGCGGCAAAGTGACTTTCTACATTGTAAAGTGGAACCCGCCCGAAAGATGTGCGGAGGTGTGATTACAACACCTCCGCACACGGACACTAGTTCGGCAGGGAGACGGCGTCGGTGACGTGGATCACGCCGTTCGACTGGAACACGTCGGCCTGGGTCACGGTGGCGACGCCGCCGTTCTCGTCGGTCAGGATGACCGAACCCCCGCGGAGCGAGGCGGTCAGGACGTCACCCGAGACGGTGGTGATGGCGGCGGATCCGCCGCCCGCCTGGATCAGGGCGATGACGTCGGCGGCGGCCACGCGGCCGGCGACGACGTGATAGGTCAGGATCTTGGTCAGGATCGCCTTGTTGGCGGGCTGGACCAGGGTCTCGACCGTGCCGGCGGGCAGGGCGGCGAAGGCGGCGTCGGTCGGGGCGAAGACGGTGAAGGGGCCGGGGCCCGACAGGGTCTCGACCAGGCCGGCAGCGGTGACGGCAGCCACGAGGGTGGTGTGGATCGGCGAGGCGACGGCGTTCTCGACGATGGTCTTGTTGGCATCCATGGCAGCGCCGCCGACGGTGACGGTCGAGTGGTTCATGCCGCCGTGATGATCGGCGAAGGCCGCGGGGGCGGCGACGAGCAGGGCAGCGGCCGAGACGGCGCCGGCGAGGGCGGAGAGCTTCATGAGTCGTTTCCTGACAATGGGATCGCCTTGATGGGATCGCGACAGAGACGCTCTCGGAGCCGATCCGGATGCGAGGGCAGCGCTGCGCGCGTCAAGCCGCCGCAGGTGTCGCACCCGTCGGCGCGACCGTGGTGCAAGGGCGCTGGCCCCCTAGAAGCTGACCAGGACCGAGGCCACCAGGGCGTCCTCGTACTGGCTCCCCTGATCCTGCGCGTCCGTGCCGTGCCAACGCAGGTCAAGCGCGGTCGTCTCGGTCAGGGCCCAAGCGACGCCGGCGTTCCAGCCGGTGTAGTCGGGAGCGTTGTCCTGTTCGCGCAGGCCCAGGGTGACGCTGGCCTTCAGGCGTTCGGCGAGGGGGAAGCGGACGCGGCCCTCGACCCAGGTGGAGGCCCGGGTCGAACCCAGGCTGTCCGGCGAATGTTCGACGCGGAAACGCGTATCGACCGCGCCGAAATCCTTGATGACGTCGAACTGATATTCCCAGGCCGCGTCGTCATGACCCGCGACGGCGCCGAGCCGCCACTTGTGCGAGGCGGAGGTGTCGAAATCGAACCCGAGCGCCGAATACTGCCAGCCCAGCTCGGCCTCGGTCTCGACCGAGGAGCCGGAGGAGTCGATCGTCTCGAACTCCACATCCGCGTAAACGCCGTTGGCGCCGTTCCACTGGACGTCCCCGAAGACATAGGGGGCAGAGCCGCTCTTGGAGGCCCCCTTGGAGCGGTTGTCGGCGCCGGCCCCCAACTCGAACGACCAGTGCGACGCGCGTTCCGGACGGTAGCGCGCGGTGTCCCTTTCCTGCGCCGCGACGGCGTTTGGCAAGCCCCCGGCAAGGACGAGAAGACAGAGGAGAATGCGGATCATCCGCCCAACCTTTAGGCGACGCCGACCTTCCTGGCGAATTGATCCGTGGCCTGTGCATATTCGTCGCGGAGGCGCTGAACCAGTTCCGCCGCCGGAATGACGTCGTGGATCGAGCCGGCGCCCTGGCCGGCGGACCAGACAGTCTTCCAGGCCTTGGCCTCGTCGCCCATGTCGAGCTTGTGATCGGGCAGGACTTTCGGGTCGATGCCGTTGGCCTGCAGCGACTTGGTCATGAAGTTGGCCGGGATGCCGGAGACGGCGGCGGTGTGGACGATGTCCGTGGCCCCGCTCTCGATGATCATGTCCTTGTAGGCGTCGGGGGCCATGGCCTCGGTGGTGTTGATGAACCGCGTGCCCAGATAGGCGAAGTCGGCCCCCAGCATCAGCGCGGCGGCGACGTCCTGGCCGTTCGACAGGCAGCCGGACAGGATGATCGTGCCCTCGAAGAACTCGCGCACCTCGTTGACCAGGGCGAAGGGGTTGATGATGCCCGCGTGGCCGCCGGCGCCGTTGGCGACGAGGATCAGGCCGTCGACGCCCGACTCTGCGGCCTTCCTCGCGTGGCGGACGTTGGCGATGTCGTGGAAGACCACGCCGCCGTAGCCGTGCACTGCATCGACCACGTCGCGCACGGCCCCCAGAGAGGTGATGATCAGCGGCACCTGATGCTCCACCGAGACCATCATGTCGGCCATCAGGCGCGGGTTGGTCGGATGGACGATGTGGTTGACGCCGTAGGCGGCTGCGTCGGGGTTCAGGCGGGATTTGATCTCGACCAGCCACTCGGCATAGCCCTCGGTGGTGCGGGCGTTCAGGGACGGGAAGGTGCCGATCACCCCGGCGTTGCAGCATTCGACCACCAGGTCCGGCCCTGAGACCAGGAACATCGGCGCCTCGATGACCGGCAGGACGAGACCCTTCTGCAGGGAGGCGGGGATGGCCATAGCGTTCGCTCCGTTTCGTTTGGCTACGCTTAGCGGGGTGTCGCGGGGGAAGGCAAATGTGCAACGTCTCCTCCCCGTTCGCCGCCTGGCGAATGGGGAGGTGGATGCGAGCCCTTGCGAGCAGACGGAGGGGTTCTTCGTGCGGCAAGAACCCCTCCGTCACTCCGCTGCGCTGCGTGCCACCTCCCCATCGCTACGCGACAGGGAGGAGACAGGATAACCGGGCGAGGCTATTTGACGCCCATGACCACTGACACCTCCGGCCTCTCCCAGCTCGGCCAGCACATCATCCAGCCGACCTCGCCCGAGACGGCGGTGCTGGAGCGGGTGCCCAACCCGCATGCCGACACCCTGTATCTGGCCCGGTTCACGGCGCCGGAGTTCACGTCGCTGTGCCCGGTGACCGCCCAGCCGGACTTCGCCCATATCGTCATCGACTATGCGCCGGGCGACTGGCTGGTCGAGTCCAAGTCGTTGAAGATGTACCTGACCGCCTTCCGCAACCACGGCGCCTTCCACGAGGACTGCACCGTGGCCATCGGCAAGCGGATCGCCGACCTGCTGGATCCGCGCTGGCTGCGGATCGGCGGTTACTGGTACCCGCGCGGCGGCATCCCGATCGACGTCTTCTGGCAGACGGGAACCCCGCCCGAGGGGCTGTGGCTGCCAGATCAGGGCGTGCCGACCTATCGCGGGCGGGGGTAGGGACCGGGGGGCGTCGCCCCTGCCGGCCTTACCAACTGTGCCGGAAGCGGACATTCCGAACCGCCGCTAGGGGTGGATACTGTTGAAAAAGTCCGGCGGCCGCGGAAATCGCGCAACCCGCGTGCTGGTCACGAGATCCTGTTTCAACGAAATCAATCGCTTAGCTTTTCGTAGCGATGCCGGATCGGGTTAAAAAGGCTGATTACGGCAGGCTCCCGGACTTTTTCAACAATATCGGTGGAAAGCGGACCTAGGGACTTAGCCGCCGCGTGTAGTCGGCCCCGTCACATAACCAACGCCGATGGTCAGGGGTCCAGCGGCTTGCGCACGGTCCAGGATGATCGGTGTCAGACGAGGTTTGGCATCAGGCCGCCCTGTCGTACTGGCCTCGGAAGCAACCACTTGACAATAACTCTACCTATGTAGAGTTATCTGTATGTCCCGGTCCCGATCACTCTCCGCCGCCGCCCGAACTGTACTGGCTGTCCTGGCCGAGGCGGGGACCGGCTGGTCGCACGGCTATGACCTGTACCGCAGCGCGGGGGTCAAGTCGGGAACGCTTTATCCGCTTTTGATCCGGCTGGAGGGACAGGGACAGCTGGAGGCACAGTGGTTGCCGGCTGAAGCCGGCCGGCCGCCTCGGCACGCCTACCGCCTCACTGCGGCGGGGCGAACGCTGGCGGCGGAGAATCCGCCGGCCGCGGCCCAGGAACCCTCCCCGTTGGGTCGGCTGGCGTGACGGTCGCTGAGAGGATTGTGCGGTTGGCCGGACATTGGGTGCCGGCGCGCCTTCAGGGCTGGGTCGAGGCTATGTCGAGCGAGGTCGCGACGATTGACCGGCCTCTGGCGGCGCTAATGTTGGCATTGGGTTGCGCAGCTTGGGCAGCGCGCGAGGCGGTGGCGGAGGCGCTCCGTGGAGCCCTCATGGCCCATGGTGAGGATTCCGGGGGAGGGAAAACGATGACAATGCAGGAAAGCATCAAGGCGCGGGGCGTCGCCCTCGCCTGTGCAGTGGCGGCGACGGGGCTCGGCCTTGTTTACCTGGCGGAGGCGGGGGCACCGACCCGTCTGCTGACGATGAACGGAGCCGCCCTTGTTGCAGGGCTCGTGATCGTGCTGCCGTTCGCCCGGCGCGATCCGATGGAACGTCCGTTCGTCGGGGTGGTGGCGATCGCGATCGGCCTGGCGCTTCTGCTGACCGCCGGGCTGGGTGGCGAGGCCTCGGGCGCGCGCCGCTGGGTCTACGTCGGCGGCGTGGCCCTTCAACCGGCTCTGATCGGATTGCCCCTGGTTGTCGTCGGTTTCGCCCGATCCCGCGATGCCCTGACGGCACTCGGCGTCGTGCTGGCCACGATAGCGCTCGCCTGGCAGCCGGATCGGGCGATGGCGGGGGCCCTGGTCGCCGGGATCGGAGCGGTCGCCTTGATGAAGCGTGAGCGGATGGTTCTGGCCGTTCTGGTCCTGGCGCTCGCGGGCTTCGCGGTCACCTTGGCGCGGCCCGATGTGGTGCCGGCCACGCTCTATGTCGATCGGGTGTTCCGTACCGCCGCCTCGACCAGCGCCCTGGCCGGGCTGGCGGTCTGGAGTGGGGCCATCCTCATTCTGGTCCCGGCCCTGCTTGGCATGGCGCTGGATCGGGCCAACCGTGCCATTCACGCGGCCGCCGGCGCCAGTTGGCTCGCGATCCTGACCGCGGCCGTCGTCGGCGACTATCCGACGCCACTGGTCGCCTACGGAGGCAGCGCCATCGTGGGCTACGTTCTCATGACCCTGGCCCTCCCCCGTCCCGGCCTCGCAGACTCGGAAAAGGCCGCTCCCGGGGCTCAGCCGCACCGCGCCGGAGAAACCCCGGCACTGCGTTCGGCGACCCCGCATCAATCGTCGCGGCTTCGCGTGGCCCTGCCTTCCCTTCTGCTTGCCCTTGTCGTCACCGTTGCAGCCTGCGGTCAGGCGGGCCACACCGACAGTACGACCTCCAGCATCGAGGTCCCCATCGCTGACATCGAGGTTTCGACGGCGAGGATCGAGGTTCCAAAGGTAGAATGGGAAGGGGTTTGGCAACCTGCCGCAGGCGGCATGCAGGTGCCGCTCTGGCCAGCAAACGTCCCTCTCGCGAAACCCGACAGCGGCGATCGTCCCGAGGCGACCGGCAATGGTTCGCCAACGGTCGGGGGAAGGCGATGGCATTGGGCGACCTATGTCACCCGGCCGACCATGACCGTCTATCGGCCGAAGGGCCAAACACCGGAGCCACGATGCTGGTCCTGCCGGGCGGTGGATTTCACGCCGTGGCCATGGACCTGGAAGGCACCGAGATCTGCGACTGGGTCGTACGGCAGTGCATGACCTGCGTCGTACTGAAATACCGGACGCCGCAGGTGTGGCCGAGAGTGAATGGCCGGCAGCAGCGACCGGAGGTGCTGCTGGGTCTGGAAGACGCCCAGCGCGCCATGGCATTGCTGCGGCAGGACGCCACCACTTGGGGCATCGATCCGCAGAAGATCGGTGTGATCGGTTTTTCGGCCGGCGCCTATCTCGTCGCCAACATGAGCAATACGGACGAGCGGACCTATCCCCTGACCGACGCGGCTGACCGGCAATCCTCACGGCCTGACTTCGCGATCATCGCCTATACCGCCCGCATGCTGGACAACAGCAACGGCAGAAATAACCTCCAGCTTCAGCCCTGGGTGACGATCAGCGCAAACGCGCCGCCGACGCTCATCATTCACGCGATGGACGACGCCGTCGACGATATCCGACAGCCGATGGCCTATGCGCTGGCGCTCAACGACGCAGGCGTGGCGGTGGACATGCGCCTCTACGCCAGGGGCGGCCATGCTTTCGGGATGCGGCCGACGGCCGATCCGATCATGACGGACTGGCCGGAACAGGTCAGGAATTGGCTGCTCGGCATAGGGATGCTGTGACCCCGGAGGCCACTGGAGGTGCATCCGCAAGGGATGCCGGGAATGCGGGCATGGCCGCTTTGGGTGGAAAGCGGACATGCTCGCACGTAAGCTCCAGAGCCTGAGCATCATCAGAGGGTGAAAAGTTGATCGGTCTCGCATTGGCGGTCGCTGTCGCACAGCTTGTCACCCGAAGCCCCGGTCTGGAGGCGGTAAGCGCCCTGGAGGGCTGCTGGCGCGTTACCGGCCAAGTTCAGGGGCAAGACGCGCCCGGCTTTGCAAAAGGCGAGTGGCACCTGGGCGGGCGATATCTCATGCTGCATCTCCGCGTCCCCAGACCTGGAGACGAGTACGAGTCTGCCATCACCTACGGGCCTGGCGAGCACCCCAATGAAATTGGATCACTCTTTTTGGATACATTCGGCGGTCTGTACGGACCTTCGTTAGGCGCGGGGACTAGGACAGACACCGGATTTGAGCAGCGGTATCGCTTCCCGGACTCGGTTTATCTCAATCGCTTCGAGCGTCAGCAGCGCGGCTGGCACTGGACAATCCTTGAGCAAGTCGAAGGTCGTGAAGATCAAGTGTTCGCGGATTATCGGCTGGAGCCGGCGAGCTGTACGAGAATGCGTTTCACGTTCTAGCGGCCCGCGAATATCGCACCCGAAAGGCCGCAATGGGTCGGGAGCGGCTATTCGCTTCTGTCTCGAAAGCGGACACTCGTCCATGCGAAGTGGGCTGGCCACCTCTCGACGCCAATCATGCAGAATGGTCTTCTTGCCGTGTTTTTGCACTCCTGATGCGGCGGAACCCCGGCCATGATCTCACGCTTGCCGCTCGAATCGTGGGGCCGTCGCTGGCTCGCCGGTCTGCAGTCCCGCGCCGACCGCACGCCGCTCACCCGCTTCGCCTTCGCCTTCCTGATGTTCGGGATCAAACAGGCCTGGGCCTGCCTGTTCGGCGGGGCGATGCTGGGGCTGATCCTGCTGACCTTCCTGTTCTGGCCGGACGACAGCCCGGTGTCGCGTTACGACTTCCTGGTCGTCGGGGCGGTGCTCATCCAGGCCGCCATGCTGGCCCTGAAGCTGGAGAGCTGGGCCGAGGCGCGGGTGATCCTGCTGTTCCACATCGCCGGCACGATCATGGAGCTGTTCAAGACGGCGCACGGGTCGTGGATCTATCCGGAGGACTCGGTGCTGCGGATCGGGGCCGTGCCGCTGTTCTCGGGCTTCATGTATGCGGCGGTGGGCTCCTACATCGCGCGGGTGCAGCGGATCTTCCATATCCGCGTGCGCGGCTATCCGCCGGTGTGGTCGACCTGGGTTCTGGCGGCGGCGATCTACGTCAACTTCTTCGCCCATCACTGGCTGCCGGACATTCGGCTCGCCTTGTTCGTGGCGACGGCCCTGCTGTTCGGGCGAGGATGGTTCTGGTTCACGGCGAACCGCACGCGGCTGAAGATGCCCTTGCTGGTGGGGTATTTCCTGGTCGCGCTGTTCATCTGGTTCGCGGAGAACCTGGGCACCCTCGGGCGGGCCTGGGCCTATCCGGGGCAGGAGGCTGGGTGGGAGATGGTCTCGCTGGCCAAGCTGGGCAGCTGGTATCTGTTGATGATCATCTCGGTGGTGCTGGTGTCGCTGGTCCACCGCCCGGAGGAGGAGCCGCGATGAGCGATGGATGGGCGGACTCGGCGGATGCCTGGGTCGCGTCCCAGGGGGACGAGGGCGACTTCGGGCGGCGCTGGGTCATGGATGCGCCGATGCTGGAACGGGTGCGGCTGAGGCCTTGGGCCCGCGCGCTGGATGTCGGCTGCGGCGAGGGGCGGTTCTGCCGGATGCTGAAGGCCGAGGGGGTGGCTGCGGTCGGGATCGATCCGACCGTGGGCCTGATCGACCATGCGCGCAGGCTGGATCCCGAGGGCGATTATCGCGTGGAAGCGGCCGAGCGCCTGGGGTTCGAGGACGCGGCGTTCGACCTTGTGGTCAGTTATCTGTCGTTGATCGATATCCCGGATGTGCGGGCCGCGATCGCGGAGATGACGCGGGTGCTGGCGCCGGGCGGGAGACTGCTGATCGCCAATCTGGCGGGGTACAACTCGGCCGCCGACGCCAACGACCTGGGGTGGGTCACCCTGCCGGACGGGCGGCGGGCCCATGCGATGCGTGACTATCTGGAGGAGAAGGCCGGCTGGATCGCCTGGAAGGGCATCCGGATCCAGAACTGGCACCGGCCGCTGGGCACCTATATGGCGCTGTTGCTGGAGCAGGGGCTGACCCTGACCCATTTCGCCGAACCGCTCGCCCACGGTGGCGATCCGGTTCGTGCGGCGCACTACAACCGGGTGCCCTGGTTCATGATGATGGAGTGGACGAAGACCTAGGGCAGGGTCGTCGTCAGCGCCGCGACGTTGGGTCGGTCCCGTTCCAGCAGCGGCTCGACCGCCGTGCCGAGGTGGATGAAGCCGGCGACCTTCTCGCCTTCGCCGACGCCGAACAGGGGCAGGGCGTCGGCGTCGTAGCTGTACCAGTCGGTGATCCAGCTTGAGGCGAAGCCGAAGGCGGAGGCGGCGTGCTCGAGGTTCATGCAGACAGCGCCGGCGCTGAGTTCCTGTTCCCAGACGGGCTTGGAGGCCGGGGCGGCGGTCGAGATCACGAGCACAGTGGTCGGGGCGGCGGTCAGTTTGGCGAGGACGGCCCGGGCCTTTGACGGCAGACCCTTGGAGACGGCCATGGCGCCGAGCGTCTCCGCGATCGCGGCGCGGCTGGCCGGACCCATGACGACGAACCGCCACGGGAAGAGCTTGCCATGGTCGGGCGAGCGGGCGGCGAGGGTCAGGATGTCGGCGACCTGCCCGGCGTCAGGTCCGGGCGCGGTCAGGGCCTGAGCCGGAGCGGAGCGGCGCGTCGCCAGCCGGGCCAGCATCACTGGCGACGGCGTGGGCGCAGGGAGCGGGGCGCCGAGATCGAGGGGGGGAGGCAGGGTCATGCCATGTAGCTAGGCGTTCGACCCATGCGGCGCCATATGCCCGGGATGAGCGACCCTCGCGACGATTTCGATACCGGCCGGCCCCTGCCTTCGTGGGACGAGAACCCGCCCCCGCGGCCTGCGTGGAAGAGCGACGGCGCCGCGACGGTGTTCGAGAACCCGTGGCTGACCCTGACCTCGCATCCGGCGACGGCGCCGACCGGGGCGGAGGCGACCTATGTCGTCATGCGGCCGAAGAACCTTTCTGTCGGAGTGCTGCCGATCCATTCGGACGGGACGGTGACCCTGGTCGGACAGGCCCGGTTCGCCCTGGCCAACTATTCCTGGGAGATGCCGGAGGGCGGGGCGCCGTTCGACGAGGACCCGCTGGACGGGGTCAAGCGGGAGCTGGCCGAGGAAGCCGGCCTGGCGGCGAAGTCGTGGCGCGAGGTGCTGAGAATGGAGATGTCGAACTCCATCACTGACGAGCGGGCCATCGCCTGGCTGGCCTGGGATCTGTCGGAGGTCGACACTGCGCCGGATCCGACCGAGGTGATCGAACTGGCGCGGGTGCCCTTCATGACCTTGATGCGCGAGATCGACCGGGGCGCGGTGCGCGACACCTTCACGGTGGTCACAGCCCTCAGGGCCTACCATATGGCCAGGGAGTCGCTGATCCCCGGCTGGCTGGCGCACGCCATGCTGACGCGGGTATGATGGGATGAATGGAGCCGGTGATGCCCAAGCTTGAAGTCGTCGTGTCGCAGGACAGCGTGTGGAACCAGCTGCGGTCCTCCGCCGAGGCCGCCGCGCGCGAGGAGCCGCATCTTGCGTCGCTGCTGAACGCCGTGATCCTGTCGCACCACGACCTGTCGGCGGCGCTGAGCTTCCAGATCGCCAGGAAGCTGGGCGACGAGGAACTGCGCGCCATGACAGTGCGCGAGGTCTGCCTGTCGGCGTTCCAGGCCGATGCCACCATCGTGGCGGCGGCGGAGGCGGACTTGCAGGCCGTGGCCGAGCGCGATCCGGCGATCAAGACGCTGTTGCAGCCGTTCCTGTACTTCAAGGGTTTCCAGGCGCTGCAGGCGTCCCGGGTCGCACACTGGCTGTGGACACAGGGGCGCGAGACCCTGGCCTTCCACTTCCAGAGCCGGATCTCCGAGCTGTTCCAGATCGACATCCATCCGGGCGCGCGTCTGGGCTCCGGCCTGTTCCTGGATCACGGCACGGGCATCGTCATCGGCGAGACGGCGGTAGTCGGCGACGAGGTCTCGATGCTGCACAATGTGACCCTGGGCGGTACGGGGGCCGAGCGCGGCGACCGCCATCCCAAGATCGGCAAGGGCGTGCTGCTGGGCGCCGGGGCCAAGGTGCTGGGCAATATCGTGGTCGGCGACTACGCCAAGGTGGCTTCGGGTTCGGTGGTGCTGAAGCCGGTGCCTGCGGGCTGCACCGTGGCCGGTGTTCCGGCGCGGCTGGTCAACTGCCCAACCGAGGCGGAGCCGGCCCGGACGATGGACCACACCCTCGCCGACGTCGTCTATGATTTCGTGATCTAGATCCCCAAAATCCCGTGCATCCCCGAAGAGGCGGGGACCCAGTTCTTGAGTGAGGCACATCGTCTGGGATGACGGTCCGTCCGCAACGGTTCGCGATCATCGCCCAAAGCACTGGGTCCCCGCCTTCGCGGGGATGCACGGAAGTGAGAGCGCCGGGCTTCCCATGAACGGACCGGTTCTCTAGGGTCCGCGCCTTCAATCCAGACCACCGAGGCCCGCCGTGAACGAAGCAGACATGAAGCGCATCGAGACGCACCTGAAGCGCACCTTCAACACCGGCGGCATCATCGTGAAGGCCCGTGCGAAGGTGAACGATTCGGCCGAGGTCTATGTCGGTGACGAGTTCATCGGCGTCGTGTTCGACGACGAGGACGAGGACGGCAGCTTCATGTTCGAGATGGCGATCCTGGCCGAGGATCTGCCCGCCGACTGATCCAGCCTCGGATACCAGACACGAAAACGCCGGGCGGTGCGAACCGCCCGGCGTTTGTCGTTTCAGACGATGATCAGCGCTTGCCGAAGATCGCGTCGGCCAGCTTGTCGAAGAAGCCCTTCTTCGGCGCGGGCGCCGCAGGCTTGGCAGCAGGGGCGGCGGCGGCCGGGGACACGGCGGGCTTCGCGGCGACGACCGGCTTTGCAGCCGGTGCGACAGCGGCCGGCTTGGCGGCGGGAGCGACAGCCTTCGCGGCCGGAGCCGTCGTAGCGGTCTTCGGAGCAGCCTTGGCGGCGGGCTTCTTCGCAGCCGCTTTCGGAGCGGCCTTGACTGGAGCCTTCGCGACGGCAGGCTTGGCAGCGGGTTTGGCGGCAGCCTTGGGAGCGCCGGCCTTGACCGTGGTCTTCGGGGCGGCGGGCTTTGCCGCAGGCTTCGCAGCCGGCTTGGCGGCGGACTTCGCAGCGACCTTCGGAGCCGCCTTCGGAGCAGGCTTGGCGGCCGGGGCGGCCTTCACCGCTACGGGCTTGGCGGCGACGGCGGGCTTTGCTGCAGCGGGCTTGGCCGTTTTCGCAGTCGACTTCGCGGCTGCTTTAGGCTTGGAAGCGGCGGACGCTTTAGGCGACGCAGTAGACGGTGACTTGGCCATGTATTCCCCGACCCCTCGGTTGGAACGATTGCGTCCCGTGCGTGAGCGCACAGGCGCAAACTCAATAGTATCGATTCGCAATGATACCGGTGTTTGAATAAATGTCCCACAATCCCGTCCAGATAATCGCGCGCGGGTCTCGCGCCGCCGCTGAAGCGGCCGCCGAAGCCATCGATTCCGACTTCCTGCTGGAAGGCGCGACCTATTCCATTCTCGAGGAAGACGAGGATCGCGACATCTGGCGCATCGACGCCTTCCCGACATCCGAGGAAGAGGTCGAGGCCCTGATCGCGCGGCTGGCCGAGCATCCCGGCGTGACGGTGAAGGTCGAGCCCCTGGCCGACGCCGACTGGCTGGCCATGTCGCTGTCAGGCCTGCCGCCCGTGCGGGCCGGGCGGTTCTTCGTCTATGGCGCCCACGATCAGGGACGGGTGCCGCCCAACGCCGTGAATCTGAAGATCGACGCGGGCGCGGCCTTCGGGACCGGGCACCACGGCACGACGGTCGGCTGTCTGGTCGCCTACGACGAACTGCTGAAGCGCGAACGGTTCGAGAAGGTGCTGGACGTCGGCTGCGGAACGGGCGTGCTGGCCATCGCGGCGGCGCGGACGGGCGCGGCTCTGGCCGTCGGCACCGACATCGACGCGCCTTCGGTGCGGATCGCCAACGAGAACGCGAAGCTGAACCAGGCCAATGCGCGGTTCGTCCACGCCTCGGGCCTGAACGACATGAAGGTGCGGGCCGGCGCGCCCTATGACCTGGTGTTCGCGAACATTCTGGCTCCGCCGCTGGTCGCCCTGTCGCAGGACATCAAGATGAGCTTGCGGATCGGCGGGGTGGCGATCCTGAGCGGGCTGCTGCGGACACAGGAGCGGCGGGTCTCGGCCGCCTATCTGTCGCGCGGATTCCGGCTGGAACGACGGATCCATCGCGATGCGTGGAGCGCCCTGGTGCTGAGGCGGATGGCATAGGCGGAACTCCGGCAAAGCGGAGCCGTTCTGCTGGCTTAATGGAGGGATTTCCCGTGAGCCAGTACGACCCGAATATCGACCCCAACGCCAGGATCGAGCGCATCGTGGTGACGGAGCCTGTCTACAGCGAGACAGTCGTCGTGCAGCGCGAGTCGAGCACAGGCTGGTGGATCGCCGGCGGACTGGCCGCCGCTGTCCTGATCGCCGTGCTGTGGGTCCTGTCATCGGGGGGGCGAGACGACGAGACCGAGGTCCTGCTGGCCCAGGCCCAGGCGGACGCCGCTGCCGCCCAGGCGCGCGCCGATCAGGCCGTGGTCCAGGGGCAGATCGCAGGCGCCCAGCAGAGCGTCGACATCGCCCGGATGGACGCCGCGCGCGCCCAGGCCGAGGCGGCTCGCGCCACCAGCCAGGCGCGCTCCGACATGGCCCGCGCCGCCAGCCAGCCGGCGCCGGTGATTATCACCGTCCCGGCCGCGCAGCCCGCGCCGACCTCGGGTTCGGCAGTGATCACAAGCACGTCGCCGCAGAACTGATCGTCTCCTGGATCTCCCTCCCCTTCATGGGGAGGGAGATGCTATGGCGATTTTCATGCGCCAGTCCTTCGATGAAACCACCTCGCCGTCCTTCGGGGCGAAGCACCTTCCACTCGTTCGCGCCGCCATGGCGCAGCAGGGGCTGGACGGCTTCCTGGTCCCGCACGAGGACGAGCATCAGAACGAATATCTGCCCGCCGCCAACGACAGGCTGGCCTGGCTGACCGGCTTCACCGGGTCCGCCGGCGCGGGCGTGGTGATGAAGGACAGGGCCGCGGTCTTCGCCGACGGTCGCTACACGGTTCAGGTCCGGGCCCAGGTCGACGCGAGCCAGTTCGAGATCCTCGACCTTGTCGAGGGCGGTGTCCCCGCCTACCTCGAGCGTGCGCCGAAGGGGGCCGTGATCGGCTACGATTCGCGTCTGCACAGCCCCGACGCCCTGGCCACGCTGAAGCGGGCGGCGGCCAAGGCCGGGGCCAGCCTGAAACCCATCGACAGCAATCCGGTGGACGCCGCCTGGGCCGAGGCGCGCCCGGCCCAGCCCGCCGCTCCCGTCGTGCCGCACGAAGACCGCTACTCGGGCGAGTCGAGTGCGTCGAAGCGGAGGCGGATAGGTGAAGCGGTCGCAGCGGCCGGCGCCGACGCCGTCGTCCTGACCGCACCCTCGTCGATCGCCTGGCTGTTCAATGTGCGGGGCGGGGACGTGATCCGTTCGCCCCTGCCGCTGGCCCAGGCGATCCTGGCGGCCAATGGGACGGCGATGCTGTTCCTCGACCCCGCCAAGGTGACCAACGAACTGCCGGGATGGCTGGGCGACGACGTGACCCTGATGGCCCCGGGCGAGCTGGGGCAGGCGCTGGAGGGGATGAAGGGGTTCAAGGTCCTGATCGATCCCGCCCAGTCTTCGGCCTGGTATTTCGACCGGCTGGATCTGGTCGGGGCGACCGTGGTTCGCGGCATGGACCCCTGCGCCCTGCCGCGCGCGGCCAAGAACGCGGTCGAGATCGAAGGCTCCCGCCAGGCCCATATCCGCGACGGCGCGGCCCTGTCGCGGTTCCTGCACTGGGTCGATACGGTCGCCCAGGTCGAACTGCCGGACGAGCGCGGCGTGGTCGAGGCGCTGGAGCGGTTCCGCGAGGAGACCGGTGCGCTGAAGGACCTCAGCTTCGACACCATCGCCGGGGTCGGGCCGAACGCCGCCCTGCCGCACTACAAGCCCGTCACCCGCACGATCCGCAAGATGGAGCCGGGCTCGCTGCTGCTCGTCGACGGCGGCGGCCAGTATCTGGACGGCACCACCGATGTGACCCGGACCATGGCCATCGGCGAGCCTTCGGCCGACCAGCGCCGCCTGTTCACCCTGGTGCTGAAGGCCCATATCGCCATGGCCATGATCCGCTTCCCGGTGGGGACGAGCGGGCACCAGCTCGACGCCCTGGCGCGGGCGCCGATGTGGATGGCGGGCCATGACTACGACCACGGCACGGGTCATGGCGTCGGCTCCTATCTGGGCGTGCACGAAGGGCCGCAGCGGATCGCCAAGGCGGTGAACTCGCAGCCCCTGCTGACCGGCATGATCCTGTCCAACGAGCCGGGCTACTACCGCGAGGGCCACTGGGGCATCCGCATCGAGACCCTGCAGGTGGTGACAGCGCCCGAGCCGATCCCCGGCGGCGAGCGGCCGATGCACGGCTTCGAACAGCTGACCTTCGCCCCGCTGGACAGGAAGCTGATTGATGTCGCGGCCCTGACGGTCGACGAGCGCGCCTATGTTGACGCCTATCACGCCGAGACCCTGGCCAGGGTCGGGCCGCTGCTGGATGGGGAGGCGAAGGCCTGGCTGGAGGTGCAGTGCGCCCTGCTTTGAGGCGCATAGGGTGATGTGGTAGAAGTCATTCTACCATGCTGAACATCAAGAACCCGGAGACCCATCGCCTGGCTCGCGAATTGGCGACACGGCGGGGCGAAAGCCTGACGACGGCGGTCACCGTAGCCCTGCGCGAACAACTGGCGCGTGAGCCGGTTGAACCGCCAAAGGCGACCGTCGAAGACATAATGCGGATGGTGCGGGAGCTGAATCTGAAACCGCTCGACCCCGGCGAGGATCCGACCGCATTTCTGTATGATGATGAAACCGGCCTGCCTGTATGATCGTCGATAGTTCCGCCTTGGTCGCCATTCTGCTGGATGAGCCTGAGGCGGCAGCCTTCGCCGCCGCGCTCCTCGGATCGGATGTGAACCGAATGTCGGCCGCCAACTATCTGGAGGCCGCGATCGTCGTGGATCGACGTGCTCAGAAGGACAGTCGGATCGGCGCGTTCGAGCCGCTCGTGGCGGCTGCGCGGCTGCGGATCGTAGATGTCACCCCGGCTCGGGCGGCCGAAGCGCGCAAGGCTTACCGGCGGTACGGCAAGGGGTTCGACCCCGCCCGCCTGAACTTCGGCGACACCTTCGCCTATGCCCTTGCCATCGAGTTCGGCGAGCCTCTGCTGTTCAAGGGCGACGACTTCGCACAGACGGATGTCGTTTCGGCGGTCTGACCTTGCGGATCGGCCGGGCGGCGCCGACGTACCGGGTCCACCACCCTCAGGAGACCGACCCATGAAGACCCGTCGTCTCGGACCGAACGGTCCCGAAGTTTCGGCTATCGGCCTGGGGTGCATGGGGATGGCGTCCTTCTATGGCGCGCCGTCGGACGAGGGACAGGCGACGGCGGTGATCCATCGCGCGCTGGAGCTGGGGATCACCTTCTTCGATACGGCCGAGATGTACGGCCCCCACACCAACGAGATCCAGGTCGGCAAGGCGCTGGCGGATCGCCGCGACAAGGCCTTCGTCGCGACCAAGTTCGGCATCGGCTACAACGCCGACCGCACGGCGCTGAAGGTCGACGGATCGCCGGCCAATGTGCGCCGCGCCATCGAAGGCAGCCTGACCCGTCTGGGGATGGACCACGTCGATCTCTACTATCTGCACCGCGTCGACGCGGACACGCCGATCGAGGAGACGGTCGGGGCGATGGCCGAGCTGGTGACGGAGGGCAAGGTCCGCTTCCTCGGCCTGTCAGAGGCGGCGCCCGAAACGATCCGCCGGGCCCATGCGACCCACCCGGTCACGGCGCTGCAGACGGAGTATTCGCTGTGGAGCCGGGAGCCGGAGGACGGGATCCTGGCGACCGTGCGCGAGCTCGGCATCGGCTTCGTGCCCTACAGCCCGCTGGGGCGCGGCTTCCTGTCCGGCGACATCAAGTCGATCGACGATCTGGAGCAGGGCGATTTCCGCCGCACGAATCCCCGGTTCATGGGCGAGAATTTCCAGAAGAACCTGAACCTCGTCGAGGCTATCAAGGGCATCGCCGACGACCGCGGCGTCACGGCGGCCCAGCTGGCGCTGGCCTGGGTGCTGGCCCAGGGAGACGAGATCGTGCCGATCCCGGGGACGCGACGCATCGCGACGCTGGAACAGAACGCGGCGGCCGCGGACATCACCCTGACAGCCGAGGATGTCGAGGCGATCGAGGCCGTGTTCCCGAAGGACGCCGCCTCGGGTCACCGCTATGCCGAGGCCGCCCGGAGCGCGCTGAACCGCTAGGCAGGTGTGATCCTCCCCCGACGGGGGAGGGGGACCGCGTAGCGGTGGAGGGGGCTGGCCGCAGACGCTCGGTTCGCGGTGAGCCCCCTCCGTCTCTCGCTGCGCTTCGAGCCACCTCCCCCAAAGGGGGAGGATCAGCCGATCAACGCCAGCCACTCGTCCTCGGTGAGAACGGCGACGCCGTGCTTCTGCGCCTCGGCCAGTTTGGAGCCCGCGCCGGGTCCGGCGACCAGATAGTCGGTCTTCTTCGACACCGATCCGGACACCTTGGCGCCGAGACTTTCGGCGCGGGCCTTGGCCTCGTCGCGGGTGAACCGTTCGAGCGAGCCGGTGAAGACGACGGTCTTGCCGGCGACCGGCGTGTCGGCCTTGGGACGTTCGGCGTCCTCTATCGTGGTCAGCTGTTCGACCAGGGCGGAGACGACCTCGCGGTTGTGCGGCTCGTGGAAGAACTCGGCGACGGCGCGGGCGGCGACCGGGCCGACGCCGGCGATCCCGGCGATGTCCCCGAGGGTCATCGACGGACCTTGCTCGCGGGCGACGCGGGCCAGTTCGACGATGCTGGCCCAGTCGCTGGTCAGCTCGGACAGAGCCCGGCGGGCAGGCGCGGCGACGCCGGGGAAGGCGAGGGCCAGCTTCTGGTCCAGCGGCGCCTCGGGCCAGGGATCGGCGGGCGACAGAACGGCCGAAGCCATGACGGACAGGGTGCGGGCGGAGACGCCATGGCCCTCGGCCAGCTGCGTCCATTCGGGTGAGGGGATGCCGGAGGCGGCCTCAAGCGCGGCGGCGTGGAAGCTTTTCCAGTCGCCGAAATGGCGGGCCAGCAGCAGGGAGGTCTGGTCGCCGATGTCGCGGATGCCGAGTCCGAACAGCAGCCGCTCCAGCGCGATGGTGCGGCGGGCGTCGATGCCGGCGACGAGGTTCCTCACGCTGGTCTCCCCATAGCCGTCCTCGGCGCGGAGGGCGTCGAGCTTTTCCGCATCGCGGGCGAGGCGGAAGATGTCCGCGGGCTCGTGGATCCAGCCCCGCTCGTGGAAGGCGGTCAGCTGTTTCTCGCCCAGACCTTCGATGTCGAAGGCGCGGCGGGAGACAAAATGCTTGAGCCGTTCGACCAGCTGGGCGGCGCAGATCAGCCCGCCGGTGCAGCGACGGCGAACCTCGCCCTCGGGCCGCACGGCCTCCGACCCGCAGACCGGGCAGTGGGTCGGGAAGATGTAGGGGAGGGCGTCGGCGGGGCGTTTGTCGGCGACCACCGAGACGATCTGGGGGATGACGTCGCCGGCGCGTTGCAGGACCACGGTGTCGCCGATGCGCACGTCCTTGCGCGCGATCTCGTCCTCGTTGTGCAGGGTGGCGTTGCGGACCACGACGCCGCCGACGGTGACGGGTGCGAGGCGGGCGACGGGGGTGAGGGAGCCGGTGCGGCCGACCTGGATGTCGATGCCCTCCAGCACGGTGGTCGCCTGTTGCGCCGGGAATTTGTGCGCGATGGCCCAGCGGGGGCTGCGGGAGACGAAGCCGAGGCGGTGCTGCCAGTCCAGGCGGTCAACCTTGTAGACCACGCCGTCGATGTCGTAGCCGAGCTGGGCGCGATCGGTTTCGAGACCGTGGTAGACGCCGACCAGTCCATCGGCGCCCTCGACGCGGGTCGAGCGCGGATTGACCGGGAAGCCCCAGGTCTCGAACGCCTCCAGCGCCTCGGCCTGGGTCTCCGCGAATGGCTCCGAAGTCTCGCCCCAGGCGTAGGCGAAGAAGCTCAAGGGGCGCCGGGCCGTCACCGACGGGTCGATCTGGCGCAGCGATCCGGCGGAGAAGTTGCGGGGGTTGGCGTAGGTGCGACGGCCGGCCGCCTCGGCCTCCGCGTTGAAGGCGGCGAAGGCGTCGTTGGGGGCATAGACCTCGCCGCGCACCTCGATCAGGGCGGGCCAGCCGGAGCCCTTCAGACGGTGGGGAATGTCGGCGATGGTCTTCAGATTGGCGGTGATGTCCTCGCCCGCCCGACCGTCGCCGCGGGTCGCGCCCTGGACCAGAATGCCGTTTTCGTAGCGCAGGTTGGCGCTGAGGCCGTCGATCTTGGGTTCGGCGACGAAGGCGATGACCTCATCTGAAGGCAGCTTGAGGAAGCGCGCGATGCGGGCGACGAAATCGGTGACGTCACCGTCGTCGAAAGCATTGTCGAGGGACAGCATGGGCACGCCGTGCCGTACCTCGGTGAACTGGCTGGAGACGGGTGCGCCGACCCTCCTCGACGGAGAATCCTCGCGAACCAGGGGCGGGAAGCGCGTCTCGATGGCCAGGTTGCGCGCGCGCAGGGCGTCGTAGTCGGCGTCGGAGATCTCGGGCGCGGCCTCGGCGTAGAGGGCGTCGTGGCGCGCCATCGAGGCGGCGAGCCGGGCCAGCTCGGCCTCCGCTTCGGCTTCGGTCAGGGATTCGACGGACGGTTCGGCCATGGCGCTTTTAGTGACGATCCGTGCGGAGACTTCAACCCTCACCGTGCACCCCGGCGGGGCGCACGGTGAGGGTGGATGACACGAATTTAAGCGGACGCGTCCATCCTGGGCCGCTATGCCGAAAGCGAAACATCCAGAGAGTGTCCGCATGTCCCGTTCCCTTCGCGCCCTCGCACTGTCGTCCGTCGCCGTCCTGATCCTGTCCGGCTGTGCGGGCATGACCGAGACGCAGCGGGCGCCCGAGACGTCTGCCGAAGTCGCCGCGACGCCGATCTCCTACGATCAGCTGATGGCCGATGTGCGCATCCTGTCGGCGGACGACATGGAAGGGCGCGATACGGGCGCGCCGGGCGGCGAGCGGGCGCGGGCCTATATCGTGTCGCGGTTCGAAGCTTTGGGTGTCGCCGCTCCGCCGATGGGCCGGCTGCAGCCGTTCGCGGCGCAGGGCCGCACCCGCGAGGGGCCGAAAACCTTCAACGGCGTCAACATCCTGGGCCTGATCGAGGGGACGCGGGTTCCGGATCGCTACATCGTCATCACCGCCCACTACGACCACGTCGGCTCGAACGGCGGCCAGATCTACAACGGCGCAGACGACAACGCCTCGGGCGTGGCGACCATGCTGGAGATCGCCGATCGGCTGAAGGCCTCGGCTCCGGAACACAGCGTCATCTTCGTCGCCTTCGACGGCGAGGAGCGGGGCCTGCTGGGCGCCAAACATTTCGTCCAGGCGCCGCCGGTGCCGTTGGAGTCGATCGCGATGAACCTGAATTTCGACATGATCGCCCGCGCCGAAACGGACGGGAAACTGTGGGTCACGGGCACCTATCAGCACCCGACGTTCCGGCCGATCCTCGAGAACATCCCGGCGATTGGCGCCGTATCGCTGGCCTTCGGCAAGGACACGCCGCAGGACATCGGTGAGAACAACTGGGTCGAGGCCTCGGATCAGGGCGCCTTCTTCGCGGCCCAGGTGCCGTTCCTGTACCTGGGGGTCGACTACCACCCCGACTATCACCGCCCGTCCGATGACTTCGAGCGGATCACGCCGTCAGTGTTCCAGAGTGCGGCCGAACTGTCAGTCTCGGCGTTCCGGGCGCTGGATCAGGGCCTGGATCGCTGATCGCGAGAGAGTTTCAGCCGCAAAGATAGTTCTTGCGCGAACTCGCGCTTCGGCGTTTCCGTCTGCTGACAAAACAGGGGGCTGGAAGCGACTATGACGACGGTGAGTACCGACGCGTTCGATCTTCAACGAATCCAGAAGATCCGGAAATGGGCCATCGGCCTGTGCCTGCTGGCGGTCGTTGTTCTGGCGATGTTCACCTCCACCTGGTGGGGGGAGGGTCCGATCAGTGAAGCCGTGGAGTCGGTCGGCCTCGGCGCCATCGTTCTGAGCATTGTCGGCCGCGCCTGGTGTTCGCTCTACATCGGCGGACGCAAGAAGGCGGAGGTGGTCTCCACCGGTCCGTATTCGCTCAGCCGGAATCCGCTCTATGTCTTCAGCTATGCCGGCGCCTTCGGTGTCGGGGCCCAGACCGGCAGCATGACGATCGCCGCGCTGTTCGTGTTGATTGCCGTCGTGGTCTTCCACTTCACCATCGCCCAGGAAGAGGCTTGGCTGTCGGCGGAGTTCGGCGAGTCATACAAGGCCTATATGGCCCGGACGCCGCGCTGCGGACCCGACTTCTCGAAGTGGCGCGACGAGGAAGACCTCAGCATCAAGCCGCGCTTCTTCCTGACCACGATCCGGGACGGACTGGTGTTCCTGCTGGCCATTCCGGTCTTCGAAGGCGTGGACATGGCGCAGGCGGCGGGATGGCTGCCGGTCCTGCTCCGCCTTCCGTGAGGAGAGCCGCCATGCGCACGATTGTCCTGCTGACCGCCGTGGGCCTGACGCTGGCCGGCTGCGACCTGGTCAATGCACCGTCGAAGCCGGCGGGTTCGGGCGGCGCCGCACCGGCGACCGCGCCTGCCCGCGGCGGCGCCTTCGCCCACAGTCAGACCGAGGACCTGTCCGGCTACTATCAGGTCGGCGAGGCCCAGGTCGGGCCGGGCGATTTTGCGCTGATACATCTGTTCATCGGTCAGGCGCAGGCGTTCACCGACTGGGAGGAGGGTAAGCGGTCCGCGACCTTCGCCCCGGTGATGCTGGAGTTCCTGGCGCCCGGCGAGACGACCGAGCGGGTTCTGCCCGACAGCTATTCGGTTAGCGATGGCCGCATCCGCATGACGGGGACGAGCGCGACTGGCGACCGCGTTACCTTCGACGGCCAGCTGAACGCCGGGACGCTCGCGACCGCACGCCGCAATCTGGGCGGGGCGGAAGAGCCGTCGATCACGGCGACGCTCCGGATTGGCGACCAGAGCTTCTCGGGCGTGAAGCTGCATTGGTACGGCGGCGACTGACGGATTGTGGTCTCCCCCTGTCGCGTAGCGATGGGGAGGTGGCAGCGAGCGCTTGCGAGCGGACGGAGGGGTTCTGCGTGCCGCAAGAACCCCTCCACCGTTTCGCGGTCCCCCTCCCCATTCGCCAAGCGGCGAAAGGGGAGGAGCCGAACAAGTCCTTAGTTGACCGTCGCCTTGACGATCTTGCCGGGCGCGCGGGGCGGCTCACCCTTGGGCAGGGCGTCGACGTGTTCCATGCCCTCGATGACCTGACCCCAGACCGTGTACTGGCCGTCCAGGAAGCCGGCGTCGTCGAAGACGATGAAGAACTGGCTGTTGGCGGTGTCCGGCTGATTGGTGCGTGCCATCGAGCAAACGCCGCGCACGTGCGGCTCTTTCGAGAACTCGGCTTTCAGGTTGGGCTTCTTGGAGCCCGAGGTGCCGGTGCCGGTCGGGTCGCCGCCCTGGGCCATGAAGCCCGGGATCACGCGGTGGAAGACGACGCCGTCGTAGAAGCCTTCGCTCGCCAGCTCGGTGATGCGGGCCACGTGGCCGGGCGCCAGGTCGGGGCGCAGCTTGATGACGACGTCACCGGTGTCGAGGGTCAGGGTCAGGGTCTGGTCGGCCATGGGGCGCTCCATTTTCGGATGATTGGCGGGGGTCATAGCCGCTGAGGGCCGTGGGCGCTATGTGGGAGCGATGAGTGACGACGAAAAGCCCACATCTCCGCCTGTCGAGCCTGCGCGCCGCCGCATGGTCCGTCCGCCCACCGGCGGTACGGCCGCCGGCCGCGGCATGGGCGGCAAGATCAAGACCGCCGAGAAGAAGTCGATCTCGTCCATCGAGTGGATCAAGCGTCAGCTGGCCGATCCCTGGTCCGAAAAGGCGCGCGCCGAAGGCTGGCGCAGCCGGGCGGCGTTCAAGTTCAGCGAGATCGACGACCGCTTCCGTCTGGTCAAGAAGGGCTCCCGGGTCATCGATCTGGGCGCGGCGCCGGGCGGCTGGATCCAGGTCTGCGTCAACCGGGGCGCGACGTCGGTGGTCGGCGTCGATCTGCTGCCGATCGAGCCGATCCCCGGATCGATCCTGATCCAGGCCGATTTCACCGAACCCGGCGTCGACCAGCAGCTGATCGAGGCCCTGGGCGGCCCGCCCGATCTGGTGCTGTCGGACATGGCGCACAACACGGTCGGGCATCGCCAGACGGACCACCTGAAGATCATCGCCCTGATCGAGATCGCGTCGGAATTCGCCATCCGGACACTGAGGCCCGGCGGGTCTTTCGTGACCAAGAACTTCCAGGGCGGGGACGCCGGCCACGTTCTGGCCGACCTGCGCGCCAACTTCCAGGACGTGAAGTACGTCAAGCCCGCCGCCAGCCGGAAGGGCTCGTCGGAGGTCTATCTTGTGGCGTTGCACAAGAAATAGGGATCGATGTACGTCACGGACTTTCACACGACGGAGAAGCGTTCAGCGAAAGCTGAAGGTGGTGTCGAGCGAAGGATGACCGAGGCGGCTGTCATGATCGCCGTAGCCATGCACTTCATGGCTGAGCAACGTCGGCTCGGCGAGATTGGGGCCGTTTCGATGCATCCCGACGGCGAGCACGCGAAGCAATTCAACATCATCGACTGTTTGAGCGGGCACGGATTTTCTCGGCTAAATGGGATCGGGTCCACTCTTTACGGCGGTCTCTACGGTCGTGGTGAGGACAGGGTGGTCGTGAATCCCAAGTCCGGGTTGGGTGATGTATCCGCAGTAGTCGGCGGGCAGTTGATGATCGCCGAGTGCAAAGGCGGAGTCATAAACAGCAAACACGGGGGAGTTCTCTCCAAAACGCGAAGCGGATTGTCGGAGCTTGTTGGGCAACTGATGGTGCTGGAAGACAACGGCGCGCGCCAGCTCGCTGTGAGACCTTTTACCGTGCAAGCATTGACCTTGGCCGAACGATTGGCCCCTCGCTGCCGCAAGGCCGGTATAGAAATCGCTCTAGTTGAGCCGGATGGACGATTGGTCTTCGTTGGTGCCTAGCGCGCGGCGGCCATCTCCACGGCCTCGGAGGCGGCGTTCACTGGACGGGTATGTGGGGTGAGTGCGGCTCGGCTGAACCGGTCGTCGGCGATCAGGCGGCCTGGAGCGCCCGGCGGGCTTCGCGGACCGCCCAGATGCGGTCGTGGACGGCGAAGAAGACCATCTGCACCAGGGGCTCGATAACCCCGACCGTCAGGGCGATGCGCCAGTTCTGGGTGATGGCGAAGGCCACCGTCACCGCGACCACGAAATGCATCACGCCATAGGTCACGGTCTTGACCGCGATCTTCCTGAACGAGGGCAGGGCGTGGCTGTGGCCGTGATGGCCGTGGGAGCGGGCCTGCTCCTCGGCGTTCATGACGTCGAGGCGGGCAGTGAAGGCCTCGGCCGTCTCCTCGATCGAACTGCCCATGCGACGGCGCTCGATCCGGTGCCAGATCCGGTCGTGGAAGGAATAGGCGATGGTCTGGAAGAAGGGTTCGACCACGCCGATGGCCAGGGCCATGCGCCAGTCCCGGGTGATGGCGAAGGCCACCAGCATGGCGACGACGAGGTGCATCACACCGTAGGAGGCGATCTTGAGCGCGAGGCTCCGCACGGATCTGGCGAGATTGACGACCATCTGCGGGAGAGAATGTTAGCTTGGGCTGAAAGTTTCAAGTGCGGCTGAAAAAACTTACGGACGGCCCGTTCACCCGGATGCCGGTCGTCATGGTTGACTTCGCACCCGCGAGAGAGGATACGCGGCCCGCAAAACGGAGACTCCCATGGAGATTCGCGAAGGGCTCACCTTCGACGATGTTTTGCTTGAACCCGGTCCGTCAGAGATCATGCCCGCCGACGCGGACGTCTCGACCCGGCTCACCCGCGACATCAGGCTGAACATCCCGCTGACCTCGTCCGCCATGGACACGGTCACCGAAAGCCGGCTGGCCATCGCCATGGCCCAGGCCGGCGGTCTGGGCATCCTCCACCGTAACATGACCGTGCAGCAGCAGGCCGATCAGGTCCGCGAGGTGAAGCGGTTCGAGAGCGGGATGGTCATCAACCCGGTGACGATCCGCCCCGAGACGACGCTGGGCGAGGTTCGCCAGATCGTGGCGGCCCGCAAGATCAGCGGCTTCCCGGTCGTGGATGCGACCGGAAAACTGGTCGGAATCCTGACCAACCGCGACATGCGGTTCGACACCGATCCGGCCCGTACCGCCGCCCAGCTCATGACCACGGGCGACCTGGTCACCGTGCGCGAGGGCGCCAGCAAGGAAGAGGC
Source organism: Brevundimonas sp. TWP3-1-2b1 (assembly GCF_049896165.1). Taxonomy (NCBI): domain Bacteria; kingdom Pseudomonadati; phylum Pseudomonadota; class Alphaproteobacteria; order Caulobacterales; family Caulobacteraceae; genus Brevundimonas; species Brevundimonas sp. TWP3-1-2b1. The sequence continues at coordinate 278,943 of NZ_JAFCTT010000002.1, read as the reverse complement.
GCGGCAACTGCTGCGCGACCGCAAGATCGAGCGGGTCATCGTCGTCGACGAGGACTATCGCGCCACTGGCCTGATCACGATGAAGGACATCGAGAAGGCCCAGGCCCACCCGCACGCGGCCAAGGACGAACAGGGTCGTCTGCTGGTCGGCGCGGCCTCGACCGTCGGGGACGCAGGCTATGAACGGGCCATGGCCCTGGCCGATGCGGGTTGCGACGTGGTGGTCATCGACACCGCCCACGGACACTCGGCCCAGGTGGCGCGGGTTGTCGAGCGCATCAAGCGCGAGAACAACCGGTTGCAGATCATCGCCGGCAACATCGCCACCTACGATGCGGCCCGCGCGTTGATCGACGCGGGCGCCGATGCGGTCAAGGTCGGCATCGGTCCGGGCAGCATCTGCACCACCCGCATCGTCGCCGGTGTCGGCGTGCCTCAGCTGACGGCCATCATCGACGCAGTCCGGGCGGCGAAGGACTCCGGCGCACCGGTCATCGCCGACGGCGGGATCAAATACTCGGGCGACCTGGCCAAGGCCATCGCGGCCGGCGCCTCTGTCGCCATGATGGGCTCGATGTTCGCGGGCACCGACGAGAGCCCGGGCGAGGTCTTCCTGTACCAGGGCCGCAGCTACAAGTCGTACCGCGGCATGGGCTCGGTGGGCGCCATGGGCGCCGGCTCGGCCGACCGCTACTTCCAGAAGGAAGTCGAGGACACCCAGAAGCTGGTGCCCGAGGGCATCGAGGGCCAGACTCCCTACAAGGGTCCGATCGCGCCGGTTCTGCACCAGATGGTCGGGGGGCTGCGCGCCGCCATGGGCTATGTGGGCGCGGCCACCATAGCGGACTTCCAGGAGAGGGCGCGGTTCGTGCGCATCACCGGCGCGGGCCTGCGGGAAAGCCATGTCCATGACGTGATGATCACGCGTGAGGCGCCGAACTATCGGCAGGGGTAGCCGATGTTCAACATGACTTCCGAGCTGACCTATGCGGCCCTGACCATCCTGCTGGCTGTGGTGCAGATCTTTCTGCCCGCCACCGGCCGGACGCTGCAGCACGGGCCGAAGTGGAACGCCGGGCCGCGCGACGCGGACGTTCCACCGTCCAACGTCATCACCGGCCGGCTGGAGCGGGCCCAGGCCAATCTGTACGAAACCCTGCCTCTGTTCCTCGGCGCCGTCCTGATCGCCCATGTCGCGGGCGAGGACGGATTTCTGACGTACTGGGGCGCTACGCTCTATTTCTGGGCCCGCGTCGTCTATGTCCCGTTGTACGCCTTCGGCGTGACGGGCGTTCGCAGCCTGGCCTTCCTCGCATCGCTCGCCGGTCTTCTGATGATCGTCGCCGCCCTGTTCATCTGAAAGTTTAAGTGACCCCAGCCGCTCGCCTCGCCGCCGCCGCCGCCATCATCGACCGCATCAGTGCGGGCAAGGCCCCGGCCGAGGCCGTCCTGAAGACCTGGGGGACCGAGAACCGCTACGCCGGCTCCAAGGACCGTCGGGCCATCGCCGACCAGGTCTACAAGGTCACGCGCGCGCGCGGCCGTCTGGTCTGGGCCATGGGCGGGCGCGAGGACGGGCGCGCCCTGGTCATCGGGGCGCTGAGCCTGATCGACGGTCTGTCGGTCGAGGAGATCGAGGCCCTGCACGCTGGCGACGGCTACGGGCCCAAGCCGCTGTCGAAACAGGAACGCAGCCGCATCAGCCTGACCGACGACGGGGCGCCCGCCTGGGCGCTCGCCGGCCTGCCCGAGTTTGTGGTCGAGGACTTCAAGAACACCTTCGGCGACCGCTGGGCCGAGGAGGCCGCCGGTCTGATGGTGCCACGCGCCCCGATCGACCTGCGCGTCAACGGCGCCAAGGCCACGGTCGACGAGGTCATCGCCGAGCTGCGCGAGGCGGGCCTGGCGCCGGAACGCACGCCCTGGTCGGCCTGGGGCCTGCGCCTCTCGGCCGAGCCGCCGCCCAACGTCCAGGCGCTGGAGGCCTTCAAACAGGGCCGGATCGAGATCCAGGACGAGGGCAGCCAGATCACCTGCTGGCTGGCTGGCGTCGAGCCCGGCATGACCATCGTCGATTATTGCGCCGGGGGCGGGGGCAAGACCCTGGGCCTGGCGATGCAGGGGCTGGCCGTCGGCGCCTCGCGCGTCGAGGCCGCGCCTCCCGAGCCTGAACGCATCTGGACCCCGACCGGCTGGGTCGATGCGCCCAAAGCGAAGCCCAAACCTGCGACCATCGCCAGGGCCGAGGGCCGGCTGATCGCCTGCGACGTGGTGCAGAAGCGGCTCGACAACATCCGGCCCCGGCTGGCGCGCGCCGGCGTGGAGGCGGAACTGATCCACCTCGGCCCGAACGGCGGCGGGGTCGAGGACATCGTCGGCATCGCCGACGTCGTCTTTGTCGATGCGCCCTGCACCGGCTCCGGCACCTGGCGGCGTCGGCCCGAGGACGCCTGGCGTCTGAAGCCCGAGGAGGTCGACCGGATGCATTCGCTGCAGATGGCCATCCTGGCCCGGGCGGCCAAGCTGGTGAAACCGGGCGGACGGCTGGTCTATGTCACCTGCTCCATGCTCAGGGTCGAGAACGAGGCGACGCTGGACCACTTCGAAGAGGATCATCCGTCGTTCGCGCCGGTCGCGATCACCGAAGGCCTGTCGTCGTCTGGCTTCACCGACGCCGGCCGCAACAAGCTGGCTGAATTGGCAGGTGGCGGACATCGCCTGCGTCTTTCCCCGGCCACGGCCGACACCGACGGCTTCTTCGCCGCGATCTACGAACGGACCGCCTGATGCTGAAATCGCCCTTGCTGCTCGGTCTCGCCGTCGTTGGCCTGTGCGCCGCGCCCGCCTTCGCCCAAAGCGATGACGCGATCGATGCCCGGCTGTCGGCCCGCTACGACCGCTGCCTCAACGTCGCCGAGACCACGGTCGAGATGGTCAAGTGCAACACCGACGAACTGGTCGGTCGCGACGCCGATCTGAACCGCGTCTACCGGACGCTGATGGCGCAATCGAGCACGACGGCCGCCGCCGGCTTCCGCCGCTCGCAGCGGGCCTGGCTGTCCACGCGCGACAGCGACTGCGCCGCCGAAGCGGGCGAGGGTTCTATCGCCCGCGTGAACATGGCCCAGTGCGTCCTGCGCAAGACCGTTGAACGCACCCTGTGGCTCGAGGCGAGGGTCGCTGGTTGACCGCTGAGGCGACCACGCCCTGGGATCTGACGGCTTTCGGCCCGCTGACAGCCCTGTGCGTCATGGCGGCCCAAGCCGAGTACGGCCCGGCGTTGAAGGCGCGGATTCGGCCCCTGATCACCGGCGTCGGACCGGTCGAGGCGGCGGTCGAGACCACGATCGCCCTGGCGATGCTGGAGCGGGAAGGGCGGTTGCCTGACCTGATCCTCTCCCTCGGTTCGGCGGGGTCACAGACGCTGCAACACGGCCGCGTCTACTGGGTGGATGAGGTCGCCTATCGCGATATGGACGCCTCGGCGATCGGCTTCCCCAAGGGCGTCACCCCCTTCCTCGACGAGCCCGCCGTCCTGACCCTGGCCAGCGGACCGGCGGGTCAGCCCTATGCCCGCCTCGCGACCGGCGGCAGCGTCGTCACCGGCGAGGCTTATGACGACATTGATGCCGACATGGTCGACATGGAGACCTATGCCGTCGTCCGCGCCGCTGCGAAGTTCGACGTGCCGGTCATGGGCCTGCGCGGCATTTCGGACGGCAAGGCCGACCTGACCGGCCTGTCCGACTGGACCGATACCCTGGCGGTGATCGACGAAGGGCTGGCCGAGGCGCTGGACCTGCTGAAGGCCGAATTCGAACGCCTGACCGCCCCCCTTCCCGAGGAGACGCCATGACTGCCGCCGCCGATCACCAGAAAGTCCTGATCGTCGATTTCGGCAGCCAGGTGACGCAGCTGATCGCGCGCCGCCTGCGCGAGGCCAGCGTCTATTGCGAGATCCATCCCTACGCCAAGGCGGAGGCCGCCCTGGCCGCCATGAGCCCGGCGGCCATCATCCTGTCCGGTGGTCCCGAGAGCGTCCACGAGGAGGGCAGCCCGCGCGCGCCCCAGGCCGTGTTCGAGGCCGGCGTGCCCGTGCTGGGCATCTGCTACGGCGAGATGACCATGTGCGAGCAGCTGGGCGGCAAGGTCGAGGGCGGCCATCACCGCGAGTTCGGCCGCGCCGGGATCACGGTTGCCAAATCCTCGCCCCTGCTGGCCGGCCTCGCCCCCGTGGGTGAGGACGAGACCGTCTGGATGAGCCACGGCGACAAGATCGTCGCCATCCCGGCTGGCTTCGACGTCGTCGCCACCTCGCCCGGTTCGCCCTATGCCGTGATCGCCGACGAGACCCGTCGCTTCTACGGCGTCCAGTTCCACCCCGAGGTCATGCACACGCCGCGCGGCGCGACCATGCTGAAGAACTTCACCCATGGCATTGCCGGGCTGAAGGGCGACTGGACAATGGCCGCCTATCGCGACGAGAAGATCACTCAGATCCGCGAACAGGTCGGCTCGGCCAAGGTCGTCTGCGGCCTGTCGGGCGGGGTCGACAGCTCCGTCGCAGCCGTCCTGATCCACGAGGCCATCGGCGACCAGCTGACCTGCGTCTTCGTCGACACCGGCCTGCTGCGGAAAGACGAGGCGGTCCAGGTCACGACCCTGTTCAGAGAACATTACAACATTCCCCTGATCCACGTTGATGCGTCGAAGGAATTCCTCGGCGAGCTGGCCGGCGTCTCGGACCCCGAGACCAAGCGCAAGATCATCGGCCGGGTCTTCATCGAGATCTTCGACCGCGAGGCCGGCAAGATCGAGGGCGCCGAATTCCTCGCCCAGGGCACCCTCTATCCCGACGTGATCGAGAGCGTCTCGTCGTCGAGCGGCAAGGCCCACGTGATCAAGAGCCACCACAATGTCGGCGGCCTGCCCGACTATATGAAGCTGAAGCTGGTCGAGCCCCTGCGCGAACTGTTCAAGGACGAGGTTCGCGCCCTTGGCCGCGAGCTCGGCCTGACCGACGCCTTCGTCGGCCGTCACCCGTTCCCGGGACCGGGCCTGGCCATCCGCATTCCCGGCGAGATCACGCCCGAGGCCGTCGCGACCCTGCAACAGGCCGACGCCATCTATCTGGACGAGATCCGCAAGGCCGGCCTCTACGACGAGATCTGGCAGGCCTTCGCTGTGCTCCTGCCGGTCAAGACCGTCGGCGTCATGGGCGACGCCCGCACCTACGAAAAAGTCCTGGCCCTGCGCGCGGTCTCGTCCACCGACGGCATGACCGCCGACTTCTTCGAATTCCCTTGGGACGTTCTGGGCAAGTGCGCGACGCGGATCGTCAACGAAGTCCGGGGTGTGAACCGCGTGGTCTACGACGTGACCTCCAAGCCCCCCGGCACGATCGAGTGGGAATGATTCAGGGCTTCAGGAGCCTTTCGACGCTAGCTCCGGCGTTGCCTCTAAATTCCTGATCTAAAACATAAATATGTTCGCTTCCCCTCGGCTCCTTTCGAGGGGTAGCGAACCCGCCTGTCGGTCTGCCGGACGGTCTTGGGTCCATTGCCTCAGCCAAACCGTCCAGCGAGGCCTCACGGCTGTCATTGGCTCCTCCGGTTGAAGGGAAGGCGGGGAAACCCGCGGCGTGGCGCCCTCTCTGGACGAGGCGGGCGGCCGTGGACGAGGCTGTAGAGGGCCGGAAGAATCAGCAGGGTGAGGATCGTCGAGGAGAGGATCCCGCCGATGACGACCGTGGCCAGCGGGCGCTGGACCTCGGCCCCGGCCCCGACGTTCAGGGCCATGGGCACGAAGCCGAGGCTGGCGACGAGCGCCGTCATCAAGACCGGCCGAAGGCGGGTCAACGCCCCCTCGCGGATGGCCTCGTCGAGCGGCTTGCCCTCGACGATCAGGCTGCGGATGAAGGTGACCATCACGACGCCGTTGAGCACCGCGACCCCGGACAGGGCGATGAAGCCGACGCCCGCCGAGATCGACAGCGGCAGGCCGCGCATCATCAGGGCCGCCACGCCCCCGGTCAGGGCCAGAGGCACGCCGGAGAAGACGATGGCCGAGTCCTTCACCGACCGGAACAGAGCGAACAGCAGGCCGAAGATCAGCAGCAGGACCGCAGGCACGACGAGCTGGAGCCGCCTGGCGGCCGAGATCAGCTGCTCGAATGTGCCGCCGTAGGTGACCCAATAGCCGGCGGGAACCGTGACCTCAGCCTCGACCCGATCCTGGACCTCCCCGACGAACGACCCCAGGTCGCGGTCGCGGACGTTTGCCGTGGTCACGATGCGGCGTTTGCCGTTCTCGCGACTGATCTGGTTCGGTCCCGAGGTGAGTTCGATGGTTGCGACCTCATTCAAGGGCACGAACTGACGCGGCTGACCCTCGCCCGCTGGGAGCGGGATCTGGAGACGACCGATGGCGTTGGTGTCGGCGCGAAGACGCTCAGGCAGACGGACGACGACGTCGAACCGGCGGTCGCCCTCGAAGATCTGCCCGGCGGTGGTGCCGCCCATCGAGGTCGAGATCACCGACTGGACGTCGCTGATGCTCAGCCCCAGACGCGCCATGGCGGGCCGATTGGGCGTGATCTGAAGCACCGGCAGGCCGGTGATCTGTTCGGTCTGGGGATCGGCGGCGCCTTCGACCGAGGCCACGATGGTCTCGATCTCGCCCCCTAGCCGCAGGAGTTCGTCGAGGTCGTCGCCATAGACCTTGATGGCGACATCGGCCCGGACCCCGCTCAGCAGTTCGTTGAACCGCATCTGGATCGGCTGGGTGAACTCATACTTGCTGCCGGGGATCTCGTTCACGGCCGCTTCCATCTCGGCGACCAGATCGCCGCGAGCCTTGCGAGGGTTCGGCCAGTCCTTCCTGTCCTTCAGCATGATGAAGGTGTCGGCGACCGACGGCGGCACCGGATCGGTGGCGACCTCGGCAGTACCGATCTTGGCCACGACCCTCTCGACTTCCGGGAAGCGGGCGATGCGCGCCTCCAGGGCCGTCTGCATCTGCACGGCCTGGGTCAGGCTTGTGCCGGGGATGCGAAGGGCGTGCATGGCAATGTCGCCTTCGTCCAGATTCGGCACGAACTCCGAACCCATGCGCGACGCCCCGAACCCGGCGATCAGCACCAGGACCACAGCGATACCGATCATCAGGGTGCGGGCCTTCAGCGCGAAGTCGAGTGCCGGCTGGTAGCCGACCCGCGCCCAGCGCATCAGTAAGCTATCCTTCTCCTCCACCTTGCCCGTGACGAACATGGCGACGGCCGCTGGCACGAAGGTCAGGGACAGCAGGAGCGCCGCCGTGAGGGCGATGACCACGGTGATGGCCATGGGGTGGAAGGTCTTCCCCTCGACCCCGGTCAGGGCGAATATGGGCACATAGACAAGCGTGATGATCATCACCCCGAACAGCGACGGGCGGATCACCTCGCTGGAGGCGGTCGCCGCGAGGTCGAAGCGTTCGTCGCGGGTCAGGATGCGACCCAGCCGATGCTGGGCCTCGCCGTAACGGCGCAGGCAGTTCTCGACGATGATAACGGCCCCATCGACGATCAGGCCGAAGTCGAGCGCACCGAGGCTCATCAGATTGCCCGAAGTTCCAGTCCGCACCATGCCGGTGATGGTCATCAGCATGGTGATCGGAATGACCGCCGCCGTGATCAGGGCCGCACGGATATTGCCGAGCAGCAGGAACAGCACGACGATGACCAGCAGGGCGCCTTCGACAAGGTTCTTCTCGACGGTGTGGATCGCGCGTTCGACCAGTTCGGTTCGGTCGTAGACCGGCGTTGCGACGACACCGGCGGGCAGGGCCTTGGCGGCTTCCTCAAGGCTGGCGGCGGCGGCCTGGGCGACGATGCGGCTGTTCTCGCCGGCCAGCATCAGGACGGTGGCGAGCACGGTCTCCTTGCCGTTCTCGGTCGCGGCTCCGGTGCGCAGTTCCTGGCCCATGCCGATGTCGGCGACGTCCAGAACGCGGATCGGCACGCCGCCCCGAGTGGCGATGACGATGTTGCCGAGGTCTTCGGTCGTCGAGGCCTGCCCCGGCACGCGGATCAGATACTGTTCGCCGAATCGTTCGACATAGCCTGCGCCGACGTTGGCGTTGTTGTTGTCGAGCGCCTTGACCACCTCGGCCATCGTCACGCCGTAGGCCGCGAGCCGCTGGGGATCGGGCGTGACGTGATACTGGCGCTCGTAGCCGCCGACGGTGTTGACCTCGGTGACGCCGAGCGTGTTGCGAAGCTGGGGCCGGATGACCCAGTCCTGAAGCGTGCGCAGGTCCTCGGTCGTATACGGCTGGCCGTCGGGGCGACGCGCCCCCGGCTCGGCCTCGACCGTATACATGAAGATCTCGCCCAGGCCCGTGGCGATGGGGCCGAGTTCCGGCGTCACGCCGGGAGGAAGCTGGCCGAGGGCGCTTTGCAGGCGCTCGTTCACCAGCTGGCGCGCGAAATAGATGTCGGTGCCGTCGTCGAAGATGACGGTGACCTGGCTCAGGCCGTAGCGGGAGACCGAGCGGGTGTATTGCAGGCCGGGCACGCCCGCCACGGCCGTCTCGACCGGGAAGGTGATGCGCTGTTCAGCCTCCAGCGGCGAATAGCCGGGGGCCTCGGTGTTGATCTGGATCTGGACGTTGGTGATGTCCGGGGTGGCGTCGATCGGCAGGCGCTGGAAACTCCAGACACCGACCGCGCAGGCCACGAGGACGAGCCCCATGACCCCCCATCGAAACCGGATCGACAGGGCGATGATGCGTTCAAGCATGGTCCCCCCCCCTCTAGTGGTCATGGCTCGCGCCGGACTTCTCGATGTCCGCGCGAATGAGGAAGGCGCCGTCGACGACGTATTCGGCGCCAGGTTCGAGCCCGCCCAGAACCTCGGTCCACTCGTCGGTCCTTCGGCCCAGATCGAGCATCCGCACCTCGTAGGTGTCGCGGACCTTGGCGTAGACGACGGTGAAGTCACGGAACGGCTGGAGCGCCCTGGTCTGGACCGCCAGGGGCACTGCGCCCTCGCCGACCTGAACCGTGCCCTGCACTCCAAGCCCGGGCCGCCAGACGCCGCCCTGATACGCCAGATCGACATGGGCGATGAGCGTCTGGCTCATCGGATCCGAGCCGGGCAGGATGGTTTCGATGACGCCATTGAAGCGGTGATCGCCCGCCAGGCTGGTGACCTCGACGCGCTGGCCGGTGCGCACACGCTCGGCGTCGCGCGGATAGAGAGCAAACTCGGCGTGCAGACGCGACGGATCGCCAATGACCAGCATCGGCTCGCCGCCCGCGCCCGTGATGGCCCCGGCGTTGACGTTCTTGGCCATGATGACGCCCGAGATGGGCGCGGTAACGGAATAGGTCTGGAGGCTTTCGCTCGACTCGACGCGCGCCAGAACCTGACCGCGCGAGACCCGCTGGCCCAGCTCGACGTTCATCGCCATGACCCGACCCGGATAGCGGGCGAAGACGTCGCTCTGGCCCTCGGGCGTGATTTCCACCCGTCCGCTGAGCGGCAGGGACTCGCCCAGGACCGCAGATCCGGCGCGCTGGGTCGTCACACCCCCGGCGCGGGCCGCGTCGGCTGAGATGACGGTGCGGCCCTCATGGGACGGGTAGGCCCAGGTCGAGCGCTTGCCGTTCTGCGTCGCCGCGACCGCCACGTCGAAGGAGTGCGGTTCGGAGACCACGCCGGGGCTGGCGAGATAGTCATCGGTCGCGGTGAAGGTGAAGCGGTCCACCTTCGGCCCGAGCCGGGTCAGGGCGATGGTCGCCTGGACCTGACGCGGATCCAGCGGCCTGTCCTTCAGATAGGGATAGAGCCGGAACAGGGGCTCCGGCCCCTCCTCGAAGATGGTGATCTCCAGGGCGAAGTCGCCGTCGCGCAGCATCCGCCCCCGGTGAGGACCGCGCTCATAGTCGGCCGCGGCGGTCTCGCCTTCGGCCTTCCCGGCGGGTGCGCCCTGGCCGCAGGCCGAGACGCCGGCGGCGAGCACCATCAGGGACACGGCGATCAGGCGCCGCGAAATAAGAGGAGGGGTCATGGCTGGATCTCCAGGCCGAGCAGGCCGGCGTGTGCGCCTGTCAGCCGGTCAAGGCGGGCGCGGTCGGTGTGGAATTGTTCGAGCACAGCCACTCGGCGCGCCCGGGTTTCGAGCAGGGCCGCATGTGCGGCCATGACGTCGTTGTAGGTGAAGCCGCCCCGGGCGAAGCCTTCCTGGACGAGCGACACCGCGCGTTCGGCCTGTGGCAGGATTTCCTCGGCGATGCGGCGCGCCTCATTGGCCCGGGCCAGGAGTTGCACCTGCAGGCGGGCGATCTCGCGTTCGCGGTCGATCCGGAAGGCCTCGAGATCGGCCTGGTAGGCCGTGCCCTCGGCGCGGGCGCGGTCGATGGCGCCCTGGTTCCGGTCATAGCGCTGCAGCGGAATGGACCCGCCGAACACCAGGGACAGATCATTGTCCCAGATGTGCCTCACGCCCATGCTCACGGTCGGATCCGGAATGGCCCGGGCTTGCTCGACCCGAACACGGGCGTCGGCGATCCCGCGCTGGGCCAGGAAGACATCGAAGTCGGCCTGCGCGGCTTCGCCGGCCGCCACCCGAGACGCACTGGTGTCTTCGAAAGCGGCCGGGCCGACCTCGAAGTCGCCGGCGCCGTCCCAGAACTTGGCCAGACTGATCCGGGCGATCCGGACCGAGATCTCGGCCTGGTCGAAATCGATCTGCGCCTGCGCCAGTTCGGCCTCCGCCCGGGCGCCCGCGAACAGCGGATCACGGGCGGCGTCGACCCGGCGCTGCACCTCGACCTGGAGCCGTTCCGCGAGGGCCAGCCGTTCACGGGCGATTTCCAGCTGGGCCTCGGCCGTCAGCACCTCGGTCCAGGCGCGTTGCACGGTTTCGAGCCGGTCGAGTTGACGGACGCGGGCAGTGGCGAGGACCAACGCGCCTTCGCTCCGCGCCAGATCGACCCGGGCCGGTCGGTCCCCGCCTCGCTCGATCTGCTGTTCGTAGCTCAACGTCGTCTCGGTGCGGCCGAGGATGTCGCCGCCGCCGAGGGTCGGCAGGTTCTCGACCATCAAGCCGAGCGTCGGGTTGGGGCGAACATCCGCCTGACGGACGCCGGCCTCCGCCGCGCGGGAGCGGGCCTCAAGACCGGCCCTGGCGGGATCGGCGGCGGCGGCGCGACGGAGCGCCTCTTCAAGAGCAAGCGACCGCGCAGACACATCGGCAAGGGAGTCAGGCGTCGCTTGTGCGAAAGCCTCGGTGGGCGGCAAGGCCGCCGCAAGGGTGAGCACGAGGGCCGAAACGGCCGCCACTCGCGTCCACGATCCGGCAGGGCCGGACATGGGATGTCTCAAGGGTCGTCTCCAAAAACAGGGCGCGCGCGACCGGGCGGTCGCGCAGGATCAGGTGATCAGGCGCTGCTGTTTTGGAGGGTGAGAAGGACCGTCACCGCGGATTCCGGGCGGCCTCAGGCCTGACGCCGGACCCAGACGGGCGGACGCCATGATGACGGCCTCTGGCTGGTGGGCCGGGGTCGCCAGGGCGACATGCACATCACCACCACCATGATGGTGATGGTTGATCGGACCATCCCCGCCGGGCCTGTCGGCGACGTCGAACGCCGAGGCGTCGTCAGTGGGCGCAGGCTCGGTCTGATCATGCTCGTGATCGTGGTCGATCGTGGCGGCCTCGGGATAGGATACCGCGGGGAACTGAAGGCCGTGTTCAATGCGATGCCGGGTGTCGATCACGCCATGCGCCTGCAGCGCGACCACGATGGCCACGCCGAGGCAGACGCAGAGGAGGCGGAACAATTGCGGCAAGAGAAATCCCCGATCTTCGCCGACTAGGGGGAATCGGGCGACGACGCAACGCGCGGGTCGTCACAGCCGTCGCCCATTGATGAAGACGCCTTTTACAGGCGACGGCGCAAGGCTGACATCCAGCCCGTTTGCGCCTTCGGCCCAGGCGGTCCCGATCGGTTCGATCAGTAGTGGTCGGCGTGACCCTGGGGCGCCGGCGTGTCCGACGGAACCGGGGCGGGCGGCGCCGGCTCGGTCGGTGCGGGATCGGTCTTCATCTTGTCGCAGCAGGGCATGGCGGAGTCCGCGGCCATGTCCTTGCAGCAGTCGCAGGCTTCGGCGGCCAGGGCCGCACCGGCGCTCAGCGTCAGGATCGCGGCAGCGGCGGCCAACAGGTTGGAAACTTTCATCGTCGTTCTCCTAGTGAACCATGAAGCTGGAAGAACCGGACATCTTGTGGCCGTCCGGACCTTCGGCGGCCCAGGCAGCAACGTAGGTTCCCGGGGCGAGACGTGGCAAGGCCACCCCTACGGTCGCGGCGGCCGGCGCGGCGGGCGCAGTCACGACAACCGGCTCCTGTCCATTGGCAGTCAGGGTCACGGTCTTCAGGATCATGGGGTGCGGAAAGGTCGCGCTGAACCGTTCGGGCGAGCCTGAGATCATCGCGCCATCGGCGGGCGTGGTGACGATCCCGGAGGCAGCCGGAGCCTGGGCCTGCGGTGCGGGGTGGTGTCCAGTGTGCGGGTCCTGAGCGGCGGCCGCGCCGGCGAACGCCAAGGCGGCGGTGAGAACTATAGTGCGGATCATGGGGTGGTCTCCTTTGACTAGAACCAGGCCTTGAGGCCGACGACGAAACGGGTGTCTTCAGCTTCGCCGCCTCGGGCTTCGATGAAGTCGGCGGTGTCGCCGAACGAACGGCTCCACTCGACGCCGACGTAGGGGGCGAACTCCTTGCGGAATTCGTAGCGCAGTCTCAAGCCGGCCTCGACCGAAGACAGGCCAGAGCCGATCTCCAGCCCCGGAATATCGCTGGCCGAGGCGTCGATTTCGAGGCGCGGCTGAAGGATCAGGCGTTGGGTGATCCGCTGATCATATTCGGCTTCGACACGGGCGGTCAGGTCGCCCTCCGTGGACAGAAAGGCGGCCGCGTCGATCTCGAACCAATAGGGGGCCAGTCCCTGGAGACCCAGAACCAGATGGGTGGTGTCCTCCCCGTCGGGGCGGAAGTCCTGGCGCACGCCGGCCTGCACATCCCAGAAGGGCGTGATGGCCCGGCTGTAGAGGGCCTGGAGTTCGGCTTCCTCAAGATTGCCGCCGAAGTCGCCTTCGCCCTCTGACTTCCACCAGAAGCGATTGATGTCGCCGCCGCTCCAGCCCTGGACGTCCCAGAGCCAGGTCTCGCCACCGTCACCAGAACCGGCTTCGAGACGGTCGATGATGGCGGTTGTGATGCGGACGTCGCCGTTCTCGCGGATCAAGGTCCTGCGCGAGGCAGCCATGGCGTCGGCGCCGAAGACGAGGTCGGCGGCGTGTGTCGGGCCGCCCCGGGCGGCGGCCGGGAGCGCGTCCTCCGGCGGACGGCCGGCACTATCGGCGCTGGTCGGCACGTCCGCCGGACCCATGCTCATGGTCGACATGTCATGCCCGGCATGGGGATCGGCCTGAGCGGCAGCCATGGTGGACATGTCATGGCCCGCATGCGGGTCCGGCTGTGCGGGCGCCGGGGTCGCCATATCGTGGCCCGCATGGGGGTCGACGGTCACTGGCTGAGCCGGCATCTGGTGTCCCGCGTGAGGATCGGCTGCGGGCGACGTCTGCGCGGGGGGCATCACATGACCCGCGTGGGGGTCCTGCGTGGCGGGCCGTGCGGGCGTCTGAGGCCTGACCACCGGATCGGGCGCGGGTCGCGTCGGCGCCGGGGTCGACGGCATGACATGGCCCGCGTGAGGGTCCTGGGCCTGGGCGCTGAAGGCGCCGGCGGCGAGGATCAGCGGCGCGAGGGCGACGGCGAGACGATTCATGCCGCGGCTCCGTCCATCGGCCGCACCGTGACGACGTTGAACATGCCGGCGTGCATATGCATCATCATATGGCAGTGGAAGGCCCAGTCGCCGGGCGCGTCGGCGGTCAGGTCGAAGGTCACCTTCGAGCCGGGCGCGACATTGACCGTGTGTTTCAGCGGCTGATGCCCGGCCGGCCCGCCCGTCACGAGTTCGAAGAAATGGCCGTGCAGATGGATCGGGTGGGCCATCATGGTGTCGTTGACCAGAGTGACCCGCACGCGTTCGTCGCGCTCGAAGCGGATCGGTTCGACCAGTTCGCTGAACTTGCGGCCGTCGAAGCCCCACATGAACCGTTCCATATTGCCAGTCAGGTGGATTTCCATCGTCCGCGACGGCGGGCGCTGGTCCTTGTTGGGGGCGAGCGACACCAGGTCGGTGTAGACGAGCACCCGGTGATCGACACCCGTGAGACCGATCGGGCGCTCGCCCAGACGGTTCGCCGGATCCATGGAGACCATGTCCACGCCGACGCCGACCGCCATGTCCGGCGGAGCGTTCCCGGGATCGCGCATGTTCATGCCGGCCATGGACATCCCGGCCATGTCGTCAGCCGGAGCCGCGCGCTGAGCCGGGCTCCCGTGGTCCATGCCGGCCATGGCGCCATGGTCCATCCCGCCCATGCCCATGTCGCGCATGGTCAGGTTGGGAACCTCGCGCAGCGGCGGGACCTCGGCCGTCATGCCCGGACGCGGGGCCAGGGTGGCGCGGCCCATGCCCGAGCGGTCGATGGCCTCGGAGACGATGGTGTAGGCGCGGTCCTCGGTCGGCCGGACGACGACGTCATAGGTCTCGGCGACGGCGATCTGGAACTCGTCGGTCTCGACCGGGCGAACGTTCTCGCCGTCGGCCTGGACCACGGTCATCGCCAGACCGGGGATGCGGATGTTGAAGATCGACATGGCCGAGGCGTTGATGATGCGCAGCCGCACCCGCTCGCCCGGCCGGAACAGGCCGGTCCAGTTCTCTTCGGGTCCATGGCCGTTGATCAGATAGGTGTAGGTCGAGCCGTTGACGTCGAGGATGTCGCGCGGATCCATCCGCAAGGCGCCCCACATGCGGCGCTCCTCCAAACTCATCCGGTCGCTGCCGTCCAGAAGGCCCGCGAGAGTCGTGCGCTGCTGGTTGAAGTAGCCGGGGCTCTTCTTCAGCTTCGCCAGGATCTCGTGGGGATGCAGGAAGCTCCAGTCTGACAGGATCAGCACATGTTCGCGGTCGTAGGCGATCGGATCGGCCCCGGCCGGATCAATGACGAGCGGGCCATAGTGCCCCATCGCCTCCTGAAGCCCGGAATGGCTGTGATACCAGTAGGTGCCCGACTGCTTGACCGGAAACTCATAGACGAAGGTCTCGCGGGGCTTGATGCCGGGGAAGCTGATACCCGGCACGCCGTCCATCTGGAACGGCAGCAGCAGCCCGTGCCAGTGAATCGAGGTGTCCTCATCGAGGGTGTTGGTCACCGACAGGCGGACATTCTGACCCTCGCGAAGGCGCAGCAGCGGCGCCGGCAGCAGGCCGTTGACCGTCACGGCGTGCCCCGTTCTGCCGCCGACCGAGAAGGGCGAATGTCCGACGGTGAGGTCGATATTGGGCCCGACGAGCGAGGGCAGATCGGACCGCAGGCCCGCGGATCCCGTCTGGGCCCAGGCCGGCATCAGGCCTTGCAGACCCAGCAGGCCGCCGCCGGCCGCAGCGCTGCGGAGAAGGCTGCGGCGATCCAGTCTCGTACTCGACATGACAGTTCGGTCCTCGCTCAGACTATATCGACGTCGTCTTCCAAGGCGCGGGAGACCGAACGTCCTACTGTCAATACGCATGAACACGCCCGTCCCCTTGCGGCGAACCGTCTCAGACGGTGGTGACGGTCAGAGTCCCCGAAGCGCCTCGGCCAGCCGGGCCCGGGCCCTGGCGACGCGGGTCTCAACCGCCTTGGGCGTGGCCCCGACGATGCGCGCGACCTCGGTGTGAGAGCGACCTTCGAGGGCGGTCAGAAGGAGCGGCGCCTTCAGGGCGTCCGGCAGGGCGGTTATGGCCCGATCCAGGGCCGCCCGGCGCTGTCCCTGGTCCAGACGCTCTTCGGGGGACGCGGTCCCGTCCCCGACGGCGAGGGCCTCCGGCGCGTCCAGCCCCATGACACCGCGGACCACCCGGCGGACCGTGCGCTTGCGGCCCCAGTCGCGGCATTTGTTGACGGCGATCGAGCGGAGCCAGATGGGGAAGCTGCGGCTGGGATCATACCGGCGAATGGCGAGCCAGGCGGACGTATAGGTTTCCTGAACGAGGTCGTAGGCCTCGTCGTCGTCGCCGACGTACCGGCGCACGAAGCGATGCAGGTCGCCCTTGGTGGCGGTCATCAGCGCGCTGAAGGCGGCCCGGTCGCCTGTCACCGCCCGTGCTTCGAGTGGAGCCCCCGAACCCACCCGGCGTCTACCCTTCGTCTTGCAGGAGGGCTCCGACGACCTGGCGGTCGAACGTCTGGGCCTGCTGCGGCGTCAGGACCGACCGCATCTCGAACACATGGGCGATGGTGGCCTTCTGGAGATCGCCCATGGCGACATGGAAATGATCAACCGCGGCCTGGACCTGCGGACTGTCGCCCTCGCTGGCCGCGATCGCGTCCGCCAACTCGCGATTGGCCGTCCGGACTTCCGCTTCAAGCGCGCCCCGGCGCGAGGCGAAACGGGCCTCGATCGCCTCCAGACGGGCTTCCTGTTCCGCCGTCAGATCCAGCTGATGATGGACGATGCTGTGCAGATTGGGCGCGTCGTGCCGCTTCATCAGCCAGGCCGTGCTGGCCCAGGTCCCGGCGCCGCTGGCGAGGGCGGCGAGCGCCGCCGTGATGGCGATGGATCGCCAGCTCGCCGTCATCCGCCGGCTCCCAGGATTACGATCGGGGACAGGCCCCCCGACACGCTGAACACCTGCATCTCCGAGGCCTCGGCCTGTGCGGACAGGGCGAACAGGCCGCCGTTGGCGAGGCCCACGACGAGCGCCATGCCCATGGCGGCGACGCGGACCTGGCCCATCCGCCGCTCGCCGACCCGGTTCTCGATGCGGCGCCACACATCGGATTCCAGCCCGGAAAGCGTGGCCGGGCTCGCCGGCCGGGCGTTTGCAATCAGGCGATCGATGTCCTCAGTCATGTTCCACCTCTGTCGGCCCCCGTAACCCCATACGCTTGGTACAGCCAAATCCCTCGGTTGAGGTCTCGCGCCGTCAAGGCAATGAAGCCGGCGGGGCGAGCGTGCCCATCACGGCGACGACCATCAGAACGGCCACAGAGAGCGCGAATTCCACGACAAGGCTTCGCCTGAGAGGGCCGAACACGGCAGCCGGGTCCTCGCCGGCAGCCTCGAAGGCGGGCGTCAGGCGGAAGCGATTGGCGGCCGCCAGGCTCAGCATGAGGCCGAACAGGACGAGCTTGAGAATCAACCAGCGCCCGTAGGCGGTATCGATCAGCGTCCAGAACCCGCTCCACCCCACCAGGAAGGCGCTGTTCACCAGCCCTGTCAGCACGAGAACCGCCACAGCGAAGGCGCCGACATCCGCGAAGCCGACCAATGCACGCGCCAGAGCTCGATCCTGAACGGACGGCTCCCTTGGGCGCCACACCACCAGGGCGGCAAAGGCGGCCAGAGCCCCGACCCAAACCGACGCCGCAACGGCGTGCAGAATGTCCGACGCCAGATGCAGCGCGTGTCCGGAACCCTCCGTGGCCGCGCCGTGACCGGTCCAGGCGAAGCTCGCCGAGACGACAAGGCCAAGCGAGGCGCAGACCCACCAAAGCCGGGGCCCGGGTCTGATCATCGCGATCGCCGCCACGGCCAGAAGCGCAAGGGCGGATCGCACCGCCAGCGCCATGCCGAGACCCATGCCAGTGACCATCATGACCAGCGAACCGGGCTTGATCGCTTCGCTCAAGGATCCCGCCATCATCGCGGTCTGGGCGACGAGGGCCGCCGGAGCCGCCAGAGCGAGCGCCACGGCCGCCCAGAACAGGGCGGGCCGCGGCCAGGCCAGGGCGAGGGGCCTGGTCGCCGCCGCGCTGTAGATCAGGAAGGCGGGCAGACCGAACAGCAGGGCGGCTGCGGCGTACTGGACCGCTCGAAGGCCAATGACCGCGGCCTCGATCACGTCAGCGAACGGTGAAGGCGTAGGAACCGGTCATGCGGTGGCCGTCGTTCGAGGCGATGGTCCAGTTGACCGTATAGCCTCCGGCGGCGAGCGGTCGGGCGAGCGCGCCAGTAATCGATCGGCCGTCTTCGCTCACAGCCGTGCTGACGGCGGCCTTGGCGCCGGCGGTCGTCACGACTTCGAACGTCGAGAAGGCCGGGACCATCCGCTCGCTGAAGGTGAGGGCGATGGAGCGGGGCGCGGCCACGGTCGTGTTGGCCGCGGGCGTCGAACTGACCAGGCGCGCATGAGCGCTGACCGCACCGGCGGCCATGACCACGACTGCGGCGACGGCAAAGGCGGGAACGAAACGATTGAAACGCATGTCGTGACTCCACTGACATCCAGACTATGTCTCAGACATACGCGGCGGACGCCGCTTTCCCTCGCCGCAGCCTCTTCCGTTCAGTCGCGGCGCTTTTCGAGCAGCGCCTGCATCTGGGCGATCTCCTCCTGCTGGCCCCGCACGATGCCGTCGCACAGGGCGATGATCTCCGGATCGGTGAGCGACGCCTGTTCGCACATCAGCACGGCTCCGGAATGATGCGGGATCATCGACCGCAGGAACTCGTCGTCGCCTACGAACGCCTGGGTTCGCATGCCGATGAAGCTGCCGACGAAGATCACGGTCGCGACCGCTCCGATGATCAGGTTCGTCTTCCGGGACGGATACATGGACCGCATGAAGACAAGCATCAGGACTGCCATCGGCGCGACCATCATCAAGGTCATGTAGACGTTGTTCAGGTTGAGGTAGAAGTGACCGAGCGTGGCGATCATCGTGAACATGACCAGGTACATGATGACGAAATCTATCGCCAACTCGAGGTAAAGGCTTCGGTAGGGGCCCATACCGCCCGCGCGGCCGTGCTCGTCGTGGCTCGAATGTTGATGCGACATCGTCCGTGTCCTTCTGCAGAAATGTCGGCCAACACCGCCCGTTGGCCTTGAAACGCACGAAGGCGTCGGCGGTCGCTGCGGTTCAATCCGGCCCTGCGCCGCCAGTTCCCCGGCGCTGCAGGAGTTGAAGCCGCGCCTAGAGTTTCACCGCGCGCAGCCTCAAGGCGTTGCCGATGACGCTGACCGAGGAGAGCGCCATGGCCAGCGCCGCCAGGGCGGGCGACAGCAGCCAGCCGAACACGGGGTACAGCAGGCCGGCCGCCACCGGGATGCCGAGCGCATTATAGCCGAAGGCGAAGACGAGGTTCTGGCGGATGTTGCCCATCACCGCCTTCGACAGATGCCTGGCGCGGACGATGCCTTGCAGGTCGCCGCCCAGCAGGGTGACACCGGCGCTCTCGATCGCGACGTCCGAGCCCGCCCCCATGGCGACGCCCACATCGGCGGCGGCGAGGGCCGGGGCGTCATTGACCCCATCCCCCGCCATGGCGACGATACGGCCTTCGGCGCGAAGCTGCTGAACCACGGACGCCTTGTCCTGCGGCAGGACCTCGGCCTGGACCTCGTCGATTCCGAGGCGTCGCGCCACGGCTTCAGCCGTCGTCCGGTTGTCTCCGGTCATCATGACCAGCCGCAGGCCGGCCGCCTTCAGCGCGAGGATCGCATCCGGCGTGGTGGCCTTGATCGGGTCGGCGATGCCGATGACCCCGGCCGCCTTGCCATCAACCGCCACGAAGATGGCGGTGGCGCCGTCGTGGCGGAGCGCCTCAGCCTTTGGCTCCAGCGCGGAGACATCGATCGAAAGCTCGCCGAGATAGCGGGTGTTGCCCAGGGCCACCTGGCGACCTTCGATCGTCCCGCGCACGCCGCGGCCGACCGGGCTGTCGAAGTCCGCTGCCTCGGAAAGGGAGATATCCCGGTCCCTGGCGGCCCGGACGATCGCGTCGGCCAGGGGATGCTCGCTGCCGCGCTCGAGGCTGGCTGACAGACGCAGGATGTCCGCTTCGGCAAAGCCCTCGGCGGGCAGGATCGCCGTCACGGACGGGCGGCCTTCAGTCAGGGTGCCGGTCTTGTCCAGAACCAGGGTGTCGACCTTCTCGAAGCGTTCGAGCGCTTCGGCGTTCTTGATCAGTACGCCGGCGTGCGCCCCTCGGCCCACCCCCACCATGATCGAGATCGGCGTCGCCAGGCCGAGCGCACAGGGACAGGCGATGATGAGGACCGAAACCGCCGCGATCAGGGCGTAGGACAGTTGAGGCTCCGGACCGATCAGGCCCCAGATGACGGCGGCCAGTATGGCGATCGCGATCACCGTCGGGACGAACCAGCCGGAGACCGTGTCGGCCAGCCGCTGGATCGGCGCGCGGCTGCGCTGAGCCTGGGCCACCATCTGGACGATCTGCGAAAGCAGGGTGTCGGCCCCGACCTTGTCGGCGCGCATGATGAAGGAGCCGGTCGTGTTCAGGGAACCGGCGACGACGCGGTCGCCGGCTTCCTTGGTCACCGGCATGGACTCGCCGGTCACCATCGATTCATCGACGGCGACGCGGCCCTCCAGCAGCTGGCCGTCGACGGGGATCTTCTCTCCGGGACGTACCCTGAGGGAATCCCCGACCACGACCTGATCCAGCGAAACGTCTTCATCGACGCCGTCGGCCCGGACCCGTCGCGCGGTCTTGGGCGCGAGGTCCAGCAGGGCGCGGATGGCGCCGGAGGTCTGCTCCCGTGCCCGCAGTTCCAGGATCTGCCCGATCAGGACCAGCACCGTGATGACCGCCGCCGCCTCGAAATACACCGGCGCGCTTCCGTCGGGCTTGAGGAAGGCCGGCGGGAACAGGGTCGGAGCCAGGACCGCCACGACGCTGTAGAGCCAGGCGACCCCCACCCCCATCGAGATCAGGGTGAACATGTTCAGCCGACGGGTGCGCAGTGACGTCCAGCCCCGCTCGAAGAAGGGCAGGCCGCACCACAGGACCACGGGCGTCGCCAGCGCGAACTGGATCCAGTTCGATATCTGGCCCGGGATCAGCATGTGCAGGTTGGTCAGGTGCCCGCCCATCTCCAGGGCGAAGACCGGCAGGGTCAGGACCAGGCCAACCCGGAAACGGCGGGTGAAGTCGATAAGTTCATGGTTGGGCGGCGCTTCGGCGGTGACCGTTTCCGGTTCGAGCGCCATGCCGCAGATGGGGCAGGAGCCTGGGCCTTCCTGCCGGATCTCCGGGTGCATGGGGCAGGTATAGATGACGCCTGGAACGACGGGCCCGGCTTCCGCCCTGGGGGTCAGGTAGCGGTCCGGGTCGGCGATGAACCGGGTCCGGCACCCTGCCGAACAGAAGAAATAGTCCTTGCCGTCATGGTCGGCGCGATGAGCCGTCGTCGCGGGATCGACCGTCATGCCGCATACCGGATCCTTGACCGTGGCAGAGCCGTCCGAGGTCTTGGCCGCGCAGCACGTGTGGGCTGCGGAGTGACTATGGGGATGCGTGGACATATCGCTCTCTCCGTCTGATCGAAGCGCTCACCTATACCCATAGGGGGTATATCGCAAGATACCCATATGGGGTATATGGATGGCTCACGAGGCGAGGCCGCATGCAAACTGAAACGAAACCCAAGGTCCTCAACCGGCTGAGCCGCATCGAAGGACAGGTGCGGGGAATCGCCCGCATGGTAGAAGACGACCGGTATTGCGTGGACCTGCTGACCCAGTTGCGGGCGGTCCGGGCCGCGCTTCATCGCGTGGAGACCGAAGTGCTGCGGGATCACCTCGATCACTGCGTGATGGGCGCCATGACCGGCGACGACCCCGAGGATCGAAAGGCCAAGGCTGGCGAACTGATCGAACTCCTGGCGCGGGCCGGACGGTAGGACCGACGGAACAAACGAGCCCGCCTGGTCGCTAACGTCGGGATCCCAAGGACCCCGTCATGAAACGCATCAGTCTCGTCCTCGCCGCCTGCGCCCTGTCGGTGGCCTGTTCCCCGCAACAACCCGAAGAGCCCGCTGCCGCCTCGCCTGAGGCGGCCGCAATGGCAGGCGGCCACGGACAGATGGGCGCCGGCATGTCTGCGGCCGCGCCCGGCGATTCCGTCGCCACCCAGGGCTACAAATCCTCGATGAACACGATGATGGACGAGATGCCCGCGTTTACCGGCGATGCGGACATCGACTTCATGAAGCAGATGCGCGGCCACCATGTCGCCGCCGTCTCGATGGCTCGCGTGGAGCTTGCGCAGGGCAAGGACGCCCAGGCGAGAAGCCTGGCCCAGGAGGTGATCGCGGCGCAGGAGCGCGAAATCACCCTGATCGACGCCTGGCTGGCCCAGAAGAGGGCGGCTGCGGCCCCCGCTGGCTGACGTGGATCAGCGCGCCGCGTGCGACGACCAATGAATGTGCGAAATCCGCCATCCACCGGCCTCGCGACGAAGGACCATGGTTTCGACCGAGAGACTGTCGATCGGGCGCCCGTTGAACATGCCTGTCGTTCGGCTTTCTGTCGCGACCCACGCGCTGTCTGCGCCGGCTCGCGCTAGCCGGCGGGAATGGATGCTGGGCACGGCGGCCGAGAACGCCGCGTCGGCGGCCAGATGGTGCTGGGCATATTCCGCTTTCGATCGCTCAGCCCCGCCGCCCTCGAAAATCAGGACGTCGTCGGCCAGGAGGGCCAGTGCAGCGTCTGTCTCGCCGTGTTCAAGCGCAGCATGAAAGGCGTCGACGACACTCGCGGCCGCCGTCGCCTCGGCTTGGACATCATCGACCGAGGTCGCGGCAGTCTGGACGGGGTCATGAGCGAGCGCAGGTCCGACCGATGTGATCGACAGGGAGATGGCGAGGGCGAGAAGAGATTTGGCGGACGACATGGAATTTCCCCGAAGCGATGAACTGGTTTCACACGCTAGATGCCATTTTGAACGCAGGCGACCCCGGCGCTTCGCCATTTGAGGGGCTACGTCGGTCCGTCTGACGGTCCTTAAGCCCGCCGCGGTCTTATGGCGCACGACGGCGATCCGCGCGCCCGACTCCAGGCCTTGAGCGCGACGACCGCTCGGGGCTAGCGGAAGGCGACCCCGACCTTGACTCCAAGCTTCTTGAAAACGAGGGCGGCGGGACAGAATCCGGTGAAGGCGGCCTGGATCGCGTTGAGGCCTGCGAAGATCGTCAGTCCGATCCACCAGGGGTTCACGAAATGCGCGAGGGCGACGCTGGTCAGGACAACACAGCCAAGGAAAAGGAATACAGCACGGTCTACGGTCATGGTCAGTCTCCAGTCAGGCCCGGCCTTGGGCCGGGTCAAGGGCCTGGCGCGTCCAGGCGACGATCTGTGGGCTGCTCAGCAGCCCGGCGGTTCGGGCGATCACCTGATCGTCGCGAAGGAGCAGCAGCGCCGGAATACCGGGTCCTTGCCGTCCGGCGTGCGGTTGGCCGCACTACAGGCCGGGCAGACGAACTGGCGCACGGGTCAGGCCTTGATCTTGCGCAAGCCCATGACATCCAGGGCCAGCTTCTCGTAGAAGGGCACGCTCTCGCCCCGCCTGATCTTGCCCAGGAAGTATTTCTCGAAGCCGACCTTGGCGAGGTGGACCCATTTGCCGCTCGCCGACCAGTTGACGTTGCGGGGCGGGATCTGCGGCTGGGCGACGAAGGCCACGCCGCCGTCGCCGAAGTCGGCGAGGCAGAAGGCATTCCAGGTCGCCTCGTTCGTCGGGGGTTTGCCGTCGATGATCTCGGCCATGTTGTGGGCGATGGCGGTGACCATGCTCTCGATCATGAAGCCGGTCTTGGGGACCCCGACCGGCACCGGGGTCTTTCCGGTCGGCGCGATGGCCACGCAGACCCCAAGGCCGAAGACGTTGGGATAGGTCGGATTGCGCTGGTGTTTGTCGATGACGATGAAGCCGCGCGGGTTGGTCAGGCCTTCGACGCCCCGGACGGCGGCGACGCCGCGAAACGCCGGCAGCATCATTGAATAGGCGAAGGGCAGGTCGTGGGTCTGTTTGACGGCGCCATCGTCGGCGATCTCCTCGACATGCATCAGGCCAACCTCGACCGAGGCGACCCTGGCGTTGGTCACCCATTTGATGTGGCGATTGCGCATCTCGCTCTCGAGCAGACCCTTGGTGTCGCCGACGCCGTCGAGGCCAAGGTGGCCGACGTAGGGCTCCGAGGTGACGAAGGTCATCGGCACCCGGTCGCGGATCTTGCGGCGCCTGAGCTCCGTGTCGAGGATCATGGCGAACTCGTAGGCCGGACCAAAGCACGAGGCGCCCTGGACGGCTCCGACGACGATCGGACCCGGATTCAGGACAAAGGCGTCGAAAGCGGCGGCCGCGGCTTCCGCGTGATCGACATGGCAGACCGACTGGGTGAAGCCGCCATGCGGCCCAAGACCCGCGATCTCGTCGAAGGCCAGGTCGGGGCCGGTGGCGATGACCAGATAGTCGTAGCCGACGAGGGTGCCGTCGTTCAGCTCGACCTGATTGAGGGCAGGCGAGACCTGCCTGGCGCCGACGCCCGTGAAGGCGATGCCGCGTTTGGCGAAGACCGGCGGGAGATCGACCTCGATGGCGTCGCGCTTTCGCCAATGGACGGCGACCCAGGGGTTGGATGGGACGAAGTGAAACCTGTCGCCTTGCGACACAACGCTGACGTCGGCCCCGTCTCCGACGGCGTCCTTGATTTCGAAGGCCGCGACGGCCCCCCCCAATCCCGCGCCCAGGATGACGATGCGGGGCCTGGCCATGGTCGGTCTCCTGAATTGGCGGCCTTGGCCGCTGTGGAACGTCCGCGCTTTCGCCCGACCGCGCCTTGATCCGGATCAAGGCCGGGCAACCCCCTCAGCCCTACAGCTCGTGGGTAGTGCTTGATTGTGTATTAGTTTACTCGCATATACGCAATAACGAACTAACAGCGGCTTCAGAACGCCTAGAAGGCGCGCGCTCTCCAAGGATTTCCCCGAATGTTCGGCTCCCCCAAACCCAAGGACCTCACACCCGCCGAGGTAAAGGCCGGTCTCGATGAGAACCGGATCCTGCTCATCGATGTTCGGGAGCCGGCCGAGTTCGCGGCCGAACGGATCGCGGGCGCGCTCAACGTCCCGCTTTCCTCCTTCAACCCCGAGACCTTGCCCGATGCGGGCTCCAGGACGATCGTGATGCAATGCGCGGGCGGCAAGCGATCTGCCATGGCGGTCGATCAGTGCCGCAAGGCCGGACAGGTCATCGAAACCCATCTGGCGGGAGGACTGGCCGCCTGGAAGGTCGCAGGCCTGCCGACGGTCGCCGGTTGACCGGCGCCCGGGCGAATGGATGAATCATGGCAAGACTTCCCCTTCTGATCGTCCTGGGCGCCGCCCTTCTGCTGGGGGCCTGCGGACACCCTGAATGTGAGGTTCCGGTCGCCGAGGCCGCCCCGCAGGCCGGCCGCCTGACCCTGCAGGCCCGGACCATCGCCGACCTCAAGCCCGTCCCCGGAACGCTGACGACCCGCGACATGGCCGAAGCCCGGGCGCGCATCTCGGGGACCTTGGTCATGCTCGGCGTCAGGGAGGGGGACATGGTCCGCCAGGGCCAGCTGATCGGCCGCGTGACGGACGCCCGTCTGGCGCTTCAAACCGGCGCCTTCGACGCCCAGGTCGCCGCCGCCGCCGCAGAGGCCGGTCGCGCCGATGCGGACCTCGCGCGGACACGCAGCCTGTTCGCCCAGGGCATCTACGCCCAGGCCAGACTCGACCAGGTCGAGGCCCAGGCCCGGGCCGCCAACGCCAACCTTACCGCGGCCCGCGCCCAGCGCGGCGCGAGTGTCGAACTCGCAGGACAGGGCGCGATTCTCGCCCCGGCTGCCGGTCGCGTCCTCAAGGCCAACGTCCCGGTGGGATCGGTATTGATGGCAGGGCAGACGCTGGCGACCATCACCGCAGGGCCGATGGTGGTGCGGATCGAATTGCCGGAGGGTCAGGCGCGCGCGCTGCAGGTCGGCGACGTCGTGCAACTGGCGGCGGCGGACCTGCGGGGCGTCGCGACGCAAGGCGCCATCAGCCAGATCTATCCGTCGATCACGGACGGTCAGGTCATGGCCGACGTCAGCGCACCGGGCTTGCCGCAGGACCTGATCGGGCAACGGGTCCGCGCCCATGTCAGGATCGGCGAACGCCAGGCTCTGATCGTGCCGCGGCGCTACATCCTCACCCGGTTCGGGATCGACTACGCCCGACTGGTCCGGGCGGATGGCACGCTCTCGGAGATCCCCGTTCAGACCACGGCAGGTCCCGACGCCGACACCGTGGAGGTGCTGGCCGGGCTTCGCGCCGGTGACGTGCTGAGTCCCGCCGGAGCCACCCGATGAACCTCGGCCTCTCCGGACGGCTGACCCGGATTTCAATCCGTTCGCCGCTGACGCCGCTCATCCTGCTGGCCGCCATCGCCGTGGGCCTGCTGGCCCTGGTGTCGATTCCCCGGGAGGAAGAGCCGCAGATCAGCGTGCCGATGGTCGACATCATGGTCGCCGCCCCGGGGCTGCGGGCGGCGGACGCGGTCGAACTGGTCGGCAAGCCGCTGGAGACGATCGTCAAGAGCGTGGCGGGCGTGGAACACGTCTACACCTTCGCCGACGACAACCAGGTCATGGTCACCGCACGCTTCGACGTCGGGACCGATCCGGACACGGCGGCAGTCCGCATTCATGAGAAAATCCGCGCCAACTACGACCGGATTCCCTCCGGCATCGCCGAACCCCTGATCCAGACCCGGGGCATCAATGACGTGCCGAGCCTGGTGCTGACGCTGTCGCCCAGGCCCGGCGCTGCAGGCCAGTGGACCGATCAGGCCCTGTTCGAAATCGCCGGCAAGCTCAGGACCGAGGTCGCCAAGGTCGACGATGTCGGGCTGACCTTCATCGTGGGCGGCCGTCCCCAGGAAATCCGGGTGGAGCCGGACCCGGCGCGCCTCGCCCAGCACGGCGTGTCGCTGGGCGCCCTGATGGACACTATTCGGCAAGCCAACAGGGCCTTCCCGGCGGGGCAGGTGCGCAACGGCGGCGAGGCGGTTGACGTCACTGCCGGTCAAACCCTGGCCAGCGCGACCCAGATCGGTTTTCTGGCCCTGCCCTCCGCCCGGGGCGAGGCCGTCTATGTCCGCGATGTCGCCCGCGTCATCGAGGCGCCGCGCGAGGACCAGGCCCACGCCTGGCGCTATGCGCGTACGGACGACGGCTGGAGCGAAGCTCCGGCGGTCAGCCTGGCGATCGCCAAGCGCAAGGGGGCGAACGCCGTCGTCGTCTCGCAACAGGTCCTGACGCGTGTCGAGGCGCTGAGGGGCACACTGCTTCCCGACAGCCTGGATGTGGCGGTCACCCGGGACTACGGCGCTACCGCCAACGAGAAGGCCAATGAGCTGCTGTTCCACCTGGGCCTGGCCACCCTGTCGATCGTCGTCCTGATCGGCTTCGCCATCGGCTGGCGCGAGGCGGGCGTGACAGCGGTCGTCATACCGACGACGATCCTGCTGACCCTCTTCGCCTCCAATCTGCTGGGCTACACCATCAACCGGGTCAGCCTGTTCGCACTGATCTTCTCGATCGGCATCCTGGTCGATGACGCCATCGTCATGATCGAAAACATCGCCCGGCACTGGGCCATGCCTGACGAGCGGACCCGGATCGACGCGGCTGTCGACGCCGTCGCGGAGGTCGGCAACCCGACCGTCGTCGCCACCCTGACGGTGGTCACTGCCCTGTTGCCGATGCTGTTCGTGTCCGGACTGATGGGTCCCTATATGGCGCCGATCCCGGTCAACGCCTCGGCGGCCATGGTGTTTTCCTTCTTCGTCGCCGTGGTCATCGCGCCGTGGCTGATGATCCGGTTCGCCCGCAAGACGCTGGTTGCCGCCGCACCCGCTCACGGCGAAGGCAAACTCGGCGCCCTCTATCGCAGGGTCGCGAGCCAGGTGATCGGCACGAGGCGGTCCGCCTGGATCTTCCTGATCGGCGTCGGTCTGGCCACGCTTGTGGCCGGCGCCATGTTCGCGACCAGGACAGTGACGGTGAAGCTGCTGCCCTTCGACAACAAGTCGGAGCTGCAGGTCGTACTCGACATGCCCGAGGGCACGTCGCTGGAGGTCACCCAGCGCACCCTGGCCGACGCCGCCATGATCACGCGCGGCCTGCCGGAAGTGGTCGCCATCGACGCCTATGCCGGAACGGCCTCGCCGTTCAACTTCAATGGTCTGGTGCGCCACTACTACCTTCGCAACAAGCCGGAGATGGGCGATCTGGCCGTCGCCCTGGCGGAGAAGGGAGAGCGCAAACGGTCGAGCCACGCCATTGCCCTCGATCTGCGTGAGCAGCTCGCGGGTGTGGTGCTGCCTGCCGGCGGCGTGATCAAGGTCGTCGAGGCGCCGCCAGGGCCTCCGGTCATGGCGACCCTTCTGGCTGAGGTCTATGGCCCCGACGCCCCGACCCGGCGCGCTGTCGCCGAACGCGTGAAGGCCGCCTTCCATTCGGTGCCCTATATCGTCGATGTCGACGACAGCTATGGCCAGCCGCGGCCCGGATTGCGGCTCGTCCCGGACCGGGACCGGCTGGAAGCCCTCAAGGTCAGCGACAGAGACGTCTACGACTCCATCGCCGCCGCGCTCGGCGGCCAGGTCGTCGGCTATGCGCATCGTGGCGAGGGGCGCGATCCGCTGGAAATCTCGGTGCGCCTGCCCCAGTCGGCGCGCAGCTGGGGCGAGGGCCTGGCGTCCATGCCGGTCGCCGTGTCGCAAGGCGCGGCCGGCGGACGGCTCGTATCCCTCGGCGAGGTCGCGACCATCTCGAGCGAACCCGGCTCAACCCACATCTTCCGCCGCGACGGCCGGGACGTGGACATGGTCATGGGCGAGTTGGCCGGCGCCTATGAAGCCCCGATCTACGGCATGATGGCGGTCGACCAGATCATCCGTCAGGGCGATTGGGGGGATGTTCCCAAGCCGGACATCCGCATGAACGGCCAGCCGACGGACGAGAGCCGACCGACCGTGCTCTGGGACGGCGAGTGGGAGATCACCTGGGTCACCTTCCGCGACATGGGCGCAGCCTTTGGCGTGGCGATACTCGGCATCTATGTGCTGGTCGTCGCCCAGTTCAAAAGCTTCCGACTGCCCCTGGTCATCCTGACGCCGATTCCGCTGACCCTGATCGGCATCGTCATCGGCCACATCCTGTTCCGGGCACCCTTCACCGCGACCTCGATGATCGGCTTCATCGCCCTGGCCGGCATCATTGTCCGAAACTCGATCCTGCTTGTGGACTTCATTCGTCACAGCCAGACCGGGGAGCGGTCCCTGCGCGAGGTCCTGCTGGACGCGGGCGCGATCCGCTTCAAACCCATCGTGCTGACCGCCGCAGCGGCCATGATTGGTGCGGCGGTGATCCTGACCGATCCGATCTTCCAGGGTCTTGCGATCTCGCTTCTGTTCGGCCTGGCCTCATCGACCCTGCTGACCGTCCTGGTGATCCCGGCCATCTATATCGTCCTGCGCGACGACGGCCGTCCGCTGGCCCCGGAGGAAAACTGACATGCGCATGGCAATCGACTTCGGCATCGCTGGCGAGCAGGTCCGAGCCTGCGCCGTCTCCTCGAATCCGCAGGACGGCGGAGGGTGGCTTGATCGTGTATGCGCATCTTCTACAGTAAGCAGATGATTACGCTGACAGTTCACCCTTCGCGGAATGACCTTGGCGGGTTCGAGGACTGCGTCGAACCTGCGGCGCGCCTGTTGAAATTGCTGGCGAGCGAACAACGGCTTCTGCTGTTGTGTCGGCTCGTCGAGGGTGAGGCGTCGGTTGGCGACCTCGCCGACCATGCCAGGCTGGCTCCGTCCGCAGCCTCGCAGCACCTGGCCAGGATGCGGGCCGAAGGTCTGGTCGCCACCCGGCGCGATGCGCAGACGATCTACTATCGGCTGGATGATCCGGCCGCGCTCCGGGTGCTGCATACGCTTCGGGACATTTATCGCGGCCAGCAGGACGCCCCGGAAGGTTCGGCAGGCCCCCCTTAGGCTGATGAGGCTTTGGTCTCGATAGACATGACCTGAACAAGGGACGCCCGGCTGCTTGGGTCCAGGGCCGACTTGCGCGTTCATCTAATGGCAGGGCCCATACCGGGACCTGGGAAAGATCACTTCATGACGGACCATCGCATCGCCAGCGCCCGACACCGGGCCAGGGTCATGTCGGCCGAAGACGCCGCAAGCCTGATCGCGCCCAACACGACGGTGGGGCTCAGCGGGTTCACCGCCTCGGGCTATCCGACGGCGGTCCCTTTGGCGCTCGCCGCCCGGATCGAGGCCGAGCATGCGGCGGGCCGGCCCTTCAAGCTGCGGATCTGGACGGGCGCCTCGACCGGCCCGGAACTGGACGGAGCCCTGGCCAAGGCCGACGGCATCGAGTTCCGGCTGCCCTACAACTCCGACCCGACCTGCCGCGACCGGATCAATCGCGGCGAGATGGCCTATTTCGACATGCACCTGAGCCAGGTCGCGCCTATGGCCTGGCAGGGCTTTCTCGGCCCGCTGGACACGGCGATCATCCAGGTCACGGGCATCCGCGAGGACGGGGCGCTGATCCCGGCCTCCTCGGTCGGCAACAACAAGACCTGGCTGGACCGGGCCAGCCAGGTGATCCTCGAGGTCAACCGGTGGCAGAACCCCGAGCTTCTGGGAATGCACGACATCTACTATGGCACCGCCCTGCCGCCGAACCGCGTGCCCATCCCCCTGATCCGCGCTGGTGACCGGATCGGCGAGCCGTGCTTCCGCTGCGACCCCGACAAGATCGTGGCCATCGTCGAGACCGACCGGCCGGATCGCAATGCCGGCTTCACAGCGCCCGGACCGGACGACCTGGCCATCGCCGGACATCTGCTGGAGTTTCTCGAGCATGAGGTGTCGAAAGGGCGTCTGCCGCCGTCGCTGCTGCCGCTCCAGTCGGGGGTCGGCAACACGGCCAACGCTGTCCTGACCGGCCTGATCGACGCGCCGTTTGACAATCTGAGCGCCTATACCGAGGTCATCCAGGACGGGATGCTGGCGCTGATGGACAGCGGCAAGCTGAGCATGGCGTCGTCGACCGCTCTCAGCCTGAGCCCCGAGC
The DNA here is from genome assembly GCF_049896165.1 of Brevundimonas sp. TWP3-1-2b1. Lineage (NCBI taxonomy): Bacteria > Pseudomonadati > Pseudomonadota > Alphaproteobacteria > Caulobacterales > Caulobacteraceae > Brevundimonas > Brevundimonas sp. TWP3-1-2b1. The sequence goes on along the minus strand of NZ_JAFCTT010000002.1, from coordinate 247,868 downwards.
TGACCGAGCGCGTCAATCGCAACATGGGCGATTATCGCGACCGCATCATCCTGCGGCCGCAGGAGATCAGCAACCACCCTGAGGTGATCCGCCGCCTCGGCGTCATCGCCATGAACGGCATGATCGAGGCCGACATCTACGGCAACGTCAACTCGACCCATGTGATGGGGTCGCGCATCCAGAACGGCATCGGCGGCTCCGGCGACTTTGCCCGCAACGCCTATATCTCGATCTTCATGAGCGCCTCGACGGCCAAGGGCGGCAAGATCTCGACCCTGGTGCCCGCCGTCTCCCACGTCGATCACATCAATCAGGACGTCCAGGTGATCGTCACCGAACAGGGTCTGGCCGATCTTCGCGGCCTCTCGCCGAAACAGCGGGCGCGCGTCGTCATCGACACCTGCGCCCACCCGACCTTCCGCCCGATGCTGGAGGACTATTTCCAGCGCGCGCTCAAGGGATCCTACGGCCTCCAGACGCCGATGCTGCTGGACGAGGCCCTGTCGTGGCATGCCCGGTTCGTCCGTACCGGCAGCATGGCCGGCGGTTGAGCGAGACCCAAGGCGGGATCGAGGTCCGGGCGCGGGCGGTGCAGAGGTTCAATGGCTCCTGATGCGGGCCAGGCGCCTACGGAGTGGACGGGCGACCGACCGGTGCGCGCAACGTGTCGAGATAGGCGGTCAGGTCGTGAATCTGGCTGGCGCCGAAGACATAGGGCGGCATGGCGGGATGGGTCGTAACCAGGCCCTGTTCGAACGCGGCGGCCAGATCGTCGGAACCTCGGCGCCGCACAATCTCTCTGAATGGCGGCGCAACGACGAGCGGACTGTCGCCTGTGGCGTCGATGGCGTGGCAGCTGGCGCACCCGATGATCGCCATGGCGCGGCCCCGGGACGCGGACTCCCGATCCAGGGCCGTCGACAGGGACGAGACGGCAGGGTTGTCTTGTGGGCTTGAAGCGCGTGGCGGGCTCGGCGGCGACTCGACCCGGGGCCCGGGGAGCGGCGAACACGCCCCGACCAGCAGAAGACCGATAATCGTGGGGACTCGCATGACACTCCTCCGGCGATCAGATCTCATTTGACCAGTGCCCCGGGTCGGCGTCCTTGACCCAGGTCAAGCGGCGGCCCTGACGTCGCGACCCCCGATGGGAATTTCACCGGGTGAGAGCGTGACCGAGACGTCGACGACCTGATCGCACAGGGCTGTGGGCGCCGATCGGTGGCTGACCAGGATCAGGCCCTGGCGGCGGGTCGAAAGGTGATGCGTGAGGCCGTCCAGCACCCGGGTTTCGGTCGCGGCGTCGAGGCCTTCGGTCGGTTCGTCCAGCACCAGCCAGGGCGCGTCGCGCAGATAGGCGCGCGCCAGTCCCAGGCGCCGGCGCTCGCCGCCGGACAGCCGGTCGCCGTTCTCGCTCAGAACCGTGTCGAGACCGGCCGGAAGCGCCACGACCCGGTCGGCCAGGCAGGCGTCGCTCAGGGCGGCCCAGAGGTCGTCGTTCGAAGCGCCTGGATTGGCGAGACGAAGATTGTCCGCGATCGACCCTGCCAGCAGCCGGACGTCCTGCGACGCATAGGCGAAACGCGCGCGAACGTCGTCCAGAGCGGCGTCCTCGAGAGGCAGGCCACCCAGTCGCAACTGATCGGCGAGAGAGGGGCGCAGCCCCATCAAGGTCTCGATCAACCGCGTCTTGCCGGAGCCGGAGGGACCGATCACGCCCAGACGGAAGGGCGGCGCGATCTCCAACGCCGCGGAGCGGATGATGATGGCGTCGCCGGCCATCGCCGGTGCGAGTTGCCGGATGACGGGCCTGGCCGGGTCATCCAGAACCTCAGCCAGCCGTGCCAGCGCCTCCTGGGCCGCGCCATTTTGGCGCATCCCCGCGGTGAGGGCGGCCGCGGCCTCAAGTCCCGTCACGGACGCCAGCGCCGCGAGGGCGACGAGCGGCAGGGACGCCGGGGCGGATGTCGCAATGACCCCGATTACGGTCAGGGCCAGGACCGAGGCCTGGAACACCGGGATCCATCCGCCGGCCACGGCGTCCGCGACCCGGCGACGATCCAGGGTCCGCGCCGCCTGACCCACCTGGTCGGCGGCCCAACTCTCCAGGCCATAGGCCCGCAGCTCGGGGGCCGCTGCCTGCAAGGCCGAAAGCCGGTCCTTGAACAGGCCCATGCCGACCTGCACCCGCCGACCCGCCGGGTCCGCAACGCGCCGGCCGATCAGAAGTCCTCCGAAGATGGCGATGGCGATGCCGCTGGCCAGGACGAGAGCGGGCAGGGCGCCGGCCAACAGCGCCAGGCCGATCGCCGCCAGGGCGCCCGCGCCGGCGCCCCAGAGCCCGCTCAGGCGCACGAACACGGTCTGGATCGCATCGACGTCCTGGATCATCCGCGCTGACGCTTCGCCGCTGGAGAGGCTGAACGCCCGACGGGGCGGGGCCGCCGCCAGCCGCGCGAACAACAGCGGCCGCAGACGGGCCAGGGCCTTGAGAGCTGCGGCGTGGCCGCTGACCCGTTCGACGTAGCGCGATCCCGTCCGCACGATGGCCAGCATCCGGATCACGGCGGCCGGGAGCAGATAGTTGAACGCCTGGACCACCGCGAAGCCGCCGGCTCCGGCGATCGCCGCCCCCGTGATGAACCAGCCGGACAGACCCAGCAGCGTCACCGAGGCGCCGGAGACGAGGGCAGCGGACAGGGCGGCAAGCCGCAACCGTCCGCCCTGGGCGCGGCGTTGCTCGGCCAGCAGGGCCTTGAGGGTCGGGTCTCCCGTGTTCGCGGTCGTCGGTTTCACAGCCGCACCACCCGGTCGGCCAGGGCCATGACGGCCTGTGAATGGGTCGCGATCAGGGTGGTGCGGCCTTCCGCCGCCGCGCGGATCACCTCCAGCACGGCCGTCTCGGACGCCGGGTCGAGATTGGCGGTTGGTTCGTCCAGCAACAGCAGGCGGGACGGCGACAGCAGGGCCCTGGCCAGGCCCAGACGTCGGCGCTCGCCGCCCGAGAGCCCGCCACCGCGTTCGTCGAGGATACGGCCCAGATCACCCTGGAGACCCGCGCGGGCAGCGGCGTCGCGGATCTCCTCTACGCTCGCACCCGGCCTCGCCAGAGCGATGTTGTCGAAGAGGGCGCCCGGGGCCACGATCGGGTTCTGGCTGGCCCAGCCGACGGCTCCGGCGAACGCGCCCGCGTGCGACAGGCCCTGACCGCCGACCCGGACTTCGCCCGATGACAGCGGCGCCAGGCCCAGCAGCAGATGCAGCAGGCTGGTCTTGCCCGAGCCGCTGGGTCCGACCAGGGCGACGATCGCTCCGGCCGGGACATGGAGGTCGAAATCGGTGATCGCCGGTGCGCCGTCGCCATAGCGGATCGTGACCGATCGGAAGTCGAGTTCCGGGGCGCTCGACCAGCGGCAGGACAGCGGGGCAATGACCGGTCGATCCGGCTCCGGCCCGGCCATCGACGGCGCCGCGGCTTCGGCGGCCTGTTTCTCATGATAGGCTGCGGCCAGCCGGCGCATGGGCGCATAGACCTCGGGCGCCATGGCCAGCACGAAGAAGGCGCGGCCCAGGTCCAGAGTCTCGGGCACGGGAAACGGCAGGATGCGCAACAGGTTGAAGCCGCAGTAGACCGCGACCAGCGCGACCGAGAGGGCCGAGAAAAACTCCAGCACGGCCGACGAGACGAACGCCACCTTCAGCACCCGACCCGTGCGGCGCTCCAGTTCGTCGGCCGCGCCAGCGATCTCTCGCGTGGTGCGCGCCTCGGCCTGGAAGGAGAGAAGGGTGGGAAGGGCGCGAACGCGGTCCAGAAACATCCCGGACAGCAGTTCAAGGGCCTGGAACTGCCGCCGGCTCTCGGCCGCCGCCGCGCCACCGGCCAGGGCCATGCCGACCACGAACGGGATCAGGGTCAGCAGCAGGATGCCGGCGACGACCGGGCTGGCCAGGGCGCACACCGCGATCACGATCAGCGGCGAGACGGTAGCGGCCATGCGAACGGGGGCGAAGCGGGCGACATGACCGTCCAGGGTTTCGACCGCCTCGACAACCGCGGTCAGGGCGGCAGCGGCAGGTCGCCGACCGGCGAACAGATCGGCGACGATCCCCTGCCGGACCTCGCCTTTGACCGCCGCCGCGGCCTTGGCGGAAACGAAGGTCGCGGCCTGACCCATCCAGCCTCGCAGCACCAGACTCCCGGCGGCCAGGATCAGCCAGGGGGCGGCCTCGGCGACCGAATGCTCAAGGGCGCCGATGGCCAGGCCGAGGCCGGCCGCGAAACCGATCGCCGGCCCGATGTCGCCGACGACCAGAGCCGCCGACAGACCCAGCAGCCGACGATGGGGCCGGCCCGCGGCCTTGAGCCAGGAACCGGGAGCAAATGTTGGAAGGGCGTCGGCCGTCATGGGTCCGCCCTAGCCGCCGGCGCCGGACCGGGCCTTGATCGAAATCAAGGCGGAGCATCGCATACGGTCGTAGGCGAAGGTTTGTCGGTCATCGGGCCGACGCTGCGGAGCCTGATTCCATGATTGACCTCGCGGTCGTTGACCTTTCCCGGCTGCAGTTCGCGTTGACGGCTCTGTATCACTTCCTGTTCGTGCCGCTGACGATCGGCCTGTCGTTCATGCTGGTCATCATGGAGAGCATCTATGTGATGACCCGCCGCCCGATCTGGCGGAGCATCACCCGGTTCTGGGGTCTGTTGTTCGGGATCAATTTCGCGCTTGGAGTCGCGACCGGGATCACCATGGAATTCCAGTTCGGGATGAACTGGTCCTACTTCTCCCACTACGTCGGCGACATCTTCGGCGCCCCGCTGGCCATCGAGGGTCTGATGGCCTTCTTCCTGGAAGCGACCTTCGTCGGGCTGATGTTCTTCGGCTGGGACAAGCTCAGCCGGGTCGGGCACCTGTTCGTCACCTTCATGGTGGCGCTGGGCACCAATCTGTCGGCGCTGTGGATCCTGATCGCCAACGGCTGGATGCAGAATCCGGTCGGTGCTACCTTCAATCCCGACACGATGCGCATGGAGGTCTCGGACTTCATGGCCGTGCTGTTCAACCCGGTGGCCCAGGCCAAGTTCGTCCATACGGTCAGCGCCGGCTACGTGATTGCCGCCGTCTTCGTCCTGGGCATATCGGCCTTCTACCTGCTGAAGGGTCGCCACAGGGGATTCGCCAAACGCTCGATGACCGTCGCGGCGGCCTTCGGCCTGGCGGCCTCCCTCTCGGTCGTCGTTCTGGGAGACGAGAGCGGCTACGCCCTGACCGACAACCAGAAAATGAAGCTGGCGGCCCTGGAGGCCATGTGGCGCACCGAGCCGGCGCCCGCCGGCCTGACCGCCTTCGGCATTCCCAGCCTCGAAGACCGCGAGACCCACTATGAGGTCAAGATTCCCTATGTGCTCGGCCTCATCTCCACCCGCAGCATCGACACGCCGGTTGAAGGCATTCTCGAACTGGTCGCGATCGCCCAGACCCGTATCGAATCCGGTGTCCTGGCCTATGACGCCCTGGAGCGGATCAAGGCCGACCCGACCGACGTCGGCGCGCGTGGTGACTTCGAACTCAACCGCCGCGACCTTGGCTATTCCCTGCTGCTGAAACGCTATGTCGCCGACCCCCGTGACGCGACGCCCGATCAGGTGGTCCTCGCCGCCTGGAGCACTGTGCCCAATGTGCCGGTGATGTTCTGGTCGTTCCGGGTCATGGCCGGGATCGGGTTCCTGATGATCGGTCTGTTCGCCACCGCCTTTGTGCTCTGCACCCTGCGCAAGCACGAGACGCGCTGGTTCCTGTGGCTGGCCGTACTGGCCATCCCGTTGCCGTGGATATCCACCGAACTGGGCTGGATTCTTGCCGAGGTCGGACGACAGCCCTGGGCCGTCGAGGGGGTGCTGCCGACCTTCCTGGGAGCCTCCAGCCTCAGCGTGCCCCAGCTCTGGGCCACGATCATCGGCTTCACGGCCTTGTACGGCGGTCTTGCGGTGGTTGAGGTCGGACTGATCCTGAAGACGATCAGGAAGGGTCCGTTCGCGGAGATCGACCTGTTCGGCCTCGACCTCGCGCCCGAGACTCCCGAACCGAGCGACGGCCCGGACAAGCCCGCGCCTACACCCACGCCTGCCGCCGCCTGATCGTCCAGTCCCAAGGATATCCGAGATGGAACTGCCCCTCGACTACGCCACCCTGCGCCTGATCTGGTGGGGACTCCTGGGCGTGCTGCTGATCGCCTTCGCCCTGACCGACGGGTTCGATCTCGGCGTCGGCGCCCTGCTGCCGTTCGTGGCGAAGACGGACGAAGAGCGCCGCATGGTGATCAACACCGTCGGCGCGACCTGGGAAGGCAACCAGGTCTGGTTCATCCTCGGCGGCGGCGCGATCTTCGCCGCCTGGCCCTTCGTCTATGCCGTCAGCTTCTCGGGCTTCTATCTGGCCATGTTCCTGGTGCTGTCGGCGCTGATCCTGAGGCCGGTCGCGTTCAAATATCGCTCCAAGCGCCCCGACAGACGCTGGCGCGCGTTCTGGGACTGGGCGCTGTTCGTCGGCGGGTTCGTGCCGGCGCTGGTCTTCGGCGTCGCAGTCGGCAACGTCCTCCTGGGCGCGCCCTTCCGCCTGGATGGCGATCTGCGGTCCTTCTATGAGGGCAGTCTGCTGGGGCTGTTCACCCCCTTCAGCCTGCTGTGCGGCCTGCTCTCGGTCGCCATGCTGGTGCTTCACGGCGCGGCCTGGCTGGGCCTCAAGGCGGAGCGGGGGCCCGTTCAGGCGCGGGCCCGGGTCTTCGGCACGATCGCCGGCGTGGCCAGTCTGGTCCTGTTCGTCGGCGGCGGCCTGTTCGTCGCCTTCGGTGACCTGGGCTTCCGCATCGTCGGCCTGATCGATCCCTCGGGCATGTCCAATCCGCTGCGCACCGCCGTCGTGGCCGCGCCGGGCGCGTGGCTCGACAACTACACGGCCGCGCCCTGGACCATCGCTGCGCCCGTGCTCGGTCTTCTGGGGACGGTTGTTGCGCTCGCGGGCCTCTGGCGGCGGTCCGAGCCTCTGGCCTTCGGCGGCTCGTCTCTGGGCACGGTCGGCATCATCTCGACCGTCGGCCTGTCGATGTTCCCCTTCATCCTGCCCAGTTCGATCGATCCCGGCTCAAGCCTGACCGTCTGGAACGCGTCCTCGACCCATCTGACGCTGTTCATCATGCTGGGCGTGACCATCGTCTTCCTGCCCCTGATTCTGCTCTACACGGCCTGGGTCTACCGGGTGCTGTGGGGGCGGAGCAGCTCGACCGAGTTCAAGACCAACCCCGACCTCTACTGATCGCTGAAGGACAGACACCATGTGGTATTTCGCCTGGATACTCGGCGTCGGACTGGCCGTCGCTTTCGGCGTGCTGAACGGCGTCTGGCACGAGTTCCACCTGTTCGACGAGGGTGATCTCGGCCTGTCGGAGCCGGATCGGGACAAGGGCGACTGAGAAGTCGAGCGGGAGGGAGAAGGACGGCTTCGCGTGGATTTTCACGCCTGGCTCAGGACAGCCTGTTGAGGCGCCACGGCCGGGTTGACGGCTCGGGTCGCCGTCGATCCTGCTCCTCCCGACCGAGGCTCAGCGGCCGAGCAGTGGCCCCACCAGCTGGATGCCCGCGAGCACCAGGATCAGCAGGCCGATCGACCAGGCGAAGGGCCGCACAGGCAGGACGCGGGAGATGAGGGCGGCCAGGGGCGAAGCGACGACGCCGCCGACGATCAGGCCGGCGACCGAGGTCCGGGTTTCCGGGGCTCTGCCGACGCCAAAGCGCGGGAGCAGTTGAAGGCAATCCTGCGCGGCTATGTCGACTTCATCGGAGGACCGATCAATCGCGCCTGTCCTGACGCACGGCCGAAGCCTATCTAGGCTCTATCTACGGTGACGGCCATGCGCCGACGCCGCGCCAGCCGTTCAAGGATCGCCCCATGAAGACCATCGGATACGCCGCCCATTCGACCACGACCCCTCTGGCCCCGTGGGAGTTCGACCGACGCGAGTTGCGCGCGAACGACGTCGCCATGGAGATCCTGTACAGCGGCGTCTGCCACTCCGACCTGCACCAGGCGCGCAACGACTGGGGCTTCTCGTCCTATCCGATGGTGCCGGGCCACGAGATCATCGGCGTCGTCACCGCCGTCGGCCCCGAGGTCACGAAGTTCAAGGCGGGCGATCGCGTCGGCGTCGGCTGTATGGTCGACAGCTGCCAGCACTGCGACCAGTGCGACAAGGGCGAGGAGCAGCTCTGCCGCCACGGCAACACCCAGACCTACAACGGCAAGGACCGGGTGACCGGAGAGCCGACCTACGGCGGCTATTCCAAGCACCTTGTGGTGCGCGAGGAGTTCGTCCTGTCGGTGCCGGACGCGCTCGACATCGCCAAGGCCGCGCCCCTGCTGTGCGCCGGCATCACGACCTGGTCGCCGCTGAAGACCTGGGGCGTCAAGGCAGGCACCCGTGTCGGCGTCATCGGCCTGGGCGGTCTCGGCCACATGGCGGTCAAGCTGGCCGCCGGCCTGGGCGCCCACGTCGTCGTCCTCAGCCGCTCGGCCGACAAGGAGGCGGATGCGAAGGAGCTGGGCGCGCATGAACTGCTGGTCTCGTCCGACAAGGCGGCGATGAAGGCGGCGGCGAACAGCCTGGACCTGATCATCGACACCGTGCCGGTGAAGCACGACCTCAACCCCTATATGCCGCTGCTCGACATCGACGGCACCCTGGTCATCGTCGGCCAGCTGGGTCCGATGGAAGAGATGTCGACCCTTCCGCTGCTGATGGCTCGCCGTCGCGTCTCGGGTTCGCCCATCGGCGGCATCCGCGAGACCCAGGAGATGCTCGATTTCTGCGCCGAGAAGAACATCCATCCCGACGTCGAGATGATCCGGATGGACGAGATCAACCACGCCTTCGACCGGATGGAAAAGTCCGACGTGCGCTACCGCTTCGTCATCGACATGGCCTCGCTGGACGCCCCGGCCGCCTGATCGAGGTCTGTCCAAGTCTTCATTTCGCCGCCCCAATCCCGCCCCAATCCGCTACATATGTAACGCTACAAATGTAGCGGACCGGATCGGGAGAGGGTGCGATGATCGAAGGCTTGCCGAGGCGGGAGCGAGAGGTGTTCGAGCTCCTCTGTCGCCTTGAGGTCGCGACCGCCGCCGCCGTGCGCGCGGCCATGCCCGATACATTGAGCGACTCTGCCGTCCGCACCCTGCTGAAGCGACTGGAAGATCGCGGGCTGGTGTCTCGGGCGGCGGGCGGGGACGGGTTCGACTATCGGCCCGTTCCCCGCACCGAGACCGTCGCCGCCGGCGCCCTGAAGCGGATGGTCGACACCTTCTTCGCCGGCTCCGCCGCCAGCGCCGCCACGGCCCTGCTGGGCATGGGCGAGCCGCTGAAGCCGACCGAAATCGCGGCCCTGGAAAAACTGCTCGACGCGGCGCGGGAGCGCGAGCCATGAGCGCCGCCCTTCTGGTCGCCCTGCTGGCCAAGTCGTCGGTCGTCGCCGGCCTGGGTCTGGCCCTGTCCCATCTCGTTGCGCGCCGCGCCATCGACCGGGTCGATGTGCTTCGCGCCACGGTCTGCATCCTGCTGGCTCTGCCGGTGCTGATGACCTTCGGCCCGGCGCTGAGCCTGGCCCTGCTGCCCGCGACTGCCCAGGCCGCCACGCCGCTCGCCCTGTGGAGCGGCGACCTGCATCCGGTCGAGGGAGTGACCGTCTCCGGCTCCCTCTTGCTGCCGTCGCTGGGACAGACCCTGGCCCTGGCCTGGACCATCGGGGCCCTGATCGTCGCCGGCCGGTTCGCGGCCGGGGTCTGGACCCTCTCGCGCTGGACCGGGGCCGGCAAGCCCGTGAAGTCCGAGGTCTGGACCGAGGCCCTGCGGACGCTCGCGCCCGCCGCCCGTCCCCTGCTGAGATCCAGCGACCGGATCGCCAGTCCGCTGAGCTGGGGCCTGCCGCCCGGCGCCGTCCTGATCGACCCCGCCACCCTGTCCCGGCCCCAGACGGCCGCCGCCGTCATGGCCCATGAGATGGCCCACATCCGTCGCCGCGACTGGCTTTTCCTGGTCCTGTCGCGCCTGGCCCTGGCCCTGCTCTGGTTCAATCCCCTGATCTGGATGCTGCATCGCAGCCTGATCGAACGCTCCGAGGAGGCGGCCGACGCGGTCGCCGTCGGACAGGTGGATCGTCACGCCTATGCCCGCGCCCTGATCGGCCTCGCCGCCGCCCCGGGTCCGCAAACCCCGTCTTTGGCCGCGACCGCGATGGCGGGCGACGGCCGCTCCCTGAAACGAAGGATCGCAACCCTGATGACCGACAAGACCCCCGCCCGCCGGCCCGCCGTCATCCTGACCGCTGTCGCCGTCCTGGCCGCCGTGGCCACCCCGATCGCGGCGCTGGAACTGCACGCTCGAACGTCGCAGGGCGCCTATGCCGACGTGATGCATGCGCCGCCGATACCGCCGATACCGCCCACTCCGCCTGCGCCAGCAGGCATGACGGCTCCGAATGCTCCTGCTGCTCCGCCCCCGCCGCCCGCGCTCACATGGGTTGCACAGTCCGCACCGCCGGCTCCGCCCGCACCTCCGGCTCCCACCCGGTGGGCCGCGCCCCCGGCGCCGCCCGCGCCTCCGGCTCCGCCTGCCCGTCATGAAGGCAGGCATGTCGAAATCTTCAATAGCCGCAACATTGAGGGCCTGACCCTCCAGGAGCGAGCCCGCTACGAGGAGGCGCGTCAGGCTGCCCTCGAAGCCCGCCAGGCAGCCGTCGAGGCTCGCCTTCAGGCTGACCAGAACCGCCGACAGGCCGATGTCGCCAGACGTCAGGCCGATGTCGCCCGACGTCAGGCTGACCAGAACCGCCGACAGGCCGACGTCGCCCGACGTCAGGCCGATGTCGATCGCGCCGCCGCCCGCACCCAGGCCGAAGGCGCACGCATCGACGCCGCCCACGCTCGCGCCACGGGTGAAGACGCTCGGGCCTACGGCGCAGCCCAGGCCGCCTACGGTCGCCGCGTCGCCGAGACCGCCCAGGCCCAGGCCCGCATCGCCATGGAGGCCGGCCGCCGGGCCCAGGCCGACGCCCGGGTCAACATGCGGATGGGCGTGGTCAACATGCGTCGCGGCGCCGAACAACTCAGGCAGGAGAGCCGTCGTCTGGAGGATCCGGCCTACCGCGCCCGACAGATCCGCGAGAACGCGGCGCGCGGCAACACGGTCACCGATGCCGAGCTACAGGCTGCGGGCCGCAGAATGCCCGGTCAGGCCGCAGACATGGAACGTCGCGCCAACGAACTGGCCGCCCGCGCCGACGACGCCTGATCCGGGCACGCGAGGCGGTTCGACGCTGAGGGCGACATGCTGGGCAAGGCGGCGGTCTCTGCCATCGTCATGGCGAACGTGCATCCGGCGACCCGTCTGCACACCGACGAAAGCCGCCTCTACAAGGGTGCTGACGCCGTCTTTGCCTCGCATGAGACCGTGATCAATCGGCAGGCGAATACGCCCGTGGCGACGTCAACACCAACTCAGCCGAAGGCGTCTTCGGCGTGTTCAAGAAGGGCATGAAGGGCGTCTGTCAGCACTGCTCCAAGAAGCACCTGAACCGCTACCTCACCGAGTTTGGCTTCCGCCACAACGCCCGCGCCCTGCTGGGCTTCAACGACGGGGGACGGACGAAGCCCTCAAGGGCACGGTCGGCAAGCGCCTGACCTATCGGCGGACTGACGAAGCCTATGTTTAGGTTTCAGGCCGCTCCCCTCGCGCGTTGGAGACGAAAGAACAAACCGTGAAGACCTGTGGATGATAACGGACCGGACTCTTCCGCGACGGGCGGAATCGCGCTGGGGTAGTTCGGGGACGGAACGACTGGAATCGCCCGTCCCCGCAACACCAACTGCCGTGTGCGCGGCAGCCCGTGGTTCACGCCCGACTTTCAAAGAGTCGGGCCTATGGGTCAAGCGCCTCGGCTCCATCGGAGCCTACAAATGCGCTACTACGTTCTCAGCTACGATCTTCGCGGCCACGTTATGCCGGAGGATTACACCCGTCTGGCTCAAATCCTCCAGACCGCGCCGGATTGCTGCAAGCCGCTCCTGTCATTCTGGATCGTCGGAACGACCCTCGCACCCGCTCAGATCATAGCGAACCTTCGGGCAAGCAACGCGATCGTGGCCAGGGACGGCATCGTCGTTCTGGAAATCACGGGACGGGGTGATTTCTTCGGCATTGAAACCGCTGACGCTCAGGCGTGGCTTGCGAGCCGCATCATTAAGGCCTGACATCACTTCACCTTCGGCGCGGGCTTAGGCTCGCGCCCCTCTTGCTTCGGGGCGTGCTTCACTGGCGGCGTCGCCAGCATCCGCTTCACAACCTCGTCGCGACGTTCGGAAACGTCCTTGGGATCATCATTCATGTCGTGGCCAATTAGGGCGAAGGAACAGGAAGAAGCCGACCGGTTCTACGGTGCTCTAGGCCGCTGCATCGCTCAATGGTCGGAGTTGGAGTTTATCGCGGGCGGGCTGTTCTTTCGAGTGACGAAGCTGTCGCGCGACCAAGCCAAAGTGATCTTTCATTCCGGGCGCAACTGGCGGACCAAAACCGAGATGCTCAACGCCGCTATCTCGACCGCGAAGCTGCCCCCAGGTCTGCGAGATGCACTCACCGCTATCGTTGATCGGAGCGGCTACTACGCCAGTTTCCGGAACGCTATCGCCCACGATATGCTTCAGCTGGAGCCAGTCTGGGTGGCGAGGGGAGGCAACCGGCGGGAACTCTGTCTCAGGCCTCATGTGGCCTCGCTGGAGCCGATCTATGACGAGGGAGCACTTCGCCGACAGCAGCTTGAAAATGGGGCGAAGAACATCAGCCTGCTATCGGCGGTCATGATTCACGCGCTCAACCGGTCGCCGACGGATCAGCTAGGAGCGCCTGAACGATTGCGGCTGCTCGTCTCCTTGCTTCCGGCGGCTGCGCACCACACGCCACCAGATCCCAGCGCAGAAGAGCAGATTCTACTCGGGATAAAGCCTCTCCACTTTCCAAAGTGATCATGCCGGTGCGGCCGCCGAATCCCACTTCGGCGGTCTGCGTCCCTAGCTCTGTTTCGTGTACCGGCCTGTCAGCCACTGGATAAAACATAATCCTCGGTATGCAAAGCGCATAGGCAGGATTATTTTCCTTGCACCGCCTTGCGCTTCAACCCCGCTGACACCACGTCGCTCACAGGTCTTTGACAGGTCGAAACCCCGCGCAGCGCTGCCGGAGAACAGCTGAAAGATCCGACCGCTTCGGTCTCTTCGAACGCTTCGGACTGTGTTTTTGAGTTCGGGTCGTTCCCAGACTCTACGGACTATCCGGACTCCGTCTTCAGGAGTCTGGACGATCAGCCCACCAGCGCCACCCGCTCCTCGGCGGTCAGCATCCGCCAGGCGCCTTCAGGCAGATTGTCCAGCTGGATCGGCCCGATCCGTACACGGATCAAGTCGATGACATCGAGGTCAGCATGCTCGCACATGCGCCGGATCTGGCGGTTGCGGCCCTCGGTCAGGATGAACCGCAGGCGCTGCTGCTCCATCCGCGACACGCGCGCGTGCTTGAGCTGCCGCCCGTCCAGCATGATGCCGTGGCGCAGCAGATTGAGCTTCTTCTCGGTCACGTCGCCGGCGACGCGGACCAGGTATTCCTTGTCCAGCCGCGACTCCGGCCCGATCACCGCCTTGGCCACCACCCCGTCCGAGGACAGCATCAGCAGCCCGCGCGAGTCCTCGTCGAGCCGGCCGATGGGGGGCAGGGAGGCGTCGGCGGCCGGCGTCTCGCCGTCGCCGATCCGGTTGGCGTCGGTCAGCAACCGCACGGCCGGGATCTTGTCCGGCTCCGGCTGGCCGGAGACATAGCCCAGCGGCTTGTGCATCACGATGGTGACGCCCGCCGCCAGAGCGCTCTCGGCCCGGTCGGACAGGGTCAGGGTCTGGCCCGGCTCGATCTTGCGTCCCGCGTCGGTGACCACCTCTCCGTCGATGGAGACCAGGCCGTCGGCGATCAGGGCGTCGGCCTCGCGACGCGAACAGACGCCCGTCTGGCCCAGCCATTTGTTGATCCGGCTGGGCTCGGCGCCGTCGTAGGTGCGTGAGAAGGCCAAGGCGTCAGTCGGCCGCGAGGGCGGCGGTGGCGACGGCGGCGTCCTCGGCGGCCGAGGCCCCCGACACGCCGATGGCGCCGACGACATGGCCGTCGAGGACAATTGGAATGCCGCCGGCGATCGGCAGGGCGTCGTCATTGGCCAGGATGACCGTGCGCCCGGCCAGGGTCCGCTCCTCCATGGTCGAGGTGGCGAGGCGGTAGCGGGCGGCGGTCCAGGCCTTGCGCTGGGCGATCAGGATGGAGCCGTACTGGGTGTCGTCCATGCGGACGAAGGCGACCAGCTCCCCGTTCGGCTCCACGACGGCCACGGCCATGCGATGGCCGCCGGCGCGCGCCGCGGTGAGCGCCCGGTCGATCAGCGCCTCGGCCGCCGTCAGCGAGATCGGCGCTCCATAGGATGGCGGGCTGGCCTGTTTCGAGATGCCGGGCGTGGTCTGGGCCAGGGCGGCGGGGGCGACGACCGCGAGGGCCAGGGCCAGGAACAGGGCTTTCATGGTCGAAACTCCGGTCAGACGCGGCGGAAAAGAAGCATCAGGTTGTTGGCGGGCATCTCGACCCGACGGGTCAGATGAAGGCGGTGGACCCTGGCCAGCGCCACGACCGCGTCGAGTTCGCGCAGGCCCCAGGCCGGATCGCGCGATTTCAGGCTGTCGTCAAAGGCGGCGTTGGATGGGGCGAGCGGAACGTCGGCCTCGCGGTAGGGGCCGTAGAGCACGAGAAGGCCGCCCGGGTCGGGCAGGATGCGTCCTGCGCCGGCCATCAGCCCCTCGGTCGCCGCCCACGGGCTGATGTGGATCATGTTGGCGCAGAAGACGACCTGGGCGTCGACCTCGGGCCACGCGTCCGGTTCGGCGGCGTCCAGTTCGAGCGGAGGGTTCAGGTTCGCCAGCGCGGCCTCCGCCCTCCAGGCGGCGATGCTGGCGCGGGCCTCCGGCGACGGGTCGCTGGGCGTCCAGGTCGTCGCGGGCAGGGCGCGGGCGAAGGCGATCGCGTGCTCGCCCGAGCCGGACGCGATCTCCAGCACGCGGGCGCGGGCGGGCAGGTGGGCGCGCAGCACCGCGAGGATGGGCGCGGCGTTGCGGGCCACGGCGGGCGAGGCTAGGGCGCCTTGCGGAGCGGCGGTCTGGACGGAATCGAGCGTCTGCACAGGCTCGGGATACAGCCGCCCGGCGGGAAGCGCGACCGGATTCGGCCCATAGGCGTGCGTGGTCACGATGACGCGGGGCGAAAACTTGCAGCGGTTGACGTCGCGTCGCGCGGGGTGTCTTTGCGCCGTTACAGTCCGTGAGGCGCTGTAACACTAGGGAGAGGCCACGGCGGCGACAGACCAGCCGGGCCGACGCATCAGGAGAGTTCGCGTGGATTCCAGCATCGCCGTACCGGGCCTTCGCCCGGCGCCGACCCGTCACCAGGGCCTGCTCGCCTGGGTCGAACAGATCGCCGCCCTGACGAAGCCGGCGCGTGTCCACTGGTGCGACGGCTCGGAGGTCGAGAAGGCCGCGATCATCGCCGACCTGATCGACAAGGGCACGCTGAAGGCGCTGGATCAGACCAAACGGCCCGGCGGCTACTACGCCGCCTCGGACCCCAAGGACGTCGCCCGCGTCGAAAGCCGCACCTTCATCTGCTCCGAGCAGGAACAGGACGCCGGCCCGACCAACAACTGGGCCGATCCGGTCGAGATGCGCACCCGTCTGAACAACCTCTTCGACGGCTGCATGGCCGGCCGCACCATGTACGTCGTGCCCTTCTCGATGGGCCCGCTGGGCTCCGATCTCAGCGCCCTCGGCGTCGAGATCACCGACAGCGGCTATGTCGCCATATCGATGGGCATCATGACCCGCATGGGTCAGCCGGTGCTCGAGTTGATGGGCGAGGACGGCGTCTTCGTCCCCGCCGTCCACACCCTCGGGGCCCCGCTGGCCGAGGGTCAGGCCGACGTGCCGTGGCCCTGCAACGAGGACAAGTGGATCGTCCACTATCCCGAGACCCGCGAGATCTGGTCCTATGGCTCGGGCTATGGCGGCAACGCCCTGCTGGGCAAGAAATGCTACGCCCTGCGCATCGCCTCGGTCATGGCCCGCGACGAGGGCTGGCTGGCCGAGCATATGCTGATCCTCAAGCTGACCAGTCCCGAGGGTCAGGCCAAATACATGGCCGCCGCCTTCCCCAGCGCCTGCGGCAAGACCAACCTGGCCATGCTGCAGCCCTCGATACCGGGCTGGAAGGCAGAGACGATCGGCGACGACATCGCCTGGATGCGGTTCGGCGATGACGGACGTCTATACGCCGTGAATCCGGAGGCCGGCTTCTTCGGCGTCGCCCCGGGCACAAGCCGCAACACCAACCAGAACGCCCTGGCGACGCTCGCGACCAACACCGTCTTCACCAATACGGCCCTGACGGCCGACGGCGACGTCTGGTGGGAAGGCCTCACCAAGGTCGCGCCCGAGGGTATGACCAACTGGAAGGGTCAGCCGCACGACCCGGCCTCGGGCGAACACGCCGCCCACCCCAACGCCCGCTTCGCCGCGCCGGCCTCCCAGTGCCCGACCATCGCGCCGGAGTGGGAAGACCCCAAAGGCGTGCCGATCGACGCCATCCTGTTCGGGGGGCGTCGCGCCTCGGCCGTGCCTCTGGTGACCGAGGCCTTCGACTGGGAACACGGGGTCTTCATGGGCTCGACTGTGGCGTCTGAAGGCACGGCGGCGGCGGAGAACGCCATCGGCACCCTGCGCCGCGACCCGTTCGCCATGCTGCCCTTCTGCGGCTACAACATGGGCGACTATTTCGCCCACTGGCTGGCGCTCGGCGAAAAGGCCGATCCGGCCAAGCTGCCGGGCATCTATTTCGTCAATTGGTTCCGCAAGGACGAAGCCGGCCGTTTCGTCTGGCCGGGTTTCGGCGACAACGCCCGCGTCCTGAAGTGGATTTCCGAGCGCCTGGACGGCAAGGCCGAGGCGCTCGATACCGCCGTCGGCCGTGTGCCGACGCGGGCAGCGCTGGACCTCGAAGGCCTGTCGCTGTCGGACGCCGCCCTGGCGACCCTGCTGGACGTCGATGTGGACGTCTGGTCTGAGGAGGCCGCGCTGATCCCGGAGTTCTACGCCCTGTTCGCCGAGCGCCTGCCGGCCGCCCTGTGGCGTCAGCACGACGCCCTGGTAGACCGTCTGGACGCGGCGAAGGACGAACGCGAGGCGGCGGAACTGGCGGCGGAGTGACGACAAGCCCCTCCGAGGCTTGAAATCCCCGCCCGGTCGGTCGAAGGACCGGCCGTGGCGGACATCTCCTGTGACATTGTGGTGATCGGGGCCGGCGTGCTGGGCCTCTCGGCCGCCGTCGAGTTGACCGCGCGCGGGCATGACGTGCGTGTGGTCGATCCTGGGCGGCTGAATGCCTCGTCGGTCGCGGCGGGCATGATCGCGCCTGCGTTCGAGAGCCAGCTGGACGGTGCGGATGCCGCGCGTGCGGCCCTGTTGAGACACGCGGCCGGGCTATGGCCCGCTTTCGCCGGGCGGTCGGGGCTGGTTCTGTATCGAACTCCGGCGGAATGGCGCGGGTCGGATGCCGTCGCCGTCGCGGAGACCCTGACCGGCCTTGGCTTCTCTGTGCAGGCGGATGGCGATGTTATCCGCGCCGAAGGCGATGTGCGCATCGATGCGGAGACCGCGCTCGCGAGGCTACGATCGGGGCTGGGCGCCGCGTTCGTCTGCGCCGAAGCGCGCAGCGTCGACCGGGCCCCGGAAGGCTGGCGGGTCGAGACGACGGCTGGCCGGGTCGAAGCCCGTCAACTGATCATCGCCACGGGAGCAGCCGCCGCTCTTGCGGGTCTGCCTGAAGCGGCCACGGACATCATCAACCGGATCGAGCCGATCGCGGGCCAGATCGGTCGGACCGAAGCATCCCTGACCGACCGGGTGGTGAGAGCCGTCGGGGGCTATGTCACGCCGGCGCGCGCCGGATCCCTGATCGGTGCGACGATGGTCCACGGCAGCCGTGAGACGGCGCCCGATCCGGCGGCGTCGGCGAGGCTGGCCGAGGTGGCCGCGCGGCTGTCCGGGCTTGCAGCGCCTGAGACGATCGAGTGGCGGGGCGGCGTGCGCGGCGCGACATCTGACGGCCTGCCCCTGGCGGGGCCGCTCGGGGACGGACTGCATCTGGCCCTGGCGCCGAGGCGGAACGGCTGGCTGCTGGGGCCGCTGGTCGGACGGATCGTGGCGGACGGGATCGAAAGGCGGCCGCGCGGTTCGCACGCCGCCGCCCTCGACCCGCTGAGGTTCAGTCTTCCGGGAGGGTGAAACGGATGCCGATCGTGACCTGGGCGCCGTCGACCGCCTGGCCATCCACCGTCTGCGGGCTCATGCGGAAGTAGCGGGCCAGCTGCTGGGCCGAGCGGCCGAAACCGTAGCCGCCCGGCGTTTCGGAGACGACGGTGCAGCCGGTGACCGTACCCGCCGCCTCGACGCGACAGCTGAGAGTGGCCGAGCCGGAGACCTCGCCGTTGAGGGCGCGGTCGGGATAGGCGTGGGTGAGCTGGTCGCCGGTGGGGCGGCTGATCCACTGCGGCGAGCGGATGACCGGAGGGCCGCGTGGCGCTTCGACCTCGGACTCCCGGGCCGTTCCGGTGGCGGTGGTCGGGTCGACGAGGACGGTGGTGTTGATCACAGGGCCGGTCGCCGCCGTCGGGCTGTCGGGAATGACCGTCGTCAGGGTCTCGACGGTCGTGGGCGGGCTCTCCGGGCGGTGAACCGGCGGGTTCGGCGCGGAAGGGGTCATGGTGACGACGGGTGGCGGTGGCTCCCGGTGGAGCACGATCACGCTGCCGTCGATGACGCGCGGCTCGCTTCGATCGGGGGACGTCTTCAGTTCGAACCTCTGGTAGTAGAGCGCCGTCCCGACCCCGATATGAGCCAGGGCGACGATTCCGACGGCGAGCCAGGTCGCGGGGGGCAGGGGCTTGCGCCGCTCGCCGAAGTCGATGGGGCTGACCAGTCCGGGGCCGCCTGCAGTCTGTATCATCATGACCGTCACTCCCTCGTAGAAGCCGCTCCCCAGCAACCCATGGGAGAATGACGCGCGCGGTCCATGGCGGGATTGGGGCGTCCGAAACTACGGTTTCTGACTGAACGTCGATCAGTTATCGGTGTGACATCCGGACGGCCGCGTTAACCGACATTAACGCTCGATTAACCATGATCTCCGAGTTTCCGGGCATGACCGTCGGAGCGATTCCAGCGTCGGGAGGGGTGGAGGCCGCGATTCGGCGCGCCTCCAGCAGCACCGGCGTGGACTACGACTTCCTGATGCGGACGGCGCGGCGGGAGAGTTCGTTCAATCCGAATGCGCGGGCGCCGACGTCTTCCGCGTCCGGCCTGTTCCAGTTCATCGAACAGACCTGGCTGGCGACCGTCAAACAGCACGGCGCCAAGCACGGATACGGCCAGTACGCCGACCTGATCCATCGCGGCTCGGACGGGCGCTGGCGGGTCGAGGGATCGGCGCGGAACGTGGTGCTGGATCTTCGCTTCGACCCGCAGGCCGCCTCGACCATGGCGGGGGAGCTGACGGCGTCGAACGCCGCCTATCTGCGGGGCCGGACAGGCAGGGAACCGGGCGCCGGAGACCTCTACGCGGCCCACTTCCTGGGACCGGCGGGCGCGGCCCAGATCATGGAGGCCATGGCGACACGACCTGGCTCGAGTGCGGTCGTCATGTTCCCGCAGGCCGCGGCGGCCAACCGCTCGATCTTCTATCGCGACGGGCGGGCGGCGACGGTGGCCGAGGTGCACGCCAACCTGCAGCGAACGGCCGGGTCCGGCGGGGCGGTCGCGCCGGTCGGTCCGACGGCGCCGCTGTTGAGCGAGCAGGACACTGCCCTGGCGGCGCGTCTGGACCGGCTGAAACAGGACCAGAGCCTGCTCGCGCTGCTGCTGGGCCAGGATGGCGATGGCAAGGGGGGCGGCTTCGGCGGCGCCTTCTCCCCAGGAGCCGGATCGAGCGCGTGATCCGCCCATAGTAAACCGGGCGTTAAGCCTGCAGGCTCACCCTGATGTCGTCCGAACGCGACTCGCCTGAAGAAGCCCCATGACCGCTCACCGCGCCCGCCTCACCGAGTTCGACATCCGCCGCCTGATCAAGGCGACCGATGACGACGAACGCGCCTCGGCCGCGCACAAGCTGTGCCGCAGCATAGACCGGGCAGAGCTGACCGCCGAGGACCGGGAGGCGGCGCAGAAGATCATGCGCGTCCTGGCCAACGACGCTGCCGAACTGGTTCGCCGGGCGCTGGCGGTGACGCTGAAGAGTTCGGACCTGTTGCCGCGCGATGTGGCGCGGATTCTGGCGGCGGACGTGGATTCCATCGCCCTGCCGGTCATCGGCGCCTCGCCCGTCTTCACCGACGAGGACCTGATCGAGATCGTGCGCGCCGGTTCGGCCGTGCGTCAGATCGCGATCGCCGCCCGCCCGACCGTGTCGCGCGACGTTGCGGACGTGTTGAGCTCGGACGGCTGCGAGCAGGCGGTGCGGACCCTGGCGTCCAACGACAACGCCGACATTTCCGAAGGCGCGATGGGCAAGGTGGTCGACCGGTTCGGCCAGACACCCGAGGTCGTGGCCGCCCTGGCCTATCGCCAGGTCCTGCCGCTGGGCATCACCGAACGGCTGGTCGCCCTGGCGTCCGACGCCGTGCGCGAGCATCTGATCACCCGCCATGCCGTGGCGCCCGAGACCGCCATCCGCCTGTCGAGCTTCGCCCGTGAACGCGCGACGGTCGACCTGATCGACCAGGCGGGCGCCAGTGCGGACCTGCCGATGTTCGTGGCCCAGTTGAATGCGCGCAAGGCCCTGACGGCGTCGCTGCTGCTGCGGGCCCTGGCGCGGGGCAAGATGACCCTGTTCGAGCACGGCGTCGCCGAGCTGTCGTCGACGCCGCACCCGCGCGCCTGGCTGATGGTGCATGACGCCGGGCCGCTGGGCCTGAAGGCGATCTACGACCGTGCGGGTCTGCCGCCGCGCCTGTTCCAGGCGTTCCGGGCCGGCGTCGACACCTGGCGTCAGCTGTCGGCCGAAGGGGCGGATACCTCAGGCGAGGCCTTCCGCGAGCGGATGCTGGAGCGGTTCCTGACCCAGCGTCCGAACGCGCCGAGGGATGACCTGGCCTATCTGATGGAACGGCTGGATCAGCCGACCAGCCCCCCCGCTCGAATGACGGCGGCGAACGCGGCCTGAGGCTCTCTTGGTGCGCTACCGCTCGCGACGCGGTCGCTCACTGCCTGAGCGCCGGTTTCGTCTGTTGGTCCGGACGTAAAACACCCTGACGAAACGGACGAAACGGACGAAACGCACCGTGGTCTAAGTAAAATCAGTATGTTAGCCGAGGGGCGCTTCGTCCGACGGGGTCTTTCTGCTCACCTGGATTGTCAAAGACCGGGTGATCAGAGTGTACGCCCGATTTGAAGGGCGCCTGGTTAAACGGCTCTCAAAAGATCGGAGCGTTGAATTCGTTGGGTGAATTCGGGCGTCCGTTGATGGGTATGACCCAAAAAACCCTCTCCCGGAGGGAGAGCGCTTGAGTGGAGGGTGGCCCTCTGGGTCGAGCTGAACCACGCGTAAGGGGGCGAAGCCAGGGCCGAGATCGCGCCGCTAGTGGTGCAAACCCCGAGTAGGCGGCAATTCGATAAGCACTGGCTTCCCCCTTCAGTTAGGGGCCAGAAGATATCGGAAAGCGCCCGACATCCCGACGGAAGGGTCAGCCCGCCCGGTGCGCGGCGACCTCGGCTTCGAGGGTTTCCGACAGGACGCGGCCCGTAGGGTGGTCGTCGGTCTGGATCTGGTCGCGGACGACGGCGCGGATGGCGTCGATGTGGGCGTCGATCAGCTTCATCGGCGCCTCGAGGCGTTTGATGGGATCGTCCATCAGCTTGCACAGCGAACCGGCGAGGCGGGTGACCAGCGGATACTGGTAGGTGGCGCCGAGACCCTTGAGGTCGTGGGCGCGGAAATAAAGGCCTTCTGCGGTCTGGCTGTTGTAACCCTCCGCGCGGATCGCGGCCTGGGCTGCGTCGAGCTTGGTGATCTCGTCCTGGAGCCACTGACCGAACTGGCCGGACATCGCCTTGAGGGCCTCTTCGGCCCTGGCGATGGCGTCGGCATTGATGCCGCCGAAACCGCCGCCGACCTTGGCGCGCAGCATGTTGGGTGGACGGATGACCTGAGCCGGGTTGCTCACGATGAACTCCTGAAGACTGACGACCTCAGGATGCACGAGGGCTCTTAAGAACCCGTGACCTGCGTGCAGGGGAAAACCGCCAACACATATCCCGATCAGGCCTTACCCTGTGAACTGTTCGGCGAGGACGCGTTCCTCGAACGAGCGGCCGGCGTCGAACAGCATGGTCAGGCTGACGTCGCGGCGCTCCCTGACCGCCACCTTCACGACCCGACGGATCTCCAGGCTGTCGGCCACGGCGCTGACCGGGCGCTTGTCGGCCTCCAGCACCTCGAACTCGACACTGGCGCGGTGAGACAGGAGGGCGCCGCGCCAGCGACGCGGCCGGAAGGCGCTGATCGGCGTCAGGGCCAGCATCCGCGCGTCCAGAGGAATGATCGGGCCGTGCGCCGACAGATTGTAGGCGGTGGAGCCGGCGGGCGTGGCGACCATGCAGCCGTCGCAGGCCAGTTCTTCCAGCCGGACCTTGCCGTCGACGCTGATCCTGAGCTTGGCCGACTGGCGCGTCTGGCGCAGCAGGGAGACCTCGTTGATGGCCAGGCCGGTATGCACCGCGCCGCTCTCGGTCCAGGCGTCCATCTGCAGCGGGTGGATGACGGCGCGGCCGGCGGCGGCGATCCGCTCGGGCAGGGCCTCCTCGTCGTAGTCGTTCATCAGAAAGCCGACAGAGCCGCGGTTCATGCCGTAGACCGGAATCTTGCGCATCAGGTTGGCGTGCAGGGTCTCCAGCATGAAGCCGTCGCCGCCCAGGGCCACGATGACATCGGCCTGTGCCTCCGGCGCCGATCCGTAGCGTTCGGTCAGGCGATCGCGGGCCTGGACAGCCTCGGGGCGGTCGCTGGCGCAAAAGGCGATTCGAAGGGAGGAGGGGTCGACGCTCACCCGGTCACGAGAAGCCGAGCCGGACAGGGAAGTCAAACGCCGTGACGGATTGTCAGTCGCCGATGTGGCCCATCAGGGCGCGGAATTCGCGCATGGCGGCGGATGGCGGCAGGGTCATACGGCCCGCATAGCCCTCGTCTCCATCGCCAGGCCAGCCATCGTTCAGCTTGCGGATTTCATCGAGCACGGCCGGGAAGACGGCGCGGTCGATGCCCACGGCGGCGCAGGCCAGAAACAGGGCGTCCGGGCTGGGGCGCATGATCGCGGCACGGATGTGGCTGATCGGGAAGCCGCCCAAGGCCGCGATGCCGTGTTCAAACAGGCTGAGGCGTTTCTCGCGGACGGCGCGGATCAGGAAGCCGGCGCGCAGCTGGCCGGCGCTCTGCAGCTTGGCGACGAGACGGCGTTCCATCTCCTCATGATCGGTGACGTCGGCGGGTTCCATGCCGAGCGGCTCGGCGCTGGGCGGAGCGGCGACGGGTCGGGTTACGGCGTCGATGGCTTCGGCCAGCCGGGTCTCGTCGACGCGGAAGCGCTCGCCGATGGCCTCGCGCAGGGACTGGCCGACCCACTGATAGAGCTGCGTCGCCAGGGCGTCGTTCAGACGCGGGTGTCGGGTCAGGGGCGCGCGCAGGGCGGCGATGCGGCGCGACTGCTCGATCAGACGGCCGAGGGCGTCTTCGCTGACTTCCGCGGTCTTGTTGCCGGCCAGCGCCGTCAGGCTGGCGGGTTCGCCGCGGTCGATGATGGCGTCGGCGACCCGGCCGCTGATGCGGGGGCGGCGCGCGACCTCGATCTGGTGCTCGATGGTGGCCTCGACCAGGACGCGCAGCAGGTCCTGATCCTTCAGAAGCGGGCTCTGGGCGATGACGGGGCGGGCGATCTCGATTTCATCGAGCGCCAGCATGGCGATGAGGGCGGGCGGGGCCCATTCGGCGGCGGCGAGGCTGTCGGACAGGGCTTTTCGGATATCGCGTTCGGCCTGGCGGGCGATGACCATGAAGATCTCGCCGAGAATGGGCGAGGCCTCGGCGCCGGGCGGGGTCGTGTCGCACAGGGCTGCAATGCCAAGCAGCAACCGGCGGCGATCGTCCACACCTTTGCCGCGCGCGAGCTCAAGGAGATGCTGTGCGGAGGACAGGGTCTCCGCATCCGTGGAGCGATGGGACTGAAGTTGAACAACAGCGGTCACGGCGAACTCCGGCCGGACGTTGAGCGTCCGAGCAGTTTCGACCTTGGCCGCAGGTGGTGAAAACTCGGTTAACGAAGCCTGAATGTGGTGCGTCTTGACCCGATCCAGTGTTGGCGCGACGTTGCCGACTTCGCCCGGCAAGAGGCGATGGAGGAGTCAGTATGGCCGACGGCGCAGCCCAGTCTTTGAAATCGCGGGTCTCAGCCGAGGAATGGCAGGCGCGGGTCGATCTGGCCGCCCTGTACCGGCTCGTCGCCCTGCACGGGTGGGACGACATGATCTTCACCCACATCTCGGCGCGGGTCCCGGGGCCGGAACACCATTTCCTGATCAACCCCTACGGCTTCTATTTCGAGGAGATCACCGCCTCGTCGCTGGTGAAGGTCGATCTGGAAGGGAACATCGTTCAGGAGACGCAGAGCTTCATCAATCCGGCCGGCTTCACCATCCACTCCGCGATCCATGCGGCGCGCGAGGATGCGCATTTCGTCATCCACCTGCACACCGTGGCGGGGGTGGGCGTGGCGGCGCAAGCCGAGGGCCTGCTGCCGATCGGCCAGAACGCCTGTCTGCTGCAGCACCAGGTCGCCTATCACGGCTATGAGGGTCTGGCGCTGAACCACGATGAGCGCGAGCGGCTGGTGGCGGACCTGGGCGACAAGCCTCTGATGTTGCTGCGAAACCACGGGACGTTGGCGGTCGGACAGACGGCGGCTGCGGCCTGGGTCGGGATGTTCTTCCTCGAGCGCGCCTGCGCCCAGCAGGTCGCGGCGCTGTCCGGCGGGCGGGAACACGTCCTCATGGCGCCCGACGCTGCCCAGGCCGAGACGAAGGAGCAGGGCAGGGGTATCGGCTTCATCGCCGCCCTGGCCTGGCCGGGCGCGCTGCGTCTGGTGGATCGCAAATCGCCTGGCTACGACGTCTGATGCTCTATCGCTGCCTCGCGGGCCTGTTGCTCGCGACGGCGGCGACGTCGGCCGACGCCAACGCCTGGAACCAGCGCAAGGGCAAGGGGCAGGTCATCGTCAAGGCGGAGACGATGCGCGCGAAGGAGGGTTACGACCCGTCCGGCGCGGTCTTGCCGTTGCCGATGGAACGCGAGGACCGGTCGCTGGGCGTGTTCGCCCAATACGGGCTGACCGAGACTCTGACGGTCCAGTTCAAGGGCGATTGGCAGTCGGGCGAGGACGCCTTCGTCGATTATGACGGGCGGGGGCCCGTCGAACTCGGCGTGGCCTGGCAGGCGTATCGTGACGACCGGAACGCGGTCAGCCTCTATGCCGGCTATTCGATCTCCGGCGACGGGCGCAACGCAGGCTATGCCGCGCCCGGCGCAGGCGAGCAGGACTGGGAGGTCCGGGTGTCGGCCGGTCATTCGCTGGGCGGGCCGGGGAGGGGTCTGGCCGGCGGATGGGGACCGGACCGATCATTCGTCGAGATCCAGGCGGCCCGGCGCATGCGCGACGGCCTGCCGGACGAGACCCGGGCGGACTTCACCGTGGGCGGCCATTTCGGCGAAGGCTGGATGGTGCTGGGCCAGGCCTTTGGCGGTATGACCGACGGCGACGGCGCACGCTGGCTGTCTGTCGAGACCTCGGTGGTGCGCAACCTCGGTCGCTGGAGCCTGCAGGCCGGTTGGCGGCGCACGGTCGCGGGCCGGGAAACGCCGCTGGCGGAGGGCGCGGTGGTCGCTCTCTGGCGGAGATTTTGATCCGCGACAGTCTGGCGCGCCGGAAACTGGAACGGCACACGTTACAAACTCTTTAGGTTGCCTGGCGAGGCGGAATGGGTATTCCGGGCCGCCCGCTTGCTCAAAGAGATCGAACCGCGTGATCAGACGTCATTTGTTCCTCGTCATCGCCGCCGCCGTGCTCGGTCTGATGATCGTTGCGGCCGTGTTGCGCGTCGCCTTCGCGGGTGATGAGGCAGGCGCCGGCGGGCCAGGCGGACCCGGCGGCGGGCGCGGCCAGGCTGTGTCCGAGGCTGTGGTGGCGCTGCGGCCCTTCAGCGACCAGATCAATGTGCTCGGCGTTGCGCGCGGCCGACGGTCGGTGAACGTCACCTCCAGCACCTCGGAGCTGATCACCGCCGTCCTGTTCAGCGACGGTCAGCGCGTGGCTGCGGGGACGCCTCTGGTCCAGCTTCAGGCGCGCGAGGAAGACGCCAGCATCATTCAGGCCCGTGCACAGGTGGCGCAGGCCCAGCGCGAATTCGACCGGTTCAAGGCGCTGGCCGAGCGCGGCGTCGCGCCGCGCGTGTCCGCCGAGGACGCCGAAACGGCGCTGGAGACGGCCCAGGCCTCGCTCTCCGCCGCCGAGGCGCGTCGCGGCGACCGGATGATCCGGGCTCCGTTCGCCGGCACCCTGGGTCTGTCTTCGGTGACGCCGGGCACCCTGATCAGCCCGGGAGCCGTCATCGCCACCCTGGATGACACCTCGGTGATCCGCGTCGATTTCCCGGTGCCTGAACGCTACCTCGCCTTGCTGCGTCAGGGCCTGCCGATCGTGGCGACGGCCGACGCCTATGGCTCCGAACAGTTCTCGGGCCGGATCGCCCTGATCGATACCCGGATCAACGAGACGACGCGCGCCGTAACCGCACGTGCCGAGTTCCCCAACCCCGGCGGACGCATCCGTCCCGGCATGCTGATGCGGGTTGGTATCCAGCAGGGCCAGCGCCAGACGCCGTCGGTGCCTGAGTCCGCCATCCAGTACGAAGGCGACGGCGCCTTCGTCTATCGCATCGCCTCCGGTGAGCGCGGCTCGACCGCCCAGCGGGTGACGGTCGAGACCGGAGCGGTCGAGAACGGCTTCGTAGAGATCGTCTCGGGTCTGGCGGCCAATGACCGCGTTGTCGGCTCCGGCCTGAACCGCATCCAGCCCAATGCGCCGATCACGGTTGCGGGAGCCGGGGGCGCAAGGCCTGCCGCACAGGGCGCCGCCCAGGCCCCGGCGGCTGCACCGTCCGCCGCCGCGCAGCCGCAGGCGGCCGGACGATGATGCTCTCCGACATTTCCGTCCGGCGGCCGGTGTTCGCGGCCGTGGCCGCGATCGTTCTGTGTGTGATCGGGGCGGCGGCCTTCTTCTTCCTGCCGGTGCGGGAACTGCCGGACGTCGATCCGCCGATCGTCTCGGTCTCGACCAGCTACGCAGGCGCCTCGGCCGAGGTCATCGAGAACCGGATCACCGAGCCGATCGAGCAGCAGGTCGCCGGCATCCAGGGCGTCGAGCGGATCACCTCGTCCAGCCGCGACGGCCGGTCGAACGTCACGATCGAATTCGCCCTGGATCGCGATATCGACGTCGCCGCCTCGGACGTTCGCGACCGGGTCAGCCGGGTGCAAGGCCGCTTGCCGAACCAGGCCCAGCCGCCGGAAGTCGCCAAGGCCGATTCCGACAGCCAGCCGATCATGATCCTGTTCCTGCGGTCGTCGTCGATGAACCGGCTGGAGCTGACCGACTACGCCGACCGCAACCTGCTGGACCGTCTGGCGACCGTGCCGGGCGTGGCCCAGGCCCAGATCTACGGCGAGCAGCGCTACGCCATGCGCATCTGGCTGGACGCCGCCGCCATGGGCGCGCGCGGCCTGACCGTCTCGGACGTCGAACAGGCCCTGACGAGCCAGAACGTCGAACTGCCGGCAGGCGCGCTGGAATCGACGGACAAGGACTACACCGTGCGGGTGGCCCGCACCTATGCGCGGCCCCAGGACTTCGCCCGGCTGCCGATCGGCACGGCCGGATCGGCGTCGATCGGTTCGGCGGGCGCCTCGGGTGCGGTCTCGACCGGCTCCATTCCCAACGGCTCGGGCGCGACCGGCGCCCTGCAGGCCCGCGCGACCTATGTGACCCGTCTGGGCGACATCGCCCGGGTCGAGGAAGGCCCCGCCGAGGCGCGCCGCCTTTTCCGCGGCAACGGACTGGACCAGATCGGTCTGGCCGTGACCCGTCAGGCCCAGTCAAACGATCTGGAAATCTCCAAGGGCGTCGAGGCCCTGGTCGAGGAACTGCAAGCCACACTGCCGCCCGGCACCGAACTGGTCGTCGGCTCGGACAATTCGGTCTTCACATCCCACGCCATCGACGAGGTGTGGATCACCATCGGCATCTCCATGGTGTTGGTGGCCTTCGTGAACTTCATCTTCCTGGGCAGCTTCCGGGCGGCGCTGATCCCGTCGATCGTGGCTCCGATCTGCCTGCTGTCGACCTTCATCGTCCTGGCGCCGCTCGGGTTCTCGCTGAACCTGCTGACCCTGCTGGCGCTGGTGCTGGCCGTCGGACTGGTCGTCGATGACGCCATTGTGGTGACCGAGAATATCCAGCGCCGCCTCGACCACGGCGAACCGCCGCTGGTCGCCGCCGAGCGCGGCACGCGTCAGGTCTTCTTCGCCGTCATCGCCACCACCGTGACCCTGCTGGCCGTGTTCGCGCCCTTGCTGTTCCTGCCGGGATACGTCGGGCGGCTGTTCGTTGAGCTGGCGGCGGCCATCGCAGCGGCCGTGGCCTTCTCGGCCTTCCTGGCGCTGAGCCTGTCGCCGATGCTGGCGTCCAAGATCCTGAAGCCCGCCGCCGGCTCGGGCTGGCTGGCGCGCAACGTCGATCGGGCCATGGACGGGCTGAAGAACTCCTACGCCAATTCGCTGGACGCGATGGTCGGCAAGCGGGTGGCCGTGATCGGCGTCTCCCTCCTGATCCTGCTGGTCGGCGCGGGGGCCGGGGGCATATTCCTGACCCTGCCGGACGAACTTGTGCCGCCCGAGGATCGGGGTCGGGTTCAGGTGCGTGTCCAGGGGCCTGAGGGCGCCGGCTTCGACTACACACGCCAGATCATGATGGGCCTGGAACCGATCCTGGCGGAGTACAAGGACGCGGGCGAGGTCGAAAGCTTCCTGATTTCCGCCCCGGGGTTCGGCGGCGGCAGCTACAACTCCGGCAACGCCTCGCTGATCCTGAAAGACTGGTCGGAGCGCGAGCGCTCGGCCGACGACATCGCCCAGGAGCTGAACGGCAAGCTGCGCAGCCAGACGGGCGCCCAGGTCAACGCCTCGACGCCCGGGGCCTTCCAGCGTGGCGGCGGCGGTGGCGGCGGAAATTCGATCGAGTTGATCGCCACGGGCGCGGAGTACGAAGAGATCTACAACTGGCTGCAACCGCTGCTGGCGGCGTCGCTGGAGAACCCCGGATTCTCACGCCCGCGTCTGAACTACGAGCCCAATGCGCCGCGTCTGCTGGTCGATGTCGATCCCGAGAAGGCTGCCGCCCTCGGCGTGTCCGCCCAGGAGATCGGGCGGACGCTGGAGACCATGTTCGGATCCCGGCTGGCCACGACCTACATCCGCGGCGGGCAGGAATACGACGTGATCCTGCAGACCGAGCGGGCCAATCGCACCTCTGTCGGGGATCTGGAACGGCTGTATGTGGGGGCGGGATCCGGGGCCCTGGTGCCGCTGTCGTCGGTGGTCACGACGGAGACGTCGGGTGACACGCCCGACCGTCGCCGTCTCGACCGACAACGTGCGATCACTCTGTCGGCGGACCTTAACCCCGGTATGACCATCGCCGACGCCGTCGCCTTCATGGAAGAGCAGGCGGCGCAGCAGCCGCAGGGCGTCGTCAGCCTGCAGTATGGCGGTGCGGCGCGCGACCAGCAGGAGGCCGGCGGCGCCGTAACCTGGGCCTTCGCCCTGGCCCTGCTGCTCGTCTTCCTGGTGCTGGCCGCCCAGTTCGAGAGCTGGATCACCCCGGCGGTGATCATGCTGACCGTGCCTCTGGCAGCGGCGGGCGGGCTGTTCGGCCTTCTGATGGCCGGCTCCAGCCTGAACATCTATTCGCAGATCGGGCTGATCATCCTGATCGGGATCGCGGCCAAGAACGGCATCCTGATCGTGGAGTTCGCCAATCAGCTGCGCGACCAGGGCCGTTCGATCAAGGAGGCCATCGTCGAGAGTTCGGCGCTGCGTCTGCGCCCGATCATCATGACCTCGATCGCCACGGCCTTCGGGGCTCTGCCGCTCGTCCTGTGGCAGGGCGCGGGCGCCGGCAGCCGCCAGACGATCGGCGTGGTTATCTTCACCGGCGCCATGTTCTCGACCCTGCTGACCCTGTTCGTGGTGCCGGTGATCTATGGAGCGCTCGCCCGCTTCACCAAGTCTCCGGAATACACGGCCCGCAAGATCGAGGAGTGGGAGGCCCAGGAAGCCACCGCCAACGATCCGATTCCGGCGGCGGCGGAATAAACGCCGCACTGGACGAAGCGGTGTCGCTCCTGATAAGCGTTCGCAGGTATCGGAGCGCTGCCGGGGGCGAGCGCGCCGCAGAGAACGAGCGTCATGAGCAACGTCATTTCCCTGAGTGAGGCACGGCTGGGCGACCGGGGGATCATCACCCGCGTCGTGTCGGTCGGCGGCGACGAGCACGGCGCTGAACTGGAGCGTCGCCTGCTTGAGCTGGGATTCGTCGAAGGCGCGCACGTCCAGCTGCTGCACCAGGGTGTATTCGGCCGCGACCCGATGGCGCTGAAAGTCGATGACATGCGTGTCGCCTTGCGTCGGCATGAGGCGCGAGGCCTGACGGTCGAGCTGTTCGCCGAAGCCGCCGAATAGATGGACGTCGCTGTCAGGCCCCTGCGGGTCGCCCTGGTCGGAAACCCCAACTCGGGCAAGACCGCCCTGTTCAACGCCCTGACCGGCGCGCACCAGAAGGTCGCGAACTACGCCGGGGTCACGGTGGAGCGGAAGGAGGGCCGGGTGCTGGCCGCCTCTGGCCGGTCGATGTCGGTGCTGGATCTGCCGGGGACCTATTCGCTGCGGGCCCGCAGCCCCGACGAGGAGGTCACGCGCGACGCGGTCCTCGCGCGGCTGGCCGGTGAAGCCGTGCCGGATGTGATCGTGGCGGTGGCCGATGCGACCAATCTGCGGCTCGTGCTGCGGCTGATCCTGGAGCTGAAGGCCGTGGGGCGGCCAATGGTTCTAGCGCTCAACATGTACGACATCGCCCAGCGACAGGGCCTGCGCATCGATCTTGAGAGGCTGCGCGCCGAACTGGGCGTGCCGATCGTGACCACGGTTGCGACGCGCAGGCGCGGCATCGAGGACCTGGTCGCCGAGATCGAGACGGCGGCGGGACCGGGTTGGACGTCCGAGGGCGAGACATGGACCGCGCCGGACGCCGAGGCCATTCGCGACGCTCATCGCCGGGCCGAGCAGATCATGCGGGCGGCGGTGCTTCCGCCGGAGCGGCCGGACACCCTGACAGGCAGGATCGACGGGGTCCTGCTGCATCCGGTCATCGGACTGGTCGTCCTGATGGCCCTGCTGTTGGTCATGTTCCAGGCGGTGTTCGCCTGGGCGACGCCGGCGATGGACGCGATCGAGGCGGGTTTCGGCCTGATCGGTGCGGGTGTCAGCGCGGTCGTGCCCGACAGCGGGCCGGTCTGGCCTCTGGTGCAGAGCCTGGTCGTCGACGGGGTGATCGCGGGCGTGGGGGGCGTGCTCGTCTTCCTGCCGCAGATCGTGATCCTGTTCGCCTTCATCATCCTGCTGGAAGACTTCGGCTACATGGCGCGGGCGGCCTTCCTGATGGACCGGATCATGGGCGGGGCGGGGCTGCATGGGCGGGCCTTCATCCCCCTGCTGTCCTCCTTCGCCTGCGCCATTCCCGGCGTGATGGCGGCCCGGGTGATCGACGCCAAGCGGGACCGGCTGACGACCATCATGGTCGCGCCCCTGATGACCTGTTCGGCGCGCATCCCGGTCTACACCCTGATCATCGGGGCCTTCATTCCGCAGCAGACGGTCTGGGGCTTCGCCAACCTGCAGGGGCTGGTGATGTTCGGCCTCTATGCGGCGGGGATCGTGTCGGCGCTGCTGGTCTCCTTCGTCATCCGCAAGGTGTTCTGGAGGGGCGCGGTCGAGCCCTTCATGATGGAGCTGCCGGCCTACAAGGCGCCCGACGCCAAGTCGGTGCTGCTGAACCTGTGGATCCGCGCCAGGATCTTCATGGAGCGGGCGGCGCGGATCATCCTGCCCTTGATGATCCTGGTCTGGGCCGCCTCGACCTTCCCCTATCCGCCTGAGGGTGCGACCCAGCCGGCCATCGACTATTCCTTCGCCGGGATGATCGGCCACGCGCTGGAGCCGATCTTCGCCCCCATCGGCTTCAACTGGCAGATGGTCGTGGCCCTGGTCCCGGGGATGGCGGCGCGCGAGGTGGCCGTGGCCGCCCTCGGCACCGTCTATGCCATCGCCGACGTCGAGAGCGCGGGAAGCCTGCTGGGCGCGACCCTGGCGGCCCAGTGGTCGCTGGCGACGGGGCTGTCGTTCCTGGCCTGGTACGTCTTCGCGCCGCAGTGCGTGGCGACCCTGGGGGTGGTGAAGCGCGAACTGAACAGCTGGAAATGGATGTGGGTCATGGTCGTCTACATGTTCGCCCTGGCCTATCTGGCGTCGTTCACCACCTATCGGATCGCGGTGGCGCTCGGAGGGGGCTGACACTTCCTCTCCGTGCACTCCGGCGCAGGCCGGGATGCACGGTGAAAGGGGCCGGGCCTTCGGGACAATCCCGAGGGTGACGGGTATGGGGAGCGATGAGCCTTGTTTACGCTTCCATCGTCATGGGTCTGCTGGGCCTGATCTTCGGCAGTTTCATCGCCGCGGTGACCGTGCGCCTGCCGAGGGACGAGGAGATCGTCGTCACGCCGTCGCACTGCATGAGCTGCGGCGAGACGCTTAAAGCCTGGCAGCTGGTTCCGGCGATCAGCTGGCTGGTCCAGCGCGGCAGGTGCGCGATGTGCGGGGCAGCGGTGTCGCCGCGCTATATCCTGATCGAATGCGCGGCGGCGGCCATCGGGGTCTGGGCGGCGCTGTGGGGATATGACAGCGGCTGGCTGCTGGTCGGGGCGACTGCGGCCCTGGGGTGGCAACTGCTGCTGATCGCCCTGATCGA
Source organism: Brevundimonas sp. TWP3-1-2b1 (assembly GCF_049896165.1). NCBI lineage: Bacteria > Pseudomonadati > Pseudomonadota > Alphaproteobacteria > Caulobacterales > Caulobacteraceae > Brevundimonas > Brevundimonas sp. TWP3-1-2b1. The sequence goes on along the minus strand of NZ_JAFCTT010000002.1, from coordinate 214,465 downwards.
CGCCGAGAATTTCTGGCTGCCGGATGAGCTGACACTGCCGTTGATCGCGACGGGGCTGATCGCGGGGGCGCTGCTGGCCCAGGGCTGGCCGATCCCGCAACTGGTCGGCGCCGTGGCCGGGTTCGGCATCCTGTGGGGGCTGGCCGAGATCTATCGGCGGGTGCGCGGCAGGGAAGGGCTCGGCGGGGGGGATCCGATCCTGTTCGCGGGGGCGGGGGCCTGGGTCGGGTGGACGGGGTTGCCGACGGTGCTGCTGTGGGCCTGCGCGGCGGGGTTCAGCATCGTGCTGACGTTGTTGATCACCCGGCGGAAGGTCGAGATGACCCAGAAACTGCCGTTCGGGACGTTTCTGGCCATCGGGATCTGGCTGACCTGGCTGTACGGGCCGCTGGCGACCTGAGGCTCAGGCCTCTCCCTCCCCCGAGGGGGAGGGTGGTCGAAGCGCAGCGGAGACCGGGTGGGGGCGGCAAGGCAAAGCCTCACACGCCTGCATCTGTATCGCCCTGCCGCCCCCACCCGGCGCTTCGCGCCTGCCCTCCCCCCGAGGGGGAGGGAGAGGAAATCATCGCCCCGTGACCAGTTTCACGACGATATGGGCGGTGGTGTCGATGATGGCGTCGGGCGGGGTGTCGCCGCGTCGCATCAGGTCGAAGCCGCCCGCAACCGATTCCACCAGATTGGCGACCTCGTAGGAGGTCAGGCGGGGATCGAGGCCGGGCGCGTGATAGCCGGTGGCGTGGGCGACGGCGATACGGCGCTCCAGCGACAGGTGGACCCGGCGCAGGCGGCGGATGCGCGCCTCGACGAAACCGGCCTCGCCCTTGTCGGCCAGCATGTGTTCGATGCGCAGGACCGGGCCGTGGTCGCGCCAGATCAGCAGCACGGCCATGACGTAGGCGCGGGCGGCGGCGAAGGCGTTTTCCGTCGACCAGTCGCCTTCGAGGTGGCGCGACAGGGGCGCGAAATCGACGGCGGCGGCTTCGCACAGGGCCAGAACCGGCTCCTCCACCGTCTTGAAATAGGTGTAGAAATTCGACGGCGACACGCCGGCCTCGAGCGCAACGTCGGCGACCCGGATTTCGCCGAGGTGCTGGCGGTCCAGCAGACGGCGGGTGGCCTCCAGGATCGCGGCGCGCGTCTTTCCGCCCCGCGCGCCGATGCGGTGACCCAGTTTGTTGATCGCGCGTTCGGCCATGAGGGAGCGGCCCGGAAGGAGTGGTGCCGGCTGCAGGAATCGAACCCGCGACATCCAGTTTACAAAACTGGCGCTCTACCAACTGAGCTAAGCCGGCCTTGCTCCGCCTTTAGCGGGGGAGGCGGAGATTAGTCCAGCGCCTCCGCGATCTTCGCCGCCGTCGCCTTGAGGTCCTCGACATCGGCCATGCCGGCCTGGCCGTGGCCCTTCAGGTCGCGGTCGGACCAGCGGGGGATGACGTGGACGTGCAGGTGGAAGACGGTCTGGCCGCTGGCCTCGCCGTTGAACTGCATGATCGAGACGCCGTCGGGCTTGAGGGCCTTCTCGACGGCGCGGGCGGTGCGCCGCGTCGCGGCGGCGAGGGCGGTCAGCACGTCGGGCTCGACCTCCAGCAGGGTGCGGGCGGTGGATGTCTTCGAGATCACGAGGACGTGGCCTTCGGACTGGGGGAAGACGTCCATGAAGGCGAGGACGGCGTCGTCCTCCCAGACTTTCACCGCGGGGATTTCGCCGCGCAGGATCCTGGCGAAGATGTTGGACGGGTCGTAGGGGGCGTGCAGGGTCATGGGGCGATCATAGCCATTCCCTCTCCCGGTTGGAGAGGGCTTGAGCCTCCGGGAGCGCAGCGATCGGTCAGGCGAAAGGGTGAGGGTCGTGCGTCACCGGTGAGGCCGAACCCTCATCCGTCCGCTTCGCGGCCACATTCTCCCACCGGTAGAAGGAAGCGCGTGGCGTTTGCCCCCTGCGGCGACGCCCGCTAGAGCATCCGCTTTCCTGAAGCCTGCCCCAAAGACTGCGCCATGCACGATATCCGAGCCATTCGAGACACCCCCGGTCATTTCGTCGCCGGCTGGTCGTCGCGCGGCGTGGAGGATGCGCAGGCCCTGGTCGACCAGATCCTGAGCCTCGATACCCAACTGCGGGCCGCACAGACGGCGGGGCAGGAGGCGCTGGCGAAGCGCAATGCGGCGTCCAAGCTGATCGGCGCCGCCATGGGCCGCAAGGACATGGAGGAGGCTGACCGGCTGAAGGCCGAGGTGGAAACCCTCAAGGGCGATATCGCCGGCCAGGGCGAGGTCGAGGCGGCCAAGGGCAAGGCGCTGCGCGACCTGCTGGCGGCGCAGAAGAACCTCGCGGCCGACGACGTGCCGGACGGCGAGGACGAGGCGGGCAATGTCGAGACCGCGCGCTGGGGCACGCCGCGCGCCGGTGGGCCGGCCAAGGATCACGCCGACCTCGGCGAGGCCATGGGCCTGCTGGACTTCGAGGCGGCGGCGAGGATGTCGGGCGCGCGGTTCGCGGTGCTGAAGGGCGGGCTGGCGCGGCTGGAACGCGCCATCGGCCAGTTCATGCTCGACGTGCAGACGACCGAGCACGGCTATCTGGAGGTCAATCCGCCCTATCTGGTGCGGGATGAGGCGATGTTCGGGACGGGGCAGCTGCCGAAGTTCGAGGAGGACCTGTTCCGCGTCGGCGAGCACCTCCTTATCCCCACCGCCGAAGTCTCCCTGACCAACCTCGTGCGCGAGCAGATCACGCCGGAGGAGGAGCTGCCGCTGCGCCTCACCGCCCTGACGCCCTGTTTCCGGGCCGAGGCGGGGTCGGCGGGGCGGGACACGCGCGGGCTGATCCGCCAGCACCAGTTCCACAAGGTCGAGCTGGTCTCCATCACCACGCCGGACCAGTCCGACGCCGAACACGAGCGGATGACGGCCTGCGCCGAGGCGGTGCTGCAGAAGCTGGAGCTGCCCTATCGCCGGATGCTGCTGTGCAAGGGCGACATGGGCTTTTCGGCTCGGAAGACCTTCGACCTCGAGGTCTGGCTGCCGTCGCAGGGGACCTATCGCGAGATCAGCTCGGTCTCGAACTGCGGGGACTTCCAGGCGCGGCGGATGGACGCGCGGTTCAAGCGCAAGGAGGGCAAGCCGGAGTTCGTGCACACGCTGAATGGCTCGGGCCTCGCCGTCGGGCGGACGCTGGTGGCGATCATGGAGAACTATCAGGACGAGGGCGGGCGGATCGCCGTGCCGGCGGCCCTGCTGCCCTATATGGGCGGGGCGACGCACGTCGGGTGATTTTTTCCAGTCCGCTCATCCCCGCGAAAGCGGGGACCCAGTGCTTTTGTGATTCACGGGACGCTGGCTTGGCGACGGGGCTCACCCTATCTTCTGGTCGCCCACAGAACTGGGTCCCCGCCTTCGCGGGGATGCACGGAAACAAGGGAGTCCCGAGATGAAAATGATCCTTGCGGCCCTGTCACTGATCGTCGCCGCCCCGGCTGTCGCCGAGGTCCAGCCCGCCCCGACCCCGACCACCTTCGAAGGCTGGATCAATTTCTCGGGCGAGGAATTCCAGTTGATCGAGAGCGAGAACCGCTACGTGGCCGGCACGCGTCGCCCCTGCGTCTCGGGGGCCCTGCCGCGCGACGAACAGCGGATGGCGGCGACCACGATCGGGCGCCAGAAGGTGCGGGTCACCGGCACGGCCATGGAGTGGTCCGACGACCTGCCGGGCGACCGCTATGATTACGAGGGCTCCAGCATCCGCAACGAGTGCGACGGCGCCTTCGTGATCCTGGGCTCGGACATCGCCGTCATCCAGTAGGGTGTCGCAGGGTGCGCGGGGGCGGGGATTCGGCTATTCCCTCCCGACTCACCAAAGGCTTCTGATTTGCGCATCCTGCTGACCAACGACGACGGCATCGAGGCCGAGGGCCTGGCCTGTCTGGAACGGATTGCGCGGACGCTGTCGGACGACGTCTGGATCGTCGCGCCGCACGAGGAACAGTCGGGCAAGGGCCGGGGAATCACCCTGACCGAGCCGCTGCGGGTCAACCGGTTCGGGGACAAGCGGTTCTCGGTGACGGGCACGCCGACCGACTGCGTCGTCCTGGCCGTCAACGACCTGATGGACGCCAGGCCGGACCTGGTGCTGTCGGGCGTCAATCGCGGGCACAATGTGGGCGAGGACTGCTCCTATTCCGGCACGGTGGCAGGCGCGCTGCAGGGCATGGCGTTCGGCATCCGCTCGATCGCGCTGAGCCAGTCGCTGGAGCGGTTCCACGACGACGTCACCGCCCACTGGGAGACGGCCGAGGCCTTTGCCCCGCCGATCATCAGCCGTTTGCTGGCCGAAACCTGGCAGGACGGGGTGGTGATGAACCTGAACTTCCCGGCGCGACCGCCTGAGGCGGTCAAGGCGGTCGAGGTGACCGTGCAGGGCTTCCGGCAGGCCGGAGAGATGCATGCGGTCAAGCGCACGGACCTGCGCGGCCGAGACTACTACTGGATGAGCTTCCGCGGTTCGAAACAGGACCACGCGCCGGGCACGGACCTGCGGGCCATGGACGACGGCAAGATCTCGGTCACGCCGCTGCATATCGACCTGACCCACAAGCCCAGCGTCCACGACCTGAAGGGCCTGCTGGGCGGGGCGCCGCCGAAGGCGCTGGCGGGATGAACCTGAAGGACGACAGGGCGGGGCGGCTGATCCTGTCGCTGCGGCAACAGGGGGTCACCGATCCCCGGGTGCTGGCGGCGATGGAATCGATCGACCGCGCCGTGTTCGTGCACCAGAAATTCCTCGATCAGGCCTGGGAGGATCAGGCCCTGCCGATCGACTGCGCCCAGACCATCTCCCAGCCCTATATCGTCGGCCTGATGACCCAGGCGCTGGAGGTCGAGCCGCGCCATCGGGTGCTCGAGATCGGCACCGGCAGCGGCTACCAGTGCGCCGTGCTGTCACGGCTGGCGCGCTATGTCTATTCGGTCGAACGCTATCGCAGCCTGCTGGTCGAGGCCGAGGGCAAGCTGCGGACTCTGGGCATCGACAACGTCATCACCAGACATTCCGACGGCGGCCTGGGCTGGCCCGAACAGGCGCCGTTCGACCGGATCATGGTCACGGCCGCCTCGCCGAACGAGCCGACCGAACTGCTGAAACAGCTGAAACCGGGCGGGGTTCTGGTCGCGCCGGTGGGGCGGACGTCGGTGCAGATGCTGCATCGCTATACCGGCCAGGAGGACGGGTCCTTCCGCCGCGAGAGCCTGTGCGAGGTGCGGTTCGTGCCCCTGGTTGAGGGGACGGCCAAGGAGGGGTGACGCCGGCGGTTGCATGGCGGACAGTCGCGCCATGTGGTTTCGTTTCGCCCTGTTGATCGGTCTCTTGTGCGGCGCGACGCCGGCTGCGCGGGCACAGACGTGGACCGTTTGCATTGATCCTGCATCCGGTGGTTTGACACCTGAAGGATTCCGCTCGATGCGCGAGGTGGCGGCCGCCGCGTCAGCGTCGCGATACGGCTTTCTCAACTATCGCATCCGTCGATCCAGTCTCGGTCGGCAGGGTGAGCCGCCGTCACCCCGGATTGTCGATCTCCAACTGAGGCGCGCCCGGGCGCAGGGTTGGAGCCTGTGGAGTGCGGAACTGCCCTATGATGGTTTGCCCAGCGGTGATCGGCATTGCTTCGAGATTCTTGCGGAGGAGGGCGGGCCTGGCCTCTGGCACTATTGGGGGCCCTATTTCCCGCTGGGCAGCGCGATAATTCCGGAGGCGCAGAAGCCGAACCTTGAGTATCTTGTGGTGGGCTATGAACCCGGCAACACCCTCTTTCTGCTGGAAGGCTTCTCGGACACATTGGGGTCTACAGACGCCAACGCCCGCCTGGCCGCTCGACGAGTCGACGCCGTTGCACGCGAGCTGGTGCGGCTCGGTGTGCGGTGGGACGATATCCAGCAGCGCAGTATCGGCGAGACGCTGCTGGCCCGACCGACCGCCGATGGCGTGGCAGAACCACTGAATCGACGCGTGAACATTAATGTACGGACGCGGCCGCCGCCCGCCCGTTAACCTCTCCGCCCCACTTTCGCGCGCTTTGGCGGGTTGGCTTGTGCGCTCCGGCGGGGCATGTCGGGCAGGGTGAACGGGGAGCGGCGGATGCGTCTTTTCAATCGGGTCGGGGCGAACTGGATGAGGGCGGCGGCGATCGCCTTTGCCGGAATGGCGGCCACGGCCTGCGCCAGCTATCCGGAGGCGCCGCGCTATTCGACCCGACCGATGGAAGGCTATGGCGCGCCCGGCGTGCGCCCGGCCGATCCCTACGGCGCCCAGCCCCAGCCGCCGGTCTATGAGGCCCCGCCGCCGATGACCGCGCCGACCGAGCGGATCGAGGGCGGGGCGCTGCCGCCGCCTTCATCCTCGTCGTCAGACAACTATCCGCCGCCGGCCTACAGTCCCCCGGCCTATACGCCGCCCGCGACCTCGCCGTCCTATGTGACGCCCAGCGCGCCGATGAGCGTCAACGCCGGCGCCGCCTATGTCATCCAGCCGGGCGACACGATCTCCGGCGTCGGGCGGCGGTTCCAGACGCCGGTGCAGAACCTGATCGACCTGAACGGCCTGGGGCCGCGCGGCGCGATCACCGTGGGCCAGTCGGTCATCCTGCCCGACAGCGCGCTCGACACCGGTCCTGATCCCTATGCGACCGGGCCTGCTCCGGTCGGGGTCATGGTGCCCGAGAACGGGGTGATTCCCCCGCCGCCTCCGCCGCCGTCCGGAAATCCGGCCGCGCCGCCGCCGCCGCGACAACCGGATGCGACCGGCTCGACCGGGGTCGCGCCCGCCGGAGCCACAAGCCTGCAATGGCCGGTTCGGGGCGAGGTCCTGCGCCGGTTCGGGCCGGTGGGTCTGGGCGAGCGCAACAACGGCATCAATATCGGTGCGGCGGCAGGCGCACCGGTGACCGCTGCGGCCGGCGGGCGCGTGGCCTATGTCGGCGACGACCTGCCCGGGCAGGGACTGACGGTTCTGATCATGCACCGCGACGGCTGGCGCACCGTCTACGGCCATCTGGGGTCCACGACGATAGACGACGGCGCCGACGTTCGGGCGGGCCAGCAGATCGGCACCGTGGGCCTGACCGCCGGCGACGGCCGTCCCTCGATCCATTTCGAGACCCGGCGGATGCAGGGCGACGAGCCGGTGGCGATCGATCCGTTGACCGTTTTGCCACGGTAGAGACGCCGAACCATCACGCCGCGTTGCAATCGCAGGGTCTCGGCCCTAGGTTCCGCGCCTTGTTTTAAACGGGCGCCCGGAAGCGGCTGCCTCATCCCCCGGGGAACGACCAAATGACGCCCACTGGTGAAGGCGGCCTGATGGCCATGATCGTGCAGTTCCTGCCGTTCGTCGCGATCTTCGTGCTGTTCTACTTCCTGCTTATCCGTCCGCAGCAGAAGCGGGCGAAGGAACATCAGGCCCTGATCGCCGCCGTGAAGCGCGGCGACACCATCGTCCTGTCGTCTGGCCTGATCGGCAAGGTGACCCGCGTCGAAGAGGCCGAGGTCAATGTCGAGATCGCTCCCAGCGTCAATGTGCGGGTGGTCAAGGGCATGATCGCCGAGGTGCGCAACCGCACCGCCATCGCCGCCAACGACTCCAAGGCGTGAGCCTCGGCTCGCTGAACCGGAACCCCCGTCCATGATTCAGCTGTCGCGCTGGAAGATCATCCTGGTCGTGTTTGCGCTCGTCTTCGGCGTGCTGCTGGCCTTCCCGAACGCCCTGTCTCCGGCTCAACGCGAGTCGTTGCCGGGCTGGCTGCCGAAGAACGCCCTGAACCTGGGTCTCGACCTGCAGGGCGGATCCTATTTGCTGCTGGAAGTCGACGTGGCCGCGATGCGGGCGAAGCGCGTCGACAACCTGATCGAGGACGTCCGGGTCTCGCTGCGCGAGGCGGGCATCGCCACCAACCAGATCTCGCGTGAAGCGGGTGGCGCGATCATCACCCTGTCCGATCCGACCCGCCAGGACGCCGGCTATACGGCGCTGCAGGCTCTGGTCGGCCCGACGAACGCCAGCGGCGTGGCCGAGCGTCAGGTGCAGCGTGTCGGCCCCGACCGCATCCGCCTGGCCTTCACCGAGGCGACGCTGAACAGCATGGGTGCGACGGCGGTGGACCAGTCCATCGAGGTCGTACGCCGCCGCATCGACAGCCTGGGCACCCGCGAGCCCTCCATCACCCGCCAGGGCGCCGAGCGTATCGTCGTCCAGGCCCCCGGCGAGAGCGATCCCGCCGCCCTGGAACGGGTCATCGGCCAGACGGCCCAGCTGACCTTCCAGATGGTCGATACCGAAAACTCGGTGCAGGACGCGGTCGCCGGCCGCGTGCCGCCGGACGCCCAACTTCTGATGGGTTCGGACGGTGTGACGCCCTATCTGGTCAAGAAGCGCGTGCTGGTTTCGGGTGAGAACCTGACCCGCGCCGGCGTCGGGGCCGACCAGAGCGGTCGCCCCGCGATCGACTTCCGCTTCGACGGCCAGGGCGCGCGTCGGTTCGGCGAGACGACCGCGGCCAATATCGGCAAGCCCTTCGCCATCATCCTGGACGGCAAGGTGATTTCGGCGCCGACGATCCAGAGCCCCATTACCGGCGGCACGGGCCAGATCACCGGCAATTTCTCGATCGCCGAGGCGTCCGAACTGGTGAACCTGCTTAATGGCGGCGCCCTTCCGGCCCCGCTGACGGTCGAGGAACGCCGCACCGTGACCGCCGAACTTGGGGCCGACGCCGTCAAGGCCGGCGCGTTGTCGACGATGATCGGCTTCATCATCATCGTGTCATTCATGCTGCTGGCCTACGGCTTCCTGTTCGGCGGCATCTCGGTGCTGGGGCTGATCCTGAACGGCATCCTGATCGTGGCGGCCATGTCCCTGACCCAGGCGACCCTGACCCTGCCCGGCATCGCCGGTCTGATCCTGACCTTCGCGGTCGCCGTCGACGCCAACGTGCTGATCTTCGAGCGCATGCGTGACGAGGCGCGGGCCGGACGGTCGGTGATCGCCTCGATGGATGCCGGCTTCAACAAGGCCATGGGCACGATCATCGACGCCAACCTGACCACCCTGGTGGCGGCGATGATCATGTTCATCTTCGGCGCCGGTCCGGTGCGCGGCTTTGCCTGGACCCTGACCATCGGCGTGTTCACTTCGGTCTTCTCGTCGGTGCTGGTGGCCCAGATCCTGCTCGCCTACTGGCTGAAGATCGCCAAACCCAAGTCCCTTCCGATCGCGGAGTCCGCCCGATGACCTGGTGGCCCCTTATCAGGACCCTGCCGCAGAAGACGAACCTCCACTTCGTCAAATACGCGCGCTACGCGGCCGTGCTGTCGGTCATACTGTGCACGGCGGCGATCGTGTCCTGCTTCTATCCCGGCCTGAACATGGGCATCGACTTCCGGGGCGGCGCCTCGCTTGAAGTCGCCAAGCCCGCCGGTCAGTCGATCGACCTTGAGGCCGTGCGGAGTTCGGTGGGCGAGCTGGAGCTCGGTGACGTGGGCGTGCAGGGCATCGCCCGGCGCGACACCAACGTCCAGGACGGCTCGACCGCCGTCCTGCGCTTCCAGATCCCCGAAGGTCGTGACCAGACGGCCGTCGTGAACCAGGTCGAGGGCGCCATCACCGGCGCGGTCGGCGAGGTGACCTACTCCGGAGTCAGCGTCGTGGGCTCCAAGGTCTCGGGCGAACTGTTCACCTCCGGCCTCCTGGCCCTGGGCTCGGCCATCGTGCTGATGTTCGCCTACATCTGGTTCCGGTTCGAGCCCCAGTTCGGCTTCGGCGCCGTGGCCGGCCTGTTGCACGACGTCATCCTGACATTCGGCCTGATCGTGCTGTTCAAGCTGGAGTTCAGCCTGAACATGGTCGCCGCCATCCTGACAGTCATCGGCTATTCGATGAACGACACGGTCGTGGTGTTCGACCGCCTTCGCGAGAACCTGCGCAAGTACAAGACCATGCCGCTGCGCGAGGTGATCGACCTGTCGCTGAACGAGACCCTGTCGCGAACCATCATCACCGGCATCACGGCCGTCATGGTGCTGGCGGCCCTGGCCTTCTTCGGCGGCGAGGCCCTGTTCGGCTTCTCGATCGCCCTGATGTTCGGCATCGTCGTCGGCACCTATTCCTCGATCTACGTCGGGGCGCCGATCATCCTGCTGTGGGGTGTGAAGCGCGGCGAGATCGCCGAGGACGCCAAGCCGATCAAGCTGGGCATGGCTTCGCGGCCTTAGACATCGGCTCCTCCCTGTTCGCCGCCTGGCGAATGGGGAGGTGGCAGCGAGTTCTTGCGAGCTGACGGAGGGGTTCTTCGTGCGGCAAGAACCCCTCCGCCTCTTCGCTTCGCTACGAGCCTCCTCCCTATCGCTTCGCGACAGGGAGGAGACAGGCTAGAGTGACCCTCAAACACCGACTCGGGGGAGCGAACATATGGCCAATCTGCTTTCGAATTTCAGGAACACGCTGATCCTCAGCTTCGTGCTGGCGGGGGTGATGATCTTCGCCTTCTTCCGCATCGCGGAGGTCGACGCCTTGCAGTTCTGGCAGGCGGTGGCCCGCTGGTTCCACGTCGGCTTCGGCATCCTGTGGATCGGGCTGCTGTACTATTTCAACTTCGTCCAGATCCGCGTCATGCCGACCATCCCGGGCGAGCTGAAGCCGGCCGTGTCGAAATATATCGCGCCGGAAGCCCTGTTCTGGTTCCGTTGGGCGGCCCTGTTCACCGTGCTGGCGGGTGTCGCGGTCATGCTGCTGAAGGGCCACGTCTATTCGATGGAAGTGTTGAGCTTCGGCTTCGCCGGCGGCCTGGTCCAGGGCGATCAGGGCTTCGCCCTGATGGGGGTCGGCGTCTGGCTGGCCATCGTCATGTTCCTCAACGTCTGGGGCATCATCTGGCCGAACCAGAAGCGGGCGCTGGGCATCGTCGTCGTCGATGACGAGAAGAAGGCGAAGGCTGCCCGCGTGGCCATGCTGGCGAGCCGCACCAACCTGCTGCTCAGCCTGCCGATGCTGACCTCCATGGCGATGTACCAGACGCTGTTTGGCTGACGCGGCTTCCAGTCTCGATGATCAGGTCCGCAAGGCCGATCCCGACCGCTGGCTGTCCAGCCGGTTCGTCGGCGACGCGCAGGCGCGCGCGGACCTGATCGCCCTCTACGCCTTCGAGGCCGAGCTGATGAGCATCCCGACGCGGGTGACCCAGCCCCTGCTGGCCGAGATGCGCTACGCCTGGTGGCGCGAGCAGATGGACGGGGTGTTCTCGGGCGCCGCCAGACGGGGGCATCCGGTGCTGGAGGCCCTGACCGATCTGGTGGCGCGCCACAGTCTGGACCGTGCGCCGTTCGACGCCCTGATCGAGGCTCACATCGACCGGGTGCACGGCAAGCCGCACGATCTGGACGCCTTCTATGTCGGGACCATGCAGACGGCCGTGCGCCTGCTGGCCGGGCCGGGGCATGACCTCGTCGTGGCCGACGCGGCGCGGGTCCGGGGTCTGTTGCAGGTGGGCCGCAGGGACGAGGCGGCGGCGCTTAGACCGGCCGCGAACGGTGCGCTGAAGACCTTGCCGCCGGTCGCCTTTCCGGCGGTGGCCCATGCGGCCCTGGCCATGGATGCGTCCGAGCCGATCAAGCGCCTGAGGCTCGTCTGGGCGACGCTGAGAGGCCGTATCTGATGGCCGTGAGCCAGACCGATGTCGTCATCCTGGGCGGCGGCCACAACGGGCTGGTCTGCGCCTTCTATCTGGCGCGGGCGGGGCTGAAGGTCACAGTGCTGGAGCGGCGCGGCATCGTCGGCGGGGCAGCGGTGACGGAGGAATTCCATCCCGGCTTCCGCAACTCCACGGCCAGCTACACGGTCAGCCTGCTGAACCCCAGGGTTATCGCCGAGATGGATCTGGCCCGGCACGGGCTGAAGGTCGTCGAACGGCGGATGTCGAACTTCCTGCCGCTGGACGGCGACCACTTCACGGCGGGCGAGGGGCGGACGCAGGGACAGGTGGCGCGGTTCTCGGCGCGGGATGCGGAACGGTTGCCGGAGTACGAGGCGCGACTGGAGTCGGTGGCCGCGGTGCTGCGGGCGCTGGTGCTGGAGACTCCGCCCAATCTGCCGACGGGAGGCTGGCTCGAGGCCCTGCCGGAGATGCTGAAGTCGGCGTCGCTGGCGAAACGGCTGGGCGGACTCGATCTGACGGGGCGGCGCGACGTGCTGGACCTGTTCGCCAAGTCGGCCGGCGACTGGCTGGACGGCTGGTTCGAGAGCGATCCGATCAAGGCCCTGTTCGGGTTCGACAGCATCGTCGGCAACTACGCCAGCCCATACACGCCAGGCTCGGCCTATGTCCTGTTGCACCATGTCTTCGGCGAGGTGAACGGGCGCAAGGGCGTCTGGGGCCACGCCATTGGCGGCATGGGCGCGATCACCCAGGCCATGGCTGCAGCGTGCCGCGAACAGGGCGTGGACATCCGGCTGGACGCCGAGGTGGCGGAGGTCCTGACCGGGAAGGGCAGGGCGGTCGGAGCCGTGACGACTGCAGGCGATACGGTGCGGGGTCGGGCGGTCGTGTCGAACCTGCATCCGCGCCTGCTGTTCGACCGGCTGGTCGATCCGGCCATCGTCCCGGCGGATTTCACCGAGCGGATGAGCCGCTATGCGTCGGGCTCGGGCACGTTCCGCATGAACGTCGCCCTGTCGGAATTGCCGCGCTTCACGGTCTTGCCGGAGCCCGGCGATCACCACACGGCCGGCATCATCATCGCGCCCAGCCTGACCTATATGGACCGCGCTCATGCCGAGGCGCGGCTGCACGGCTGGTCCAGGCAGCCCATCGTCGAGATGCTGATCCCCTCGACCCTGGACGACAGTCTTGCGCCGCCGGGACAGCATGTGGCCAGCCTGTTCTGCCAACACGTTGATCCGGCGCTGGGCGACGAGCACCGCGAGACGGTGGCGGACCTGATGATCGACACGGTCGACGCCCATGCGCCCGGTTTCAGGGCGTCGGTGCTGGGGCGGCTGGCGCTGGGGCCGCGCGATCTGGAGCGGCGCTTCGGTCTGGTCGGGGGGGATATCTTCCACGGCAGGCTGACGCTGGACCAGCTGTTCAGCGCCCGGCCGGTGCTGGGTCATGCCGACCACCGGATGCCCGTGCCCGGCCTCTATCTGTGCGGATCAGGGGCGCATCCGGGGGGAGGCGTGACCGGCGCGCCGGGACACAACGCGGCGAAGGCCGTGCTGAAGGACCTCAGACGAGGGCGACGCCCAGGGCCTTGAACAGGGCCGCCTTGACCGCGTCCTCGGTGAAGGGTTTCTGGATCGTCGACTGGCCGCGCCAGTGGTCGGGGAGGCCGCCTTGTCCGTAGCCGGTGGAGAAGACGAACGGGATGCCCTTGGCCTTCAGCGCCTCGGCGACCGGGAAGACCTCGCGGCCGGCCACGTTCACATCCAGCAGGGCGGCGTCCAGCAAGGGATCGCTGGCCACGACATCCAGCGCCTCGTCCACCGTCGCGACGGCGCCGACCGGGATTGCGCCCATGTCTTCCAGGATGGTCTCGAGCAGCATGGCGACCAGGGACTCGTCCTCGACCACAAGGATACGGCGCCCCGTCAGACCTTCAGCCATGCTGTTACGTATCCCTATCAAGCGGAATCGAGAATTCCGCTATAAAACCGTCGCTTGCGTAGCCGAGTTTTACGTCGCCCGCCAGATCGTGGCGGACGTTCCTTTCGATCAGCCGGCTGCCGAATCCCTTTCGCGTCGGGGAGGAGACAGGTGGGCCGCCGGCCTCGCGCCAGATAACTCTCAGGATACGGCTGGTCTGGTTGGCAACGGTCCAGTCGACGAACACGCGGCCGTCCGGGTCTGACAAGGCTCCGTACTTGGCGGCATTGGTGGCCAGTTCGTGGAAGATCATACCCAGCGACACCGCCGCTGCCGGACCGAGCGCCAGTGGCGGGCCGTTCAGGACGATTCGGGTCGTCCCATGGGCCGCGGTCTCATGCTCCAGCACGTCGCGCAGTTCGGCGCCCTCCCAGTGGCTGCGGGTCAGGAGGTCGTGGGTGTGCGACAGGCTCACCAACCGCGCCTGGAAGCTCTCGGCGAAGGTCCTGGGGTCCTCATGGGAGCGGGCCGTCTGGATGGCGATCGACTGGATCGTGGCGAGGGTGTTCTTCACCCGGTGATTCAATTCGTCGATCATCAGCCGCTGGCGCTGGGCGGCGACAACGGCGTCCGTGACGTCGTGTCCCTGAACAAAGATGCCGACGACCGTCCCGTGGTGGTTCCGGACGGGTTGATAGATGAAATCGACGTTGCGGGTCAGTTCGCGGTCTGCGCCTTCGGGCCGGAAGGTGACGGCGACGCCCTTTCCCTCATAGGGTTCGCCGGTCTCGAAGACGGAATCGAGCCGTTCGTAGAAGCCCTGGCCGGCCAGGTCGGGGAGGGCCTCCCGGATTGACTTGCCGGCGATGTGGTTGCGCCCGACGATGCGGGCATAGGCGTCGTTGTGCATCTGGAAGACATGGTCGGGCCCGGACAGGATGGCGACGAAGCCGGGCGCCTGCATGAACATCTCGACGAGCCGGTTACGCTCGGTCTCGAGGCGGCGATTGTCCTCCTGAACGGCACGGGGTCGGTTCATGACCCCGCCGCCCAGAAGCATGTCCAGCGCGCTGACGGTCGGGCTGTCGTCCCGTGCGCGCCGCAGCCGCTCCAGCTCGGTGATGTCGGACGTGTGCTGGAGGATCAGCACGATCCGGCCTTCGACGTCGTGCAGCGGCGTGTGGCTGGCGCTCCAGTAGCGATCCTCATGGCTGACCACGCCGTCCGGGCCGGTGACCGGGATGGCGTAGTGGATCAGCGCCAGGTGATCCCGTTCGCCGGTCGTCAGCACCTTTTCGAAAGAGGCCCGCAGCTGGCGGACATTCTCCGCCCCGGCCGCAGTCGGCCCGCCGTCAAAGATATCGAAGATGGGGCGACCGATCAGCTGTTCCCGCGCCATGCCGACCGCGGACAGATAGGCGGCATTCATGCCGGCGTAGCGCAGGTCCGGCGTCAGCAGCATGTAGGGGTTTGTCGACGCCTCGAAGGCCGCCGCAAGGTCTGTCGCCTGTTCAAGTGCCCGCACGCGTAGCGTCTCCCCGCTCCGTGCAAGCGTCTGACGCGGAGAACGGTTCCCGGCGCCGTGAAGATTGTGTCGCGAGCCCGGGTGGCTAGGATCACCGCATGTCCTTCACCAGTCTCGCCCTGGCTGTCCTCATGACCCTCGTGCCCGTTTCGCCGACCCACCCGGATGCGCAGGTGGCGCAGGGGCGGTTGATCGGCCGACAGGCGGACCAGGTCGATTCCTTCAAGGGGATCCCGTTCGCGGCCCCGCCGGTCGGGGCCTTGCGGTGGATGCCGCCCCAAGCGCCGGCCTCATGGGGGGGCGACCGTGATGCCGGCTCGGTCGGAGCAATCTGCGTCCAGGCCCCGGCCAACGGCGATCCCGGCGTCGGACCGCCTCCATTGAGCGAGGACTGTCTGATCCTGAACGTGTGGACGCCGGCGGAGCGGGCAGGGACCTTGCCCGTGATGGTCTGGATTCACGGTGGCGGGTACAACAACGGCTCGGGCACCGCGGCGCTCTACGACGGCGCCAATCTGGCGCGGCGCGGCGTCGTGGTGGTGACGATCAACTACCGGCTGGGGAGGCTGGGCTTCTTCGATCATCCGGCGCTCGCGGCCGAGCGGCCGGCGGACCAGCCCGCCGGAAACTATGGCGTCATGGACCAGATCGCGGCCCTGGAGTGGGTGCGCGACAACATCGCCGCCTTTGGGGGCGATCCGGCTCAGGTGACGATCTTCGGCGAGTCGGCGGGCGGGGCGGCGGTGACCCAACTGATGGTCGCGCCCGCCGCGCGCGGCCTGTTCAGCCGTGCGGTGGCGCAGTCGGGGCTGGGTCGGCAACGCTCGGCGTTGCTGGCCGAGGATCGGCCGGGTCGGCCCTCGGCCCAGTCGCTGGGCGTCGCCTTCGCGCAGTCGGCCGGGCTGGGCGCGGATGCGACGGCGGAGGCCCTGCGTGCGCTTCCGGCCGAGCGTCTGCTGACGCCCATGCCGGCCTTCTACAGTGACAATCTGATCGTCGACGGCGAGGTCGTGCCCGAGGACGTGGTCGATGCCTTCGCCGCCGGACGCCAGGCGCCCGTGCCCCTGATCATCGGGACCAACAGCGCCGAGTTCTGGTGGATCCGCCCTGCGGACGCCGGCGCCTATGGCCGCACCGACGATGCGATGACCGACGCCGAGTACGACGCCCTGCTGGCGGCCTACGGCGGGCAGGACGGGTACGACGCCCATGTGGTCAGCGACCTGATTTTCAACGAGCCGGCGCGGCATCTGGCGCGACTGCATGCGCGGGCCGGACACGCGGCCTACCTCTACCGTTTCGACGTGGTGCCGGACTCCAACCCGGAGCCCAGCGGCGGGGCGACCCATGCGTCAGAGCGGCCCTATGCCTTCGACAATCTGGACACCGTCGGGAGGCCGATGGGCGGGCGCGACCACCGGGCGGCGACCGCCATGGCCGGCTACTGGACCACGTTCGCCAGGGCCGGCGACCCGAACGGCGGCGACCGGCTGGCCTGGCCGGAGTTCGGCGCCGCGCCGGACCGGCTGCTGGAGTTCACCAACGACGGACCGGCGGCCAAGGCGGTCCCGTTCGGTGAACGGCTGGACCTGATCGACCGGTTCTACGGGCGGGTCCGACCCTAGAGCCTGATCGGCGGAGGAGGAATCGCTTCGCGATTCCGCTGATGCCGTGAATCAGGCTCCAGATCCTAGCGAGAGCATGATTCACGCTTCATGTCGGACCCGCGAAGCGGGTCCACCAGAAACGATCATGCTCTAGAGGCAGGCCCCGTTGGTTCGAATTACCTCGGCGTAGAGCAGGCCGCTGTCCTTGATCGTCCGCTCCTGGGTCAGGAAGTTGACGTGGGTGATGCCGAACCGCTTCGAATAGCCGAGCGACCATTCCAGATTGTCGAGCAGCGACCAGGCCATATAGCCCTCCAGCTTCACACCCCTGCCGATGGCGTCGTGGACCGCCTTCAGGTGGGTCTTCAGATAGTCGACCCGCATCGGATCCTGGATGCGACCGTCGATGGCGTGGGGCGGATCGTACCAGGCCGAGCCGTTCTCGGTGACCATCAGGGGCAGGCCGCCGGTCTGCTCATGCAGCCAGACCAGGGTGTCGGTGAAGGCCGGGGGATAGACCTCCCAGCCGGTCTCGGTATGGGCGTGCTGGACCTGTTTCACCGGCCGGGCGCGGACGGGCCAGGCGTCTGGCGCGTTCTCGGGCACCGCGCGGGTGTACCAGTTGAGGCCCATCCAGTCCGTCGGTGTCGCGATCAGGTCGAAGTCCTCGGCCGGGAAGTCGCGCATGGCGTCGCCGTAAACCTCGTGCAGCTCCGCCGGATAGCCGCGGCCCATCAGGGGGTCGAGGAACCAGCGGTTCATCTGGGCCTCGGCGCGCTTGCGGGCGGCCTCGTCCTCCGGCCTGTCGCTGGCCGGATATTTCGGCTCGATGTTGAGGACGATGCCGATCCGGCCCTCGCCAATCTCGCGGAAGCGGCGAACGGCGGCGCCGTGGGCGCGCAGGACATTGTGGCCGGCGATCACGGCCTCGTAGTGGGACCGGTGGCCGGGGGCCAGGGCCCCGTGAAGATAGCCGCCGTCGACGATGACCCAGGGCTCGTTGATCGTGCCCCAGGTCTTCACCCGACCCTTGAACCGTTCGAACAGGACCTGGCCGTAGTCGGCGAACCAGTCGGCGATGTCGGGGTTCAGCCAGCCGCCCCGGTCGTCCAGCGCCGCCGGCAGATCCCAGTGATAGAGGGTGACGAGCGGCTCGATCCCCGCCTCGATCAGGGCGTCGATCAGATTGTCGTAGAACTGCAGACCCGCCTCGTTCAGCCGCCCCGTGCCGTCCGGCATGACCCGGCTCCAGCTGACCGAGAATCGGTAGGCCTTCAGACCCAGCCGCTTCATCAGTTCGACGTCCTCGCGCCAGCGATTGTAGTGGTCGCAGGCCACGTCGCCCGTGTCGCCGTCCTTCATATTGCCCGGAATGTGGCAGAACCGGTCCCAGATGGATTCGCCCGCGCCGTCCGCCATGGACGAGCCTTCGATCTGATAGGCGGCCGTGGCTGCGCCCCACAGAAAGCCCGCGGGAAACTGATAGTTGGCACTCATTGGAAGGCTTTCGTTCGGAAGGCGAGCCGGTGGGGGAGGGAGAGGCCGGAACCGTTGCCGCAGGCCCGACGCTGATCAGAAAGTCTGGTGTGGCCAAACTACGGCACTTGCGGGCCCCATTACCAGTGTGCGATGTAACCGATTACAGAATTTTGTCGACGGACCTTCGATTAACGGAGGCCGGTACGGCCGGGACGTTTCAGGACACGCTGGGTGCATAGCAACCGTACTCACAGCTCAGACGGCCGTGCGCCGATCGGACGCACGGCATGAAGCCGGCGACGATCCGTGACGTGGCTGAACGCGCCCGGGTTTCCGTGGCCTCGGTGTCCCGTGTCCTGACCGGCGCGGGGGCCGTCACCGAGCCGACCCGGATGAAGGTTCTGGAGGCTGTCGAGGCCCTGGCCTACGTCCCCCATTCGGGCGCCCGCAGCCTGTCGACCAGCCGGACCGACACGGTCGGGGTCATCCTGCCTGACCTGTTCGGGGAGTTCTTCTCGGAGCTGATCCGGGGCATGGATGTGGCGGCGCGCGCCCACGGCCTGCATCTGATCGTGTCCAGTTCCCACGACGACGCCTCGGATGCGGCGGCCGCCATCCGCTCCATGCGCGGCCGTGTCGACGGGCTGATTGTGCTGTCGCCCCATCTCGATTCGGCCAACCTGGCCCACAGCCTCGCGGGTCGTCTGCCAGTGCTCTTGATGAACGGCGGGGCGAACGACGCCGGCCGGCCGTCGATGGTCGTCGACAATCACGGCGGCGCGGTGCTGGCGGTCGAGCATCTGTTGGCCACGGGTCGCAGTCGCATCGCCCATATCGCCGGTCCCGCCGGCAACCTGGAGGCCGAGGCCCGACTGGCGGGCTATCTGCAGGCCATGGCGCGGGCGGGCCTGCCGACCTCGGTGGTCGAGGGCGCGTTTACCCAGGCGTCGGGCCATGCGGCGGGCGTGGAACTGGCGCGGCGCGGACAGCGCCCGGACGCCGTCTTCGCGGGCAATGACAACATGGCCGTCGGTGCGATGCTGGCGCTTCAGGACGCGGGTCTGCTCGTCCCGGAAGACGTGGCGATCGTCGGCTTTGATGACATTCCGCTCGCCGGCCTCGTCCGGCCGGGCCTGACCACCTTGAGAATCCATATTGCCGAAACCGGTCGGAGTGCGCTCGAGCGCCTCGTCCGCCTCATCAACGCAGCGGGCGAAGCCGTCGCCGACACCGCCTGCGAGATCGTGCGCCCTGAGCTGGTCGTACGCGCGTCAAGCCAGCCGGCGACACCGAACCAGGTCCAGACAAACTCCGGCGGACGCCTTCGCGCCCTTGCCGAAACGCCGTCTCTGAAGGGGGAGAATTCCTGATGACCCGCAAATCCATCCAGTATCTGGGGGCCGCCTCGGCGCTCGCCATGGCCGTATCCCTGGCCTGCGCCGGCGGGGCCTCGGCCCAGGGCGCCACGTCCACCCTCCGGGGGACGATCTATGAGGGCCAGGCGGTCGAGACCGGCGGCAGCATCACGGCCACCGAAGTCGCCACCGGCTATGTCAGCCGGGGCCGGATCGGCGCCGACGGCGGCTATGTGCTGTCGGGCCTGCGTCCGGGCACCTACCAGATCAACGTCACGACGGCGGACGGCCAGACCGTTGAGGACCTGATCACCATCGCTCTCGGTCAGGTGGCCACGCTCGATCTTGATGTGGCCCCGGCTGTAACCGGTTCCGCCGAGGGCTCCCAACTGGACGATGTGATCGTCACCGGCCGCCGCATCTTCGAAGTGCGGACCTCTGAAGTGGCGACCAATGTCAGCCAAGTCCAGATCAACAGCCTGCCGCAGATCAGCCGCAACTTCATGAACTTCGCGGCCCTGGCGCCCGGCGTGCGGGTGACCGAGGGCGAGACCGAGCGCACCATCTCCGCCGGCGGCCAGGGCGCATCGGCGATCAACGTCTTCATCGACGGCCAGAACCAGAAGTCGACCATCATCGACGGCGGCGTCGGCGGTCAGGACGACAGCCGCGGCAACCCCTTCCCGCAGGTCGCCATCCAGGAGTTCCGGGTCATCTCCCAGAACTTCAAGGCCGAGTATGAGCAGGCCTCGTCCTCGATCATCACCTCGGTGACCCGTTCGGGCACCAACGAGCTGACCGGCGACGCCTTCATCACCTACCAGGACAGCGACTGGACCTCGGAAGACTTCCAGGGCCGCGAAGTGGGCGTCGAGCGCCTGCAGTACGGCGGCTCGGTCGGCGGACCGATCATCGAGGACCGGCTGCATTTCTTCGCCGCCTATGAGCGCAAGGACGAGACTCGCGCGAACGTCGTGCAGTTGTTCCGCTCGGCCTATGCGCCGTTGTTCGGCGCCGACACCGGCACCTTCGATGCGCCGTTCGAGGAAGACCTGTTCTTCGGCAAGCTGTCGTGGTCGATCGACGATCGCCAGCGGCTGGACCTGAGCGCCACCTATCGCACCGAGGCCGACATCCGCGACTTCGGCGGCAACAACGCCTACAGCCGCGCCAACCAGATCAATACCGACGTCGCCTCGATCGTTCTGCGCCACCAGTACCAGGGCGAGGGCTTCCTGAACGAAGCCCAGTTCGACTTCTATGAGTACACCTACAACCCGACCGCGCTGAATTTCTCGGACTACGGCCGGTCGTACGTCATCTTCCGCGACGACAACGGCGCGCCGGGCTTCCAGTACAATGTGTTCAACCGCGAAGACACGGTGTTCAACACCGGTGGCCAGAGCAACAACCAGGACATCCGCCAGCGCAGCTTCACGTTCCGTGACGACCTGACGTTCAACGACATCGAATGGAACGGCCAGCACACCATCAAGATGGGTGTGAAATTCTCGGCCCAGAACATGTATGTGAACAAGCAGTTCGGCCGGAACCCTCAGTTCATCTTCGACGTCGACGCGCGTCCCGAAATCAACGGCAGCCGCGACATCCCGATCCGTGTCGAACTGGGCGCACGTGTCGCTCCTGCCGATGTCGATAACAATGTCTTCGGCCTCTACATCCAGGATGACTGGCAGATTTCAAGCCAGCTGGAGATCAACCTCGGCCTGCGCTGGGACTATGAGGATAATGCGGTCAACAACGACTATTCGACGCCGGCCTCGATCCGCGACACGCTGAACAGGATCCAGGCGCTGCCGGGCTATGACTTCCCGTCCTACTTCAACCCGGCGGACTATATCACCGACGGCCGTGACGCCTTCGCCGGCGCCTTCCAGCCGCGCATCGGGTTCTCGTACGATGTGTTCGACGACGAGCGGACGGTGATCTTCGGTGGCGCCGGCCGCTACTACGACCGGGTCGGCTTCAACTTCGCCTTCGACGAGCGCTTCAAGGCCTTCCAGTTCAACAAGGAGATCTTCTTCTCCGTGGCCGGCGGCATGCGCGGCGGCGTCAACACCGTCGCCTGGAACCCGACCTATCTGACACCGGCCGGTCTCGATCCCCTGCTGGCCGCGGCCCCCGGTTCGGGCGAGATCTTCCTGCTCAACAACGACATGGAGCCGCCGCGGACTGACCAGTTCAACTTCGGCGTCCGTCAGAAGTTCGGCGACTTCCAGACCGCCCTGACCTTCGCCTATGGCAAGACCGAAAACCTGTTCGCCTGGTACATCGCCAATGCCGGCTCGGAGACGGGCAACCGCTTCTCGGGCCCGACCCCGGGCTCGGTCGGCCACCCGGAGTTCCGCAACCTGATCTTCTTCGGCAACAACGACGCCGAACAGACCTTCAAGGCCATGTATCTGACGGTCGACAAGCCGTTTGACAGCGACAGCGGCTGGGGCATGCAGTTCACCTACACCCTGTCGGAAGCCGAGCGGAACGGCAGCCGTGACGGCGGCCTGAGCGCCTTCGACTTCGACTACAACCGTCCGGGCCTGTCGCCGACCTTCCCGACCAACCAGGACGAACGGCACCGGATCGTGGCGACGGGTATCGTCGCCCTGCCTTACGACTTCCGTCTGTCGGGCATCCTGACACTGGGATCGGGCCTGCCCTTCCACCAGTTCGTCTGCCCGACGGCGTCCAATCCGGACATCTGCTGGAACGGTGGCCGGCCCGAGAAGCAGGACTTTATCGTCTCCAACGCCTTCTCCTTCCGTCAGATCGACCTGCGCCTGACCAAGTCGTTCGACGTCTTCAACGGCCAGTCGGTCGAGCTGATCCTGGACGCGATCAACGTGTTCAACTTCGAGAATTTCTCGAACTTCGAACAGTGCCTGTGCTCGGCGCAATACGGCGAGCCGCGTGGTCAGTATCTGCCGACCCGCAGCGTCCAGCTGGGCCTGCGCTACCGCTGGTAACGGTCTCCTGAGACTGGCGGCCGTCCCTCGATCCTTTCGGGGGGCGGCCATATTTTTTGCGGGCGACGCGGGGGCGTTGGCGTAGGGTATCCGAGTATGGACCGTCGTCGATTTCTTCTGGCCTCCACGGCCGTCGCTTTCGCCCCTGCGGGCCTGTCGGCCTGCGGGAGCCTGGGCCTGCCCATGTCCGGCGGCAAGATACGGCTGGACCCCGAAGTCGATGAACTCCAGCGCCGGACCTTCGACTGGTTCGTCCATGTCACCGACCGCGAGCGCGGGCTGACGCCGGACCGCTGGCCGGCGGACTCCTTCTGTTCGGTCGCGGCGGTGGGGTTCGCCCTGACCTGCTGGCCGGTCGGGGTCGAGCGCGGCTGGATGAGCCGGGACGAGGCGCGGACGCGGACGCTGAACACCGTCCGCTTCTTCCACGGCGCGCCCCAGGGGCCGGAGGCGAGCGGCGTCACGGGCCACAGGGGCTTCTTCTACCACTTCCTCGACCGCCGGACGGGCCATCGCTACGGCCGGGTCGAGCTGTCGACCGTGGACACCGCCCTGCTGCTCGCCGGCATGCTGTTCGCCGCCCGCTTCTTCGACGGGGACGACGCGGAGGAAGCCGAGATCCGGCGTCTGAGCCAGGCGATCTACGACCGGATCGAATGGGACTGGGTCGTCATCCGGCCGAACCGGATCAGCATGGGCTGGCACCCGGAGACCGGCTTCATCCCCGCCGACTGGCATGTCTACAACGAGGGGATGCTGGTCCTGCTGCTGGCCATAGGCTCGACGACCCATCCGGTTCCGCCCGCCGTCTGGGACGAGTGGTGCTCGGTCTATGACCAGAGCTGGACGGCGACCCGGGGTCCGGCCCACCTGCATTTTCCGCCGATGTTCGGGCACCAGTACAGCCACATGTTCGTCGACTATCGCGGCATCCGCGACGCCTGGATGCGGGCCAAGTCGGCCGAGATCGAAGGTTTCGACTATTTCGAGAACAGCGTGCGCGCGGTGGCGGCCCAGCGCGCCTACGCCGTCGCCAATCCGGGCGGCTGGGATGGCTATTCCGCAGAGGTCTGGGGCCTGACCGCCTGCGACGGACCGGGCGATTTCAAACAGGTCATCGACGCGCGCGAGCGTGAGTTCTTCAGCTATTCGGTGCGTGGACCGGGCGATCGGGACGACGGCACGATCGCGCCAACGGCGGCGCTGGCCAGCTATCCGTTCGCCCCGGTCGAGATCACCGCGACGCTCAAGGCGCTGAAGTCGCGCTACGGCGCCGGCATCTACACGCAGTGGGGCTTCCTCGACTCGTTCAACCCGACCCTGACGGAGCGGGAGGGGCGGCTGCAGCACGGCCGGATCGTGCCCGGCGTGGGCTGGGTCGACAGCGACTACCTCGGCATTGACCAGGGACCGATCGTGATCATGATCGAGAACGGGCGCTCCGACCTCGTCTGGCGTCACATGCGCGGCGAACCGAACGTCACGCGCGGGCTGAAGCGGGCCGGATTCAGCGGCGGATGGCTGGACATATGATCGATCGCCGCGCCGCCCTGGGGCTGATGGCGGGCGCGTCTCTGGCGGGTTGCGGGCGGAACGACGGGATCACCCGGCTGAGCTTCTGGGCCATGGGCAACGAGGCGACCCACGCGCCCCAGATCCTGACCGCGTTCGAGGCCGCCAATCCGGGCATCAAGGTCGTGGTCCAGCCTCTGCCCTGGACCGCCGCGCACCAGAAGCTGCTCACTGCCTATGCCGGGGCGTCGCTGCCGGACGTCAGCCAGATCGGCAATACCTGGGTGGCGGAACTGGCCGCAATCGGCGCCCTGTCGCCGACGCCCGCCTTCGCCGACGACCTGCTGCAGGATCAGTTTCCGGCGGTGCTGGAGACCAACCGGATCGGCGGCCGGGCGATGGCCACGCCCTGGTATGTCGACACCCGCCTGATCTATCTGCGCACAGATCTTCTGGCCCGCGCGGGCTTCGACGCCATGCCGGTGACCTGGGCCGAGTGGAAGCGGGCCATGCATGCGGTCAAGCGCGTGGCAGGCGACGGCAATTTCGCAATCCTGTTGCCGGTCAATGAGTTCGAGCAGCTTCTGACATTCGGTCTACAGGGCGATCAACCATTGCTCCGCGACCGGGACACGCGCGGAAATTTCTCCAGCGAGTCCTTTCAGGCGGCGCTGTCCTTCTACAAGAGCCTGTTCGACGAAGGCCTCGCGCCCCTGGCCTCGGCGGCGCAGATCTCGAACGTCTGGACCGAGTTCGCGCGCGGCTATTTCAGCTTCTACTTCTCCGGCCCCTGGACCATCGGCGACATGAAGAGCCGGCTGCCGGCCGAGATCCAGCCGCACTGGACCACGGCTGGCGTGCCCGGTCCGACCGGCCCCGGAGCCTCGGCGCCGGGCGGGTCATCGCTGGCCGTGTTCCGCTCTTCGCCGCATCAGGACGCGGCCTGGAAACTGGTGCGCTATCTGTCGGATCCAGCGGTGCAGGCGCGCTTCAACATCATTACCGGCGACCTGCCGGCGCGCCCCTCGGCCTGGGCCGCGCCGAAAGTGGCGTCCGACCCCTATGTGACCGCCTTCAACGGCCAGCTGGCGCGCGCCAGGGCCGTGCCCAAGGTCCCGGAGTGGGAGCGGGTCGTCACAGAGATGCAGATCGTCGCCGAACGGATGGTACGCGGCGAGTTAACGGTCCAGCAGGCTGGCGCCGAGATCGACCGCCGCGCCGACCGTCTGCTGGAGAAGCGCCGCTGGATGATCGAACAGGGGCGGGCGGCATGATCTCCCGCCGGGAACGCGCCGCCTGGGGCTTCGTCGCCCCGTCGCTGATCGCCATCGCGGTCTTCTTCGTCGTGCCGGTGGTGTCGTCGCTGCTGCTCAGCCTGACCGACTTCGACATCTATGCGCTGGCCGACCTCGGCAACATGCGGTTCGTGGGCCTGCAGAACTACGAGCGGTTGCTGACCAATCCGCTGTTCTGGCAGGCGATGAAGAACACCGTCTGGTTCAGCGTGCTGGGTGTGCCGCTCGCGATCGGCGCCTCGCTGGCGGCGGCGGTGATCCTGAACGCGCGGACGATCAAATGGCGGCCCGTCTGGCGGGTCATGTTCTTCGCGCCCTATGTGACGACGCTCGTCGCCACGGCGGTGCTGTGGAACTATCTGCTGCACACCCGCTACGGCGTCATCAACTGGGCCCTGACCAGCGTGGGCCTGCCCGCCGTCGACTGGCTGGGCAACCCCGACACCTCGATCCCGGCCATCCTGATCTTCGTGGTGTGGAAGATCTTCGGCTATAATATGCTGATCTTCCTGGCGGTGCTGCAGACCGTGCCGGACGACCTCTACGAGGCCGCGCGCATTGACGGGGCGGGACCGTGGAGCCGGTTCCGGCATGTGACCCTTCCGGCGATCGCGCCGACCCTGCTGCTCGTGTCGATCATCTCGGTGGCCGGCTTCTTCCAGCTGTTCGCCGAACCCTATGTCATGACCCAGGGCGGACCGGCCCAGTCGACCGTGACGGTGCTCTACTTCATGTATGAAGAGGGCTTCAAATGGTGGAATCTGGGATCCGCCTCGGCCGTCGCCTTCATCCTGTTCCTGTGCATCTTCGCGGTGACCATGGTGCAGCTGGCCGTATCGCGGCGGCTGGGCGGAGATCACACATGAAGCCCCGCGTGATCCTGTTGAACATCGGCGTGGCCCTGATCGGGCTGATCGTCCTGTTCCCCCTGCTGTGGATGCTGTCGGTCAGCTTCATGTCGACGGGCGAGGCCGCCGTCTTCCCGCCGCCGCTGCTGCCCAGCCGCTGGACCCTGGAGCATTACCGCGACCTGTTCGTGAACCAGGGCATGGGCCGCTACATGTGGAACAGTTTGGCCCTCGCCACACTGGCGACGGGGCTGGCTTTGGCCTTCACCGTGCCTGCCGGCTACGCCTTCGCCAAGCTGACCTTCAAGGGCCGGGACCGGCTGTTCCAGCTCCTCATCGGCGCCCTCGTCATTCCGGCCCAGATCGGCACCCTGCCGCTGTTCCTGATGCTGAAGTCGATGGGGCTGGTGAACACCTACGCCGGGGCGCTGGTGCCGTGGCTGGCCTCGATCTTCGGCCTGTTCCTGGTGCGCCAGTACGCCCTGTCGATCCCCGACGAGATGCTGGAGGCCGCGCGCATAGACGGCGCCAGCGAGGGCCAGATCTTCCGCCGCATCGTCCTGCCGACCCTGACGCCGATCCTGGTGACGCTGGGCCTGTTCGTCTTTCTCGGCAGCTGGAACGACTTCCTGTGGCCGCTGATCATCCTGACCGACCAGTCGAACTATACGCTGCCGGTCGCGCTGGCGGCCCTGTCGCGCGAGCATGTGCAGGATATCGAGCTGATGATGGCGGGCGCCGTCATCACCGTGGCGCCGGTGCTGATCCTGTTCCTGGCGCTGCAACGGTTCTACATCCGCGGCATGCTGGCCGGGAGTGTGAAGGGTTGAGTATGCTTTCATTCCTCCCTCGTTGGGGGTCGAGGACGGATCGCATGCGATCCGACGAGCGGACCACGACGTGGTGGAGGGGGCTGGCCCCAGACACCGGGTTCGCGGCCAGCCCCCTCCGTCACGGCGCAAAGCGGCGCCGCGCCACCTCCCCCTTTGGGGGAGGAATAGGCCTCATCGCCGCCGTCCTGATCGCTGGGCCCGTCCACGCCCAGTCGACGCGGACGCTGGATGCGTTCGAGGACCTGTCGCCCTGGAGCGCCGACGCCTCGACCGACGTGACCTCGACCCTGTCGTCCGTGGCGGGCCATCGCGGCGACGCACTGCGGCTGGACTATGATTTCAATGGCCGGTCGGGCTACGCCTTCGCCGCGCGCGACCTGTCGTTCGAGGCGCCCGGGAACTACGAGATCACGTTCAGGGTCCGGGGCGCGGGGCCGACCAACACCTTCGAGGTCAAGTTCACGGACGCGCGGGGAGAGAACGTCCACTGGCGCCAGACCACCCGCTACGACTTTCCGGACGGCTGGACCCTGTTCACGATCAAGAAGCGGCAGGTCGCCTGGGCCTGGGGACCGAACCCCGACCGGGCGTTCCGCGGCGCCGAGCGGGTCGAATTCGTCGTCACCGCCGGAGAGGGCGGCAGGGGCTTCATCGAGATCGACGACCTGACCCTGCGCACCCTGCCGCCGGAGCCGTCCGTCCCGCCGCGCCCTTTAGCCGAGGCGACGAGCGAAGACGGCCTGTCGGTCGCTGCCCTGGCCGTGGACGAGGACCCCGCCACCGCATGGCGCACGGTCGGGGCGGGCGGGCATTCCCTGACGCTCGATCTCGGCTACGAGCGTGAGTTCGGCGGCCTCACCTTGCGCTGGGTCGACGGCAAGGCGGCGTCGGCCTATCGCGTCATGGCTTCCGGCGACCGCCGCCAGTGGCATGAGATCGCCAGGGTCCAGGGCGGCGACGGCGGGACCGACTGGCTGAGGACGCCCGAGGCCTCGGCTCGCTGGCTGAGACTGGATTTGACGACACCCCAGACGGCGCCGGGCTCCGGTCAGATGGGCGCGGGCTTCGGCACAGCCGCAGCGGCGGCGACCGCCTATGCCCTGGCCGATCTGCGCATCGAACCGCTGGCGTTCGGTGAAGACGAGACCGCCTTCCTGACCGCGATCGCAGGCCAGAGCCGACGCGGTCTCTATCCGCGCGGCTTCCGCGGCGAGCAACCCTACTGGACGCTCGTCGGCGTCGACGGCGGCGGCGAGAGCGGGCTGATCTCCGAGGATGGCGCCATCGAGCTGAAGCGCGGCGGGCCGTCGATTGAACCCTTCGTGCTGGACAACGGCCGGCTGGTGACCTGGGCGGATGCGCGCATCGATCAGGCCCTGGTCGAGGACGACCTGCCGATCCCGACCGTGACCTGGACCCGGGATGACTGGACCCTGAAGGTCACGGCCATGGCCGAGGGATCGCCGGACGCTGCGGCGCTCTATGGCCGCTACGACCTGACGAACACCTCGGCTCAGGAGCGGACCCTGATGCTGGCGCTCGCGGCACGGCCGATGCAGGTCAACGGGCCGGTTCAGTTCCTGGCCGTACCCGGCGGCGCGGCGCCCATCCTCCAGATGCAGTGGACCGGCGCGGAGCTGGTGCTGGACGATGCGTTGCGGCTCCATCCGCTGGTCGCGCCCGACGACGTTCGGCTGGCGACCTTCGCCTCGGGGGTCGATCCGCAGAGCCTGCTGGCGCGTGGGCCCGACGCGCCCCGCGATGCGGCGGTGGAGTCCGACCGGACCGGTCTGATGGCGGGGGCTATGCTCTATTCGGTGACTCTGCGTCCCGGCGAGACGCGGACATTCGGCTGGGTTTCGGGGCTGGACGGCCCGCGTCCGGCCCTGCCGGCGACCGCCTCTGTCGAGGCGGCGTTCGACACGGTGCAGCACCGCGTCGCCGCCGGCTGGCGCGAGAAGCTCGACCGGTTCGACCTGGTCATGCCGCCCGAGGGTCAGCGGATCGAGGACACGATGAAGACCTCGCTGGCCCACATGCTGATGTCGCGTCAGGGTCCGGCCCTGCAGCCCGGCACGCGCAGCTATAACCGCTCATGGATCCGCGACGGGGCCATGATGGCGGAGGGGCTGAACCGGCTGGGACATGCCTCTCTGTCGCAGGACTATCTTCGCTGGTACGCCCCCTATGTCTTCGACAACGGCAAGGTCCCGTGCTGCGTCGACAGCCGGGGCGCCGATCCCGTGCCCGAGAACGACAGCCACGGCGAGTTCGTCTTCCTCGCCGCCGAGACGTATCGCTACACCGGCGACCTGACCCAGCTGCGCGCCGTCTGGCCCCAGGTGCAGGCCGCGATCGGCTATATGGACACGCTGCGGGCGTCGACGCGTACCGTGGCGAACCGGACGCCCGCGACGCGCCACTTCTACGGCCTGTTGCCGCCGTCCATCAGCCACGAGGGCTATTCAGACCGGGCGGCCTGGTCCTACTGGGACGACTTCTGGGGCCTGCTCGGCTACCGCGACGCCATCGAGATCGCCGTCGCACTGGGTGAGACCGGGGCCGCCGCCCGTTTCACGGCGGCAAGGGCGGAGTTCGCGGTCGACGTCACCGCCTCCATCACCGGCACGGCCATCCATCACCGCATCGACTGGATCGCTGGCGCGGCCGACCGGGGCGATTTCGACGCCACCTCCACCACTATCGGCCTGTCGCCGGGCGGTCTGCAGGCCGAGCTGCCGCAGGGCCTGCTGATCCGCACCTTCGAGAAATACTGGGAAAACTTCACAGCGCGCCAGGCCAACCGCGCGGCGTGGCGGGACTACACCCCGTATGAGTTGAGGAATGTCGGGGCCTTCGTGCGACTGGGCCAGCGCGACAGGGCGATGGCGGCGATGGACTTCTTCTTCGCCGACCGCAGGCCCCCGGCCTGGAACGGCTGGGCCGAGGTGGTCGGCCGCGACCTGCGCGAGCCGCGCTTCATCGGCGACATGCCGCACGCATGGATCAGCTCGGACTACATCCGCTCGGCCCTCGACCTGTTCGTCTACGACCGGGACGCGGATCACGCCCTAGTGATCGCCGCCGGCCTGCCGATGCGCTGGATCGACAGCGCGACGGGCGTGGGCGTCCGGGACGTCCGCACGCCCTATGGTCCGCTGACCTACGCCCTGCGTCGTCGGGCCGGATTGACCACCCTGACGCTGTCGCCCGGGGTGACGCCGCCGGGCGGTTTCGTCCTGCAATGGCCCGAGGGGCAGGACCTGCCCGCACGCATCCGCATCGACGGACGGAACGGCGAGTGGACGGGTCGCGAACTGGTCATCCCGGCCGGTGCGCGGCGGGTCGAGTTGCGCTGACGCTTTTCGGGGAGCCGGGGAGGCGTTAGACCGCCGTCATGACCCAGACCCTCCGCCGCCTTCTCGACCTGCCCGGCGTCGCCGACCTCGAAGCGAAGGCGTTGATGAAGCCCGGCTATGCGGATCCCTCGCGCCGCGACGAGTTTCCAGAGGTCGACGAGGTGCTGGTCGCCGTGTTCGGCCTGACGGGGGAACAGGCCGAGGACGCCGTCCGTCCCGATGACTGGGACGGGATCGAGCGGCTGTCTCCGGCTGAACAGGCGGACACGTTCGAGGCCGGGGGCTGGGACGTCCGCGACGCGAAACGCAAGCCGCTGCGCATGCTGGCGGTCTTGGCCGAGCCGCTGGCCCTGGCGATGCGTGGCGTGGCGGGAAGCCTGCCGGAAGCGGCGTTCGTCCCTGAGCCCGCCGAAGAGAAGAGCGACTGGGGCGCCGGCATGGCGGCCGAGGCGGCGCGCTTCAGGAAGCGCTGACGGTTTCCTTCTCCCCTTGCGGGAGAAGGTGGCAGCCGAAGGCTGACGGATGAGGGGTCACGCGGGCGGCTGAAATGAGGGCGGGCAGCACTCACCGGTTGGACCAGCGTCACCCCTCACCCGATCGCGCCAGGACGACGGCTTCGCCGCCGTGCGCGAGCTCCCTCTCCCGCAAGGGGAGAGGGATTAACTCACATCCCCCGCATCAGCTCATCGGCCAGGGCCGCCGTCAGGTAGCCGTCGGCGATGCGGCCGTGGGCGATCTGCCATTGTTTGAGGGCGCGGCGGGTGCCGGAGCCGACGACGCCGTCGATGGCGCCGGGATCGTAGCCGGCGCGGGCGAGGGCGGTCTGGGCGCCGAAGCGCTGCTCGCGCGAGATCGGGCCGTCGTTGGGCCAGGTTCCGACCAGGCCGGGCTTTCCCGCCACGCCGTCGGCGGTCAGGCCGATGGCGAGCGCATAGCTGACCGAGTTGTTGTAGCGGCGGATGATGTAGTGGTTCGGCAGGGCCAGGAAGGCCGGACCCCGCGCGCCCTGGGGCAGCAGGATAACGCCGTTCTCGCTGGCCTCTTCCGAGGTCGGGGCGCCGCCTCGCGCGAGGGTCACGCCGCGCCGGGCCCAGTCGCTCCACGGGCGGCCATCGGCCTCGGCCAGGGCATAGTCGAAATTGGCCGGCAGCTGGATTTCGTAACCCCAGGCCTGACCGCGTTTCCAGCCGGCCTGGGCCAGCAGGTTGGCGGCCGAGGCGAGGGCGTCGGCGTCCGAGCCCCAGATGTCGACATGGCCGTCGCCGTTCTGGTCGATCCCGAGGCGCAGATAGTTGTCGGGCATGAACTGGGTCTGGCCCATGGCCCCGGCCCAGCTGCCCAGCAGGCCCGAGCGCTCGCGGCGGCCATCGACGACGATGTCGAGAGCGTTCTTAAGCTGGTCCTCGGCCCAGTCGCGGCGGCGACCGTCGAAGGCGAGGGTGGCGAGCGAACGGATGACGTCCTTGTCACCCTGGACCTGGCCGAAGCTGGATTCGTTGCCCCAGATGGAGACGAGGATTTCCGCCGGCACGCCGAAACGCTGGGTCACGGCCCAGGGCACGGCGTCGATTCGGCGACGGGCCTCGGCGATACGCGCGGCCGATGCGGCGTTGGCGATATAGGCCCCGGCCGGACGGCTGAACTCCGGCTGGCTGCTGTCCAGACGGATGACCTCGGGGTCCGGCGTCAGATTGGCCAGTTGCTGTTCGTAGAGGGCGCGGCGGGCGCCGCCCTTGCGCGACAGGAAGCCCTGTTTCCAGCCCTCGAACCCGGCCTGATCCGGGGTAGCGCGCGGCGGGGTCGGGACGGCAGGGGCCGGCGCGACCGGCGCGGCGCGGGGCGGCGCCGGGCTGGCGATGACCGGAGGCGCCTCCGGCAGCATCGGCGCGCAGGCCGAGACGGCGGCAATCAGGATAAGGCGATAGTCGAGGCGCATGAGGCGAAGGTTTCCAGACAGCTCTGAGCCGATCAAGAGCCTGCAATTAGCGCGCGAGTATGGCGCGCCGTTGCGGCGAAAGGGTGAACGCGATCTCAACCGCGTTCGATTCCTCGATCTTAGGAAATGTGCGACATTCTGTCCTCGCTCTCGGACACGGCCTGGTGGCGGAGGGGCAACGCAGCGGGTGTGCAAACCCGTGAACCCTCCGTTCAACTCGGAGGCCAGGCCTCCAGGCACTTTTTTGGTGCGCTAACGCGAGCGACGCAGTCGCTCGCTGCTTGAGCGCGGATTCCCTCATATCTTTCGGACGCGCTACAGGTGAGGGCATGCCCACCGCCGCCGAAATCATCGCCCTGTTGGACCTCAAGCCCCATCCCGAGGGGGGCCACTATCGCGAGACCTTCCGCGATCCGCGTGAGGTCGGCGGGCGGTCGGCCGGGACGGCGATCTATTTCCTGCTGGCCGAGGGCGAGGCGTCGCACTGGCACCGCGTGGACGCGGCAGAAATCTGGCATTTCCACGCTGGCGCGCCGCTCGAGCTCAGGATCGCTGATCCGGTCGGGCGGCGCATGGTGCTGGGCCCGGACCTGATGGCGGGTGAGCGGCCGCAGGGCGTCGTGCCGACGGGCGCCTGGCAGGCGGCGAGGAGCCTCGGCGCCTGGACGCTGGTCGGCTGCACCGTCGCGCCGGGGTTTGACTTCATCGGCTTCGAGATGGCTCCTGAGGGCTGGGAACCGGAGCAGGGAGAGGTGTGATGGCGGAGCTCAAGACCAAAATTACGACTGCATCGGTCGAGGATTTCATCGCCGGGGTCGAAAATCCGAAGCGGCGTGAAGACGCGAAGGTCGTGGCCGCGCTGATGGCGGAGATCTCGGGCGAGCCGGCGACAATGTGGGGGCCGTCGATCATCGGCTTCGGCCGGTATCACTACCGATACGCCAGCGGGCATGAGGGCGATGCGCCGGTGGTGGGGTTCTCGCCGAGAAAGGCGAACCTGGTGCTGTATTTCGCCGGCGACGAGCCGGGATACAGCGAGCGACTGGCCCGGCTCGGCAAGCACAAGGCCGGCAAGGCCTGCGTCTATGTGAACCGGCTCTCCGACCTGGACGAGGCGGTGCTCCGGGACCTCATCCGACTGACGATCGAGACGACCCGGGCCCGGTACCCCAACTAGGCCACGGCCGCCTTCAGGAAGCCGAGGGTGTCGCCGACCCATTGTCGGGTCTGGTCGCACGGGAAGGCGACGAAGCCGTGGGCGGCGCCGGGATAGACTTTCAGCGTCGCCGCGTTCCCCGCCGCCATCCAGCGGGCGTGCATGAACAGGCTGTCGTCCAGCAGCGGGTCGCGGGTGCCGATCGTGAAGATCGCGGGCGGCAGACCGGTCAGGTCGGCGTAGAGCGGCGAGATCGCGGGATCGCGCCGGGTCTCGGGCGTGACGCCGGGCAGGAAGGCGTCACCGAACTGGCGCATATCGAGGCCGCGCAGGACCAGCCGTTCGTCGCCGGCCGTGCGAGCGCTGGGCGTCTGGGCGACGTCGAAGACGCCGAAGGTCAGGTTGGCGGCGTGGGCGCCGTTCCAGCCGTGCTTGTCGCGCAGACGGAGCAGGGTCAGGACAGACAGGTGGGCGCCGGCCGACTCGCCGCCGATGGCGAAGCGTTCGCCGCCGAACCCGGACAGATGCTCGATGACCCACAGGGCGGCGGTCTCGCAGTCGTCCGGGCCGGCTGGGAAGGGGTGTTCGGGGGCCAGGCGGTAGTCGACGCTGACCGCCGTCAGGCCGGTCATGTCGGCGGTGATCTCCAGCAGCTTGTCCTGCTCGTCCGCCGAACCGAGGACCCAACCGCCGCCGTGGATGTGGAGATAGACGCCTCTCGACGGCCCTTGTGGCGGCAGGATGCGGAGGCGCAGCGGACCGCCGGGACCGGCGATGATCTCGTCACGGGCGCGGGGCGAACAGGTGGGAGCAGGGAAGACGCCCTTGCCGTCCTTTCGGGCGGCACGGAAGGTTTCGGCACCGATGTCCCACCATTCCGGCATCGGCGTCATCAGGGCGATGATCGAGGCGTTCAGGTCGCGGGTCTCGTTGGGGATGCTCGCGGGATCGAAGACGACGGGATCAAGGGTATGCATCCCCCGACTATAGGCCGGCCAGGATTCTGGGAAAGCGTTCAGGCCGCCATGCGGAAGTCGTCGTAGCAGGTGTCGGCGGCGCGGGCCTCGTCCCACAGGGCGTCTTCGTCCGAGTAGCGGGCGCTGGCCCGGGCGTCGATGACATCGACCACCTGTTCCTCCAGCCGATCCCAGATCACGGCGAGGTCGCCGCAGCCGTCGGCCTCGCACGGGACGATCAGGTAGCGGGAGGCGTTGATTTGCGTCTGGGGAGCGAATGCGCGGGCCATGGGTGTCTCCGGTCTCTGTGTGCTTGCCGATGAGTCTGAGATAGGACAGAGTTACGTCAGTTTCGGACGTATCATTTCGGAGGCGGCGGGTGCGGCACGACAAGGCGGTCCTGGTCATCGAACTGGCGCGGCGCATGGCGGCTTCGGCCGAAGGACTGACGCTGGACGAAATGGCGCACGAATCGCGCGTCGGCCGACGCACGGCCGAGCGGATGCGGGACGCGGTGATCCTGCTGTTTCCGTCGGTGGAGGAGGTATCGGACCCGCCGACCAAGCGCTGGCGCATTCGCGGCGGATTGTCGGCCTTCGAACAGGCCCCGACGGCGACCGAACTGCTGGAACTGTCCAAGGCGGCGCAGGGACTGAGGACCGCAGGCGAGGCCGGGCGGGCGGCGGCGCTCGAGGGGCTGGAACGCAAGCTCAAGTCGGCGATGCGGTCGACGACCCTGAACCGGCTGGCGCCCGACCTGGAAGCCTTGGTGCGGGCCGAAACGATCGCCGTTCAGGCGGGGCCCAGGCCGAACGCGGACGAGGCCATGCTGGCGGCCATCCGGGGCGCGGTGCTGGCGCAATCGCCGCTGGGCTTCACCTACTCACGGCCGGGTGCGGAGGCGCGGCGGCGCAGCGTGGCGCCCTGTGGCGTCATGTTCGGGCGCGCCAACTATCTGGTCGCGGCGGACCGGGAGAGCGGGCGGGTGCAGACCTTCCGACTTGACCGGATGAGCGCCGTGGAGGCCTTGGCCGGGTTCGCCCCGCCGCCGCCGGAATTCGACCTGTCGGTCTTCGCCAGCCAGTCGTTCGGCATCTATCAGGATGAGATCGAGGACGTGGTCCTGCGCGTCTCGCCCGAAGGGGCGGCCGAGGCGCGAGGCTGGCGCTGGCACCCGACCCAGACGCTGGAGGATCAGGCGGACGGATCGGTCATCGTGCGGTTCCGGGCCTCGGGCATGCGGGAGCTGGCCTGGCATCTGTTCACC
Organism: Brevundimonas sp. TWP3-1-2b1; assembly: GCF_049896165.1. NCBI lineage: Bacteria > Pseudomonadati > Pseudomonadota > Alphaproteobacteria > Caulobacterales > Caulobacteraceae > Brevundimonas > Brevundimonas sp. TWP3-1-2b1. Next base: position 178,734 of record NZ_JAFCTT010000002.1, on the reverse strand, counting down.
TGGGGCGAACAGGTGAAGATCCTGGCGCCGCAGCGGCTGAAGGCTGTGATGGCCGGGGAACTGGCGGCGGCGCAGCGGGCGTTGGGCAGCGCGTCTTAGAGCATGATCGTTTCTGGTGGGCCCGCTTCGCGGGCCCGAGATGAATCGTGAATCATCCTCTCGCAATGATCTGGAGCCTGATTCACGGTCTCAGCGGACTGGCGAAGCGAGTGCTCCTCGGCCGATCAGTCTAGGCCGCCGCGAACGGATAGGGGCTGACCGACTTCGACCAGTCGTCGACGCGTAGCGGCCGGTCCACCGGCGGGGCGGCGCGCTCGGCGCAGGGGTGGCGGTGGCACAGGCGGCAGGCGGGGCCGATCGGGGTGACCTCCGGCGCGGTCAGGTCGAGGCCGCGCGCATAGATGAGCCGATGTGCATCCTTCAGCTCGCAGCCCAGGCCGATGGCCAGGTCGTGGGGCTCGCCGTAGCCGTCGTGTCCCTGGCGATCGACGGTGCGGGCCAGGGTGAACCAGCGGCTTCCGTCGGGCGTCTCGATGATCTGGGTGACGAGGCGGCCGGGCGTGCGGAAGGCCGAATGCAGCCGCCAGCGCGGGCAGGCGCCGCCGAAGCGGGCGAAGGGGAAGGCGCCCGAGGCATAGCGTTTGGAGACATTCCCCGCCTGATCCACCCGCATCAGGAAGAAGGGCACGCCGCGCGCAGTGGGGCGCGACAGGGTCGTCAGCCGGTGGGCGACCTGTTCGAACGACGTGCCGAACCGGGTCTGGAGCCGGGCGATGTCGTAGCTGGTCGCCTCGGCCAGCCGCTGGAAGGCGGCGTAGGGCATCAGGATGGCGGCGGCGAGGGTGTTGGTCAGCGAAACCTTGAGCAGCGCGCGCGTGGTCTCGTCCGGCGGCCGGGCGGCGTCGGCCAGGGCCGACAGTTCGGCCTCGTGCTCGGACAGGGCCAGTTGATAGGCGGTGGCGAAGGCGCGGGACGACGGGTCGAGCGTCTCGGACAACAGCAGGCGCCGGCGGTGCGGGTCGAAGCGGCGGGTCCATTCGACCATGACCTCGGCGGGCATGACCCGGACGGACAGATTGTGGCGGCTCTGAAGGCGGGAGCGGGCGAGGGCCTCGAATCCGTCGCCGGTCTGGTTGGGGTCCAGCGCCGCGTGCAGGGCCTCGCCCAGGGCATCGAGTTCGGGAAAATGGTTGGCGCGCGACTGGATATGGTCGCGCACCCAGTCGGCGGGGGAGGGGCCGGTTGCAGACTCGCCGCCGTTAATCAGGGCGGCGCGGGACCGGTCGCGCTGTTCGGCGAAGGCGCGGTAGAGGCGCAGCAGGGCCTCGGCGGCGGCCGGCGCCTCATCCGTCAGTTGCAACAGTTCGTGACGCGGGACCTCGAGGCCCTGGAACAGGGGGTCGGCGAGGACCTCCGACAGTTCGGCTTCGCCTGCAGCTCCCGGCTGGCTCAGCTGGCGGAGATCGACGTCATAGGTTTGCGCCAGGCGCAGCAGGAGTTGGGCCGAGACCGGGCGCTGGTTGCGCTCGATGTGGTTCAGATAGCTGGGCGAGACGCCGAGGTCGCCGGCCATGGCCGTCTGGGTCAGGCCCCGATCGCGTCGCAGCCGCTTCAGGCGGGCGCCGAGGAACAGCTTGCGATCGGCTGAGGCGTCCATCGATATCTCCCTCCGTGCACCCCGGCGAAGGCCGGGGTCCAGATCACGAACTCCGTCGTCGAAGGCGGCACACCTCGGGGATCTGTCCCTGCCACCCGTATCGCTTAGGGACCCCGGCCTTCGCCGGGGTGCACGGTGATGGAGACAATTGTCATGATATGTCATAAATAGCAAGGTCACGATATGACAACATGACACGAACCGTCAGCCTGCGCCTGTATCAGAAATGACAGCGGCGTGTTCTCTGTCCTGACCGAACCGGTGCGACGTTCGCCTCGGTCAGATCCTGAGCAGAGCGCCATGACCACCTTCGCCGATCTCGTCCCTTCGCCCAAAGGCCGCTTCGACGGTATCGAGCGCCCCTACACGCCGGAAGACGTCCTGAAGCTGCGCGGCTCGGTGCCGATCACCCACACCCTGGCTGAGCGCGGCGCCAACCGCCTGTGGGAGCTGCTGCACACCGAGCCCTTCATCAATGCCCTCGGCGCCGTCACCGGCAACCAGGCCATGCAGATGGTCCGCGCCGGCCTGAAGGCCATCTATCTGTCGGGCTGGCAGGTCGCCGCCGACGCCAACACCGCCGGCGCCATGTACCCGGACCAGTCTCTGTACCCGGCGAATGCCGCGCCGGAACTGTGCCGCCGCATCAACCGCACCCTGCAGCGCGCCGACCAGATCGAGCATGCCGAGGGCGGGGCCAAGCGCGACTGGTTCGCCCCGATCGTCGCCGACGCCGAGGCCGGTTTCGGCGGCCCGCTGAACAGCTTCGAGATCATGAAGGCCTTCATCGAGGCGGGCGCCGCCGGCGTCCATTTCGAGGACCAGCTGGCTTCGGAGAAGAAGTGCGGCCACCTGGGCGGCAAGGTCCTGATCCCGACCCAGGCCCATATCCGCAACCTGGTCGCGGCGCGTCTGGCGGCCGACGTCATGGGCACGCCGACGATCACCGTGGCCCGCACCGACGCCGAGAGCGCCCAGTTGATCACCTCGAACATCGACGAGCGTGACCAGCCCTTCATCGACCGCGACAACCGCACGCCCGAGGGCTTCTTCCGCCTTAAGGAGGGCACGGGGCTGGACCATTGCATCGCGCGCGGCCTGAGCTACGCCAACATCGCCGATCTGCTGTGGTGGGAGACCAGCCACCCGTCGCTGGAGGACGCCAGGAAGTTCGCGGAAGCCGTCCAGAAGGAGCACCCCGGCAAGCTGATGGCCTACAACTGCTCGCCCTCCTTCAACTGGAAGGCCAAGCTGGACGACGCCACCATCGCCAAATTCCAGCGCGAGCTGGGGGCCATGGGCTACAAGTTCCAGTTCGTGACCCTGGCCGGCTTCCACAGCCTGAACAACTCGATGTTCGAACTGGCGGACGGTTACCGCGACCGCGGCATGGCGGCCTATTCCGAGCTGCAGCAACGCGAGTTCGCCAACGAAGCGGCGGGCTACACCGCGACCCGTCACCAGCGCGAGGTGGGCACCGGCTACTTCGACACCGTCGCCACCGTCATTTCCAACGGGCAGTCGTCCACGACCGCCATGAAGGAATCCACCGAGACCGCGCAGTTCGTCGCGGCCGAATAATCAAACAGGAGAGACGCCTATGGAACCGCTGAGCCGCCCCCAGGCCATTATCGACTTCTGCCTGGCGCCCCTGGCGCTGGATTCGGGCACCGAGGCCGAACGTGAAGTCCGCCGTCGTCTGGAGCATGTGATCAAGACCTACCAGACCAAGCTGGCGGTCGCCTCGGCCCCCACAACGGTCGACTTCAGCCAGATGCCGTCACAGGTGATCAACGAAGCAGCCCACGGCTACGAGTAACCTCTTTCCACCGTGCATCCCGGCCTTCGCCGGGGTGCACGGAATATTTAGGGGCGAAAGCCCGGCACTTCGCAGTGTCGGCGGCTTTTGCCGTTCGGGACCGCCCGAATTGGCGCTCTAGGCGGTTCACGTCGCCGAATTTTTGCCGTTCAGGCCGCAGCGGATTTTTGCTGACTCTCACGACCGAGTTCCGCCACCAGCGCGAGCAACTCGGCGGCGTCGAACGGCTTGGCCAGGTGCCGGTCGGCGCCGGCTGCTCTGGCCGCCGCGACGTGATCGGGCAGGGCATTGGCCGTCAGCATGACGATCGGCGCGCGGTCCAGGCCCATGGCCGCTTCGTGCAGGCGAATCTCGTGCACGGCCGTCAGGCCGTCCATCACCGGCATCTGCATGTCCATCAGGATCATGTCGAAACTCTGGGCGCGGCAGGCTTGCAGCGCCTCGGCGCCGTTCTCGGCCTGAACCAGATCGATCGCCGCCTGGGACAGGATCAGCTCGACGACCTTGCGATTGGTCGGATGGTCGTCCGCGACGAGCACGCGCAGGCGCCGGTTCGAATGATCCTCGGTCGCAGCCGCAGCCGCCACGGTCGGCTCCGCCGGCGCCTCGGCCATGATCAGGGGCAGCGTCAGGATGAAGGCCGAGCCGCCGCCGGGCTCGCTCTCGCAATCCAGTTCGCCGCCCATCAGGTCCGCCAGCTGACGGCAGATGGCGAGGCCCAGGCCGGTCCCGCCGAAGCGGCGGGTGATGGTGCCGTCGGCCTGTTCGAAACGGGTGAACAGTCGGGCCTTGGCGGCGGCGTCGAAGCCGACGCCCGTGTCCTCGACTGTAAAGCGCATGATCCGCGCGCCGGCCCGGTCCTTGCCCACGCAAGCGGTCAGACTGACGAAGCCGGTGGCGGTGAACTTTACCGCATTGGAGACGAGATTGGTCAGGACCTGCTTCACGCGCACGACGTCGCCGCGCACCCAGACGGCGGCCTCCGGCTCGATCTCGACGAAAAACTGCAGGCCCTTGTCGGAGGCCGGTTCTCTGTAGAGATGCGCGGCGTCGTTGACGGCGCGGGTCAGGTCGAAGATCTCGTCGGCGATCTCCAGACGGCCGGATTCAACGCGGGCGAGGTCCAGTATGTCGCTCAACAGCGTCTGGAGCGTGGTTCCCGACGACTGGATCAGATCCAGCATCTCGCGCTGTTCGGGGGCCAGGCTCGTGCGAGCCAGCGCCTGGGTCAGGCCGATGACCCCGTTCAGGGGCGTCCGGATCTCGTGGCTCATGTTCGCCAGGAACTCGGACTTCGCCCGGTTCGCCGCCTCCGCCGCATCCCGCGCCTCGGCCAGCGACTTGGCGTCGCGCTTCAGGTCGGTGATATCATTGACGACGGTGACGATGCCCCCGTTTGAGGTGCGGCGGTCCTGGACGCGCAGCCAGCGGTCGCCCGCGATTTTTTGCTCCAAGGTGTTCGACAGGTGACGGCGGGACGCGAGGCGATCCTCGATCCATTCCTCTTCGCGACCGAAAGCATCTTCGTACAGGCCTTGCTTGAGACCCCGCTGGAGCAGGTCGCGGAAGCGAACGCCGACGGCAAGGGCATTGGCGACCTCGGGATTCACCTCTGCATAGCGTGCGTTCCAGATCAGCAGGCGGTCGTCGGCGTCGTAGAAGCCCAGACCGTCCGGCATGGTGTCTATGGCTTCTCGTAGATGGTTCAGCACGGTGGAGCGGCCCCACAGACCCAGGCTCGTCACGATCGAGGCGATAATGACCACCACGGTGGCCCCGCCGACGACCCATAGCAGCAGGCCCGATTGCGAGATCAGGCTGGGGGACAGGACCGAAGACGGATCGGGCGCGATGGTCATCGCCGTCATGGCGCCGAAATGCAGGGTGACGACGCTCAGTACCGCGAAGGCCGTATTCGCGGGGACGCGCCACCAGCCGTCTCGCTTGACCCACAAGGCTGTGCAGAGCGAGAGCAGAATGCTGAGGCCGACGGCCGCGGCCGCGGCGCCCAGGTCCCAGGAGAGCGCGGCGCCTTGAATACGCATGGCAGCCATGCCGATGAAATGCATCGATGCTACGCTCGAGGCCGCGAGCATCGCGACCAGGGCGCGCGTCAGGCGAGAGCCGTCGTTCAGGGCGACGGCGACGCCGAGAATCATACCGGCGATGACGATGCCTAGCGACAGCAGGGTCTCGCCCGCAGCGTAGCGGATCACGGCGTCGGATCGGTAGCCGAGCATGGCCAGGAAATGGGTCGCCCAGACCGCCAGGCCGCCGACGAGGCCGGCGACGGCCCCGTAGGCCATCCTCATGCGCGAGGCGCTGTGGCGGGCCCTGCCTATCAGGGCGATGCAGGTGGCCAGACCGACCGCACAGACGGTCGCCGCCAGCAGCGTAAGCCGCCAGTCATGCTTGACCACCAGGCAGTTCACTATCCAGTCCAAAGGCGCCTATTCCCCGACGTTCGCGATCACTCTGAACGGCAGAGGTAAAAAAACAGGTGTATGATCAGGCGGGATGCCGGGCTCGAATCCGCTCGCCTTACCGGGCTGTCCCGTTCTAGGAAAAAAGGGAAGACGCCGGAGGGCCGCGCGTCGGGCGGGAGGCGCGACGACACCATGCCGTTCGACGAGTCTCCGTCCCCCGTCGCCCCGCTCGCCACCTCCCGGCTGTGGACCAACGGCGCTATCGGCGGCGTCGCCATCATCATCATGCTGGCCCTGGCGTCCGCGCGGCCGGACGCGGCCCCCTGGTTGCTCGCCGGCGCCGGGGTCATCGGTTTCACGACGCTGATGGGCCTCAAGGGGGCGCGAAAGGTCGCAAACGAGACCTCTGCGGTCGCTCTCGGCGCGAGCCTGTCGGCGCCCGAAGATGCGGGCCTGCTGGACAGCGTGTTCGAGGCTCTGGATGACCCCGTCATGATCGTCAGCGGCGGTGAGGCGGACGACATTGCCGGCCGGCGCATCGTGCTCGCCAATCGCGCTGCGCGTGAGCTGCTTCGCATCCAGCGAGAAGGCGCCCTGCTGGTGTCGGCCATGCGCGACCCGAACGTGCTTGAGGCGGTGGACGAAGCCCTGTTCGGCGGCATCAGCCGGACGACGGACTACAATGCCGCCGGCGCCCGGACGCGGCACTGGAAGGCCTGGGTGCGCCCGCTGCCTTCCCCTGACGGCATGACCATGGCTCTGCTGGGCCTGCGAGACGAGACGGACGTGCGGCGCATGGAGTTGATGCGTGTCGACTTCCTGGCCAACGCCAGCCACGAACTCCGCACGCCACTGGCTTCGCTGAGCGGCTTTATCGAAACGCTGAAGGGACACGCCAGGGACGACCCGAAGGCGCGGGACAAGTTCCTCGACATCATGGCGGCCCAGGCCGACCGGATGGGACGGTTGGTCGCCGACCTGCTGTCGTTGAGCAGGATCGAACTGAACGAGCACATCCCGCCATCGGGGAAAGTCGATCTGCCCCGCGCGGCCTCGGACGTGGTCGACGCCATCAGCGTGCTGTCGCAGGAGAAGGGCGTCACCGTCCTTCTGGATGTGGAGCCGGGCGACGCGCGGATCACCGGCGACCGCGACGAGATCGTTCAGGTCATCCAGAACCTGACGGACAACGCGATCAAATACTCCCTGGTCGGCGGCACGGTGGACCTGACGGTGCGGCACGGGCTGGACATCGAGGCCGCCGCCGCATCGCGCGTACCCGGGGCGACCCGCCTGTCACTGCTGACGCCTGACCGCGAGGCCGGCGCGCGCTATGTGGTGGTGACGGTGCGCGACTACGGGCCGGGAATGGCGCGTGAGCATCTGCCGCGGCTGACCGAGCGGTTCTATCGCGTCGAGGGCCAGAAGAGCGGGGAGCGGCCGGGAACGGGCCTGGGGTTGGCGATCGTCAAGCACATCGTCAACCGACACCGTGGCGGGATGACGGTGGAAAGCGCACCGGGCGAAGGATCTTTGTTCAGTGTCTATTTTCCGATGGCGACCGCGGCGAGGAGCATATCGGAGCCGGTCTGACCGTCGAAGAACGCCGATCGTTTACGGCGTTGCAGAACTGTCATCCAGCCGTCTTAATCCGCTGACCATCCGAGGGCAGGTTCCGCGCCTGGACGGGCCGGATTTCCGCGCACGCTCTGATTCTGGCGTGCGCGCTCGCGGGACCTGATGACCTGGCTTGTGATTCCTCTCGTGGCGGTGTTTGCCGTGCTCGCCTATCTGGCCGGGCGCGGCGTGGCGCAGCGTCGCGCCGCGGCCCTGCAAGGCGGGCAAAAGGCGCACTCGCGCCCTGAGCAGCACGGCTATTACGCCATGATCTGGGTCGCAGTGCCCGCGCTGGTCGTTACCATTCTGGCGGGGGTCTTTTCCGGTCCCGTGGCCCACAATCTTCTGGCGGCAGATGCGCCGGCCTCCGTGCAGGCGCTGGAGCCCTTCCGCCGCGAGGCCTTCTTCAATGACGCACGGCTGACGGGGGAGGGGCAGCGCGCCTTCCAGGTCTGGTCGGGCGAACTGGGCGAGGCCCTGACGGCCGAAGCGGCCCGCTCGGCCCGCCTGCACCAGACCCTGACCTGGGGCGGCGTCCTCGCCGCAATCCTGGCAGCGGTGATGGGCGGCCTGTTCGCCTGGAGCCAGATCCGGCCGACCCTGCGGGCGCGGAACCGGGTCGAGGGCTGGATCGGCGGCCTGCTGTTCGCCTGTTCCGCCGTGGCCATCCTGACCACCGTCGGCATCGTCTTCTCCCTGTTGTGGGACAGCCTGCGCTTCTTCCAGGCCGTGCCTGTGACGGACTTCCTGTTCGGGACCCAGTGGAGCCCGCAGATCGCCATCCGCGCCGACCAGGTCGGATCGTCGGGCGCTTTCGGGGCTGTGCCCCTGTTCGCCGGAACCTTCCTGATCATGATCATCGCCATGATCGTGGCCGCGCCGGTCGGTCTGTTCTCGGCCATCTATCTGTCGGAATACGCCAGCGCCCTGTCGCGCGGGATCGTCAAACCGGTGCTGGAGATCCTCGCGGGCGTGCCGACGGTGGTCTACGGCTTCTTCGCCGCCCTGACGGTGGGCCCGGCGTTCCGTGAGTTCTTCAACGGCCTCGGAGCGATGCTGGTCGGCGGACCTCTGGACGGCATGGGGCAGTACCTGATGCTGGTCCAGAACCAGATGGCCCTGGTGGCCGGGGCGGTCATGGGGATCATGCTGATCCCGTTCGTCTCGTCCCTGTCCGACGACATTATCAATGCCGTGCCCCAGTCCCTGCGCGACGGTTCCTATGCGATGGGCGCGACCAAGTCCGAGACGGTGAAGCGGGTGCTTCTGCCGGCCGCCCTGCCGGGCATCGCCGGCGCCCTGTTGCTGGCCATGTCGCGAGCCATCGGCGAGACCATGATCGTGACCATGGCGGCTGGTCTTGCGGCGAACCTGACGCTGAACCCGCTCGACACCGTGACCACGGTCACGGTCCAGATCGTCACCCTGTTGACCGGCGACCAGGAGTTCGACAGCCCGAAGACGCTCGCCGCGTTCGGCCTCGGACTGACCCTGTTCCTCGTGACCCTGCTGCTCAACATCGTCGCGCAGCGGATCGTCCAGACCTATCGGGAACAGTATGACTGACACCGGCGCGGACAAGATGTGGGCCCGTCTGGCGGCCGAGGACCCCGCGCGCGCGGCACGGCTGCAGCGCGGGCTCAAGAAGCGCTATGCCCGGGAGGGACGCTTCAAGCTCTACGGCATCCTGGCCGTCTCCGTGGCCATCGGCTTCCTGCTGCTGCTGCTCGGCCGGATTATAGAGCAGGGCCACACGGCCTTCTACGCCAACCAACTCACCGTGTCGGTCTACATGGACCCGGCCCGGATCGATCGCGCCTATCCGCAGGGCACCAACTTCCAGCAGATGGTGGCGCAGCAACAGCTGGCGCGGCTCGGCGAGACGGACGATGCCCAAGGCACGAAAGCATCAGCCTATCGCTCGCTGCTGTCATCGGAACTCAAGTTCCGCGCCGCCGACCTGATCCGCAACGACCCGTCGCTGATCGGCCGGACGGTGGAGATCACCGCCCCCGTCTCGGATGAGGCGGACCTCTATTACAAGGGCGAGATCACCCGCGAGACGGCCGCCGAGCAACGCCGCGTCAGCGACGAGCAGATGGCCTGGCTGGACGGGCTGAAGCGCGACGGGCACGTCTCGACGACCTTCAACGCCCAACTGTTCACCAACGGCGACTCGACCGAGCCGGAGTTGGCGGGCGTGTTCGGCGCCGTGGTCGGTTCGGCCCTGATGCTGCTGGTCACCGCCCTGATCGCCATTCCGCTGGGCGTCGGCGCGGCCGTCTATCTGGAGGAGTTTTCCAGAAAGGGGCGGATCACCGACCTGATCGAGGTCAACATCAACAATCTCGCGGCCGTGCCGTCGATCGTCTACGGCCTCCTGGGCGTTGCTCTGTTCATCAACTGGATGCACCTGCCGCGATCGTCGCCGCTGGTGGGCGGGCTGGTGCTGGCCCTTATGGCCCTGCCGACCATTATCATCGCCACCCGCTCGGCGCTGAAGGCCGTGCCTCCGTCGATCCGCGAGGCGGCGCTGGCCATGGGCGCCAGCCGCACCCAGACGGTGTTCCACCACGTTCTGCCCCTGGCCATGCCGGGCGTAATGACCGGCACCATCATCTCCATGGCCCACGCCCTGGGCGAGACGGCGCCTCTGCTGCTGATCGGTATGGTCAGCTTCGTGCCGGGAATCCCGGGCGCGATCGACGAGCCGGCCGGCGCCCTGCCGTCGCTGGTCTATATCTGGGAGAACGCCTCGGAACGCGCGTTCCACGAGCGGACGGCCGCGGCCATCCTCGTTCTCCTCGCCTTCATGATCGTCATGAACGCCGCCGCGATCCTGCTGCGTCGGCGGTTCGAGCGTCGGTGGTAAGACAATGAAACTTCCCTTCTTCCGCAGCCCTGACGGGCGAGAGGGCGGCGGCTCCGCCGACCCGACCGAGCGCCGTGACGAATCCGTCCTGACGCCCGAACCTGAAGCCGCCGGTGTCATGGCCGGGCGCGTGCCCGAGGTGAAGTCGCCGTCGGCCCCTGCGGGCCCGACCAAGATCGCCGCGCGGGACGTCTCGGTCTTCTACAGCGACAAGCAGGCTCTGTACGACGTCTCGCTGGACGTGCCGGACAAGACGGTCACCGCCCTCATCGGCCCGTCCGGCTGCGGCAAGTCGACCTTCCTGCGCACGATGAACCGGATGAACGACACCATCCAGGGCTGCCGGGTGACCGGCAAGATCCTTATGGACGGCCAGGACATCAACGCCCGCTCGGTCGACCCCGTGTTGCTGCGCGCCCAGGTCGGGATGGTGTTCCAGAAGCCGAACCCCTTCCCCAAGACCATCTACGAGAACGTCGCTTACGGACCCAGGATCCACGGTCTCACGACGTCGAAGTCGGAGCTGGACAGCATCGTTGAAAGCTCGCTGAAGAAGGCGGGCTTGTGGGACGAGGTCGCCGACCGTCTGCACTCGGCCGGGACCGGCCTGTCGGGCGGCCAGCAGCAGCGTCTCGTCATCGCGCGCGCCATCGCGGTGAACCCCGAAGTCATCCTGATGGACGAGCCCTGCTCGGCGCTGGACCCGATCGCAACGGCCCGGATCGAGGAGCTGATCGACGAACTGCGCGAGCGCTACTGCATCGTCATCGTCACCCACTCGATGGCCCAGGCGGCGCGCGTGTCGCAACGCACGGCCTTCTTCCATCTCGGCCGTCTCGTCGAGCACGGCAACACCGAGGAAATCTTCACGAATCCCCGCGAACGGCGCACGCTCGACTACATCACGGGACGCTTCGGTTGAACCAGCACACGGTAAAGGCCTACGGCGACGAACTGAACCAGCTGACGGCCGAGGTCGCCCGCATGGGCGGCCTCGCCGAGGCCCAGGTGGCGGACGCGGTCGAGTCGGTCGCGCGCCGCGACATCGCCCTGGCGCGGGCGGTCGTCGAGCGCGACGCCAAGGTCGATGCGATGCACCGCGACATCGAGAAGAAGGCCATCCGCCTGATCGCCCTGCGTCAGCCGGTGGCGTCTGATCTGCGCAAGACCCTGTCGGCGATGAAGCTGTCGGTCGATCTGGAGCGCACCGGCGACCTGGCCAAGAATATCGCCAAGCGCGCCTTGAGCCTGGCCGAGACTGAACCGATGCAACCCCTGACCCGCTCGATCGAGCGGATGGGCAAGCTGGTGTCGATGCGGCTGCGCGACGTTCTGGACGCCTATACGGCCTCGGAGATCGACCGGGCCATGGCTGTCTGGGCGTCCGACGACGAGGTCGACGAGCATTACAACGCCCTGTTCCGAGAACTGCTGACCTACATGATGGGCGATCCGCGCACGATCAGCGCCTGCACCCATCTGCTGTTCATGGCCAAGAACCTCGAGCGGATCGGGGACCATGCGACCAACATCGCGGAGGTCATCCACTACGAGATCACCGGCGACGAGATGACTGGCGAACGCCCCCGCTGGACGCCTTCGCCGGGCGACTGGGATGCGGATTCGGGGCATTTGCCCACGCCGCCGACGACCTGACGGAGAGACCTGAGTGCAGCCCTATATCCTGGTGATGGAAGACGAGGACGCCCTGGCGACCCTGCTTCAGTACAACCTCGAAAAGGAGGGCTACGACGTCGTCGTTGCCGCCGACGGGGAAGAAGGTCTGGTCCAGATCGACGAGCGTCAGCCGGACCTGGTCCTGCTCGACTGGATGCTGCCCAAGGTGTCGGGCATCGAGGTCTGCCGCCGCCTGCGCGGTCGACCCGAGACGCGCAACCTGCCGGTCATCATGCTGACCGCGCGCGGCGAGGAATCGGACCGGGTGCGCGGCCTGGACACGGGCGCCGACGACTATCTGACCAAGCCCTTCTCGATGACCGAACTGATCGCCCGCATCCGCGCGGTGCTGCGTCGCATCCGGCCGGGTCTGGCCGACGATCGCGTCGGGCACGGCGACATCATCATCGACCGGGTCGCCCACCGCGTGCGCCGCTCGGGCAAGGAGGTCCATCTGGGCCCGACCGAGTTCCGCCTGCTGGACCATTTCATGCGTCATCCGGGTCGGGTGTTCAGCCGCGAACAGTTGCTGGACGCCGTCTGGGGCTCGGACGTCTATGTCGAGGCCCGCACCGTGGACGTCCACGTCGGCCGCCTGCGCAAGGCCCTGAACGTCGAGGACAGCGCCAATCCGATCCGCACGGTGCGGTCGGCGGGCTATTCGCTGGATCTGGAAGGCTGAGCCTTCGCTGATCCCCGCGTGATCAGCACGCCGAACGCCGCCGCCAGCGGGAACATCAGAACGCCGTAGACGGCCGCCGGCAGCGACATGTCGACGTTTCCCAGCACCGACTGGGCGATGACGATGGCCAGGGTGGCGTTGTGCAGCCCGACCTCGAAAGCGCTGGCGATCGACTGGGGCCGGTCGATCTTGAACAGACGCGGGACCAGGAAGCCGATCCCCAGACTGATCAGGCAGAAGGTCACGACGACGCCGGCCAGGGCAGCGAGATTGGCGGTCAGCACGTCCAGTTGAGCCGACACGGAGCCGATGATGACCAGGGTCAGGATGATCACCGAGGCGATCCGCACCGGCCTTTCCATGGCCGCCGCGAAGCCGGGCCTCAGCGCGCGCACCAGCATGCCCAGAGCCACCGGCGCCAGCACGATCATGAACACCTCGATCGTCTTGGCCAGCTGAAGTCCCACCTGGCCGCCGCCGGGCTGGAAATAGCCGAGCGACAGATTGACCACGATCGGCAGGGTGATCACCGCCACTACCGAGTTGATGGCGGTCAGGCTGATGTTCAGCGCCACATCACCCCGGAACAGGTGGCTGTAGAGGTTCGCCGTCGTCCCGCCCGGCGACGCCGCCAGCAGCATCATGCCCACCGCCAGCACCGGCGGTAGCCGGAACAGCAGCACCAGACCGAAACAGACCAGCGGGAGGAAAATCAACTGGCAGGCCAGGGCGATGGACATCGCCTTGGGCCGTCGCCCGATCCGCACGAAATCACCGGTCGTGAGGCTGAGCCCCAGGCCGAACATGATGATCCCCAGTGCGACCGGCAGACCGATGACGGTGATGGCTGAACCCATGAGCGTGTTCCCCCGACGCGGTTTCGCGCCTTTTGGGGTCAGCGTGTCACGTGATGCGCGGAGCACCAAGCCACGGCGCGTCGTATCGAACGACGCCCGAGCCGGTCCCAAGTCTTTCCTCCGCCCCCGAAACCGCTACGGTCCCGGCCTTAGTCCAACGGGAGTCTCGCCCATGCGCCGTCGTACCTTCCTGTCGACCCTGCCCGCCGGGGCGTTGATGGCGACAGCCGGGACGCCCGCCGGCGCGCGGACGGTCATTCAGGCCAGGCCCGAGAACCCGTTCGCCGGCGTCACGATGGGCGACCGGATCACAGGGGCTCCGTTCGCGGGCCGCTCGACTGTCTGGGGCATGAACGGCGCGGCGGCGACGGCGCATCCGACGGCGACCCTGATCGGGATCGACACCCTGAGGCGCGGCGGTTCGGCGATCGACGCGGCCATCGCCATCAACGCCGCCCTGGGCTTCCTGGAGCCGACCGCCAACGGCATCGGCGGCGACGCCTTCTGCATGCTGTGGGATCCGGCGCAGCGGAAAGTGGTCGGCTTCAACGGCTCGGGCAACAGCCCGCTCGGCCTGTCGCTGGAGACGGCGCGAAGCCGGGCGGTGGACGGTTACCTCCCTCGCTATGGAGCGGTGACGGTCAACGTCCCGGGCACGGTCGACGCCTGGTGGAGCGCGCACCAGCGCTACGGCAAGCTGCCGTGGAAGGACGTGCTGATCCCGGTCGCCGAGCTGTGCGAGCAGGGCGTGCCCATGCCCCAGACCATCGCCTGGTATCTGGAGCGCAACATGGCCGGGTTCGACCGGGCCGGCGGCATCGAGGAGAACGACAACCGCAAGGCCGTCTATGCGCCGGGCGGGCGGACGCCGCGCGTCGGCGAGGTCTTCGCCAATCCGCACCTGGGTCGCACCCTGAGGCTGATCGCCGAGGGCGGGCGCGACGCCTTTTACGAAGGGCCGATCGCCGAACAGATCGAGCGCTATTTCCGGCGCATCGGCGGCTGGATGACGCGGGCGGACCTGGCGGCGCACCGGACCGAATGGGTCGAGCCGATCCGGACCGACTATCGCGGGGTGGACGTCTTCAGCCTGCCGCCCAATTCGCAGGGCCTGTCGACCAACCAGATCCTCAACATCTGCGAGCAGTTCGACCTCAAGGCCATGGGCTTCCAGTCGGCCGCCTCGATCCACCACCAGGCCGAGGCCAAGCGGCTGGCGTTCGAGGACCGGGCCCGCTTCTTCGCTGACCCGCGCTTCAGCCCCGCTCCGGTCGAATGGTTGAACTCAAAAGCCTATGCCGCCGAGCGGGCCAGACTGATCCGGCCCGACCGGGTCATGGACCGGGTCTTCCCCGGCGACGCCCCGGTGCAGGGCGACACGACCTATTTCAGCGTCGCCGACAAGGACGGCATGATGGTCAGCTGGATCCAGTCCAACTACCGCGGCATGGGCTCGGGGCTGGCCCCCGACGACGGCGACGGAAGGCCGCTGGGCTTCATGTTCCAGGACCGGGGCGAGCTGTTCGCCCTGACCGACGGCCATCCGAACGTCTATGCGCCGGGCAAGCGGCCGTTCCAGACCATCATTCCGGGCTTCGCCTGCAAAGGTGGGGAGCCGTGGATGGCTTACGGCGTCATGGGCGGCGGCATGCAGCCGCAAGGGCAGGCCCAGATCATCATCAACATGGTCGACTACGGCCTGGACCCGCAGGAAGCCGGCGACAGCCCTCGCTGGCAGCATGAGGGCTCATCCGAACCCACGGGGCAGGCAGCGGAGGGCGTCGGCGTCCTGCACCTCGAGAACGGCGTGCCGCAGGCGACGCGCGCCGGTCTGGAACAGCGTGGCTGGGTCCTCGGCCCGACCGACGGCGGCTTCGGCGGCTATCAGAACGTGGTGCGTCAGGACAACGGCGAAGGCCGCTGGACCTATGGCGCGGCGACGGAAATGCGCAAGGACGGGATCGCCCTGGCCTATTGAGCCTGGGCTTCCGCCGCCTCAGGTGCCAGCTTGTAGACCGTGCCGCAGTATTCGCAGGTGACGTGAATCTTGCCGTCGGGCTCGACCATGTCGGTGCGTTCCTCCGGGCCGAAGGAGGCCAGGACGCCGGCGATGCGCTCGGCCGAACAGCGGCACTGGGCCTTCAGGGCGCGAGCGTCCTCCAGCCGCACGCCGTCCTCGTGGAACAGCCGGAATAGCAGGGTCTCGGGCGTGATGGTCGGATCGACCAGTTCGTCGTCGGCAAGCGTCTGGAACAGGGCGCGCGTGCGGTCCCAGACCTCCTCGGTCGAGCCGCGCGCATCGTCGGCGGCGATCAGCTGGATCAGGGCGCCGCCCGCGCGCCAGGTCGTGCCGGTCTCGTCGGTGACGGAGCCGACGGCGAGGCGGACCTTGGTCGGGATCTGCTCGGACTGGACGAAATAGTGTTCGGCCGCCAGCGACAGGCTCTCGCCCTCGATCGGGGTGATGCCCTGGGTGCGTTCGAAATCGGGTCCGCGATCCAGGGTCATGACGAACACCCCCTGGCCCAGCAGGGTGCGGGCGCCGGGGCGCGAGAAACCGCTGGATGCGGCGGCGACCTCGTCCTCGTCGAAGCGGCAGTAGCCGCGCAGTTGACCGTCAGTGTCGTAATCGGCGACGACATAGCGGACCGGACCGTCGCCCTGGGCCTGGACGATCAGCCGGCCTTCGAACTTCAGCGCCGAGCCGACCAGGGCGGCCAGCGCGCAGGCCTCGCCCAGCAGGGCGGCGACCGGCTCGGGATAGGCGTGGGCCGACAGGATCTTGTCGATGGCGTCGCCGAGACGGACCAGGCGGCCGCGCACAGGCCAGCCCTCGATCTGGAAGGCGGCGGCGAGGTCGTCGGTCGGCGCGGAAACGGCGGCAGGCTCGTGATCGGTCACGGCGGATCCTTGGGCGGTGAGAAATGTCGAGAACGGTGCAAGATAGGAGAGGCGAGGGCGGTTGGTAAGGGCGACCGCCAGTCGTCTGGCGCGGCCGCGTTCGCGTGCTATCTGTGGCAACCGGGCGCACGCCCCGCCCGTTCTTGCATGCCGACACCGACGAAAGCCTGATCCATGCCCGCCAAGCCGAACCTGAAACCCCTCGATCAGCAGGCCATCATAATCACCGGCGCCACCTCGGGGATCGGCCTGTCCACCGCGCGCCGGGCGGCGAAGGCGGGCGCCTGCGTCTTCCTGATCGCGCGCGGCGAGAGCGACCTCAAGGCATTGGTGGAGGAGCTGCAGCAGGAGGGGGCGCGGGTCGCCTATGCCGTCGCCGACGTCGCCGACTATGAAGCCCTGGCCGAGGCTGCGGACAAGTGCCGGCGGCTGTTCGGCGGCTTCGACACCTGGGTCAACAACGCCGGCGTGTCGATCTACGGCCCCATCCGCGAGACGACGCTGGAAGATCAGCATCAGCTGTTCGAGACCAACTACTGGGGTGTCGTGAACGGGTCGTTGATCGCCGCAGAGCATCTGAGGGCGCAGCCCGACGGCGGGACGATCGTCAATGTCGGCTCGGTTCTGGGCGACGCGCCCATGCCGGTCCAGGGCGTCTATTCGGCGTCCAAACATGCGGTGAAGGGTTTCACCAACGCCTTCCGCATGGAGCTGATGCGCGAAGGGGCGCCGGTCGCCGTCAGTCTGGTCAAGCCGGCGGCGGTGGATACGCCCTATCCGAAGCACGCCCGAAACCTGACCGGCTATGCGGTGCAGAACCCGCAGCCGGTCTATGCGACCCACGTCGTCGCCGACACGGTCCTGTGGTGCGCGGCCCATCCGATCAGGGAGATCACCGTTGGCGGGGGAGGGCGCATCATAGCGTCTTTCTACGCGCTGCTGCCGGGCCTGGCGGAACCACTCTTCGCCCGGTTCGCTCCTAGCCTCATGCGGGACAGGGGTTCCGCCTACCAGCCGTATGACGACGGGCTCTATGACCCGACCGACGACGGCCTCGATGAAGAGGTTCACTATCCCATGGTCCGACAGTTCAGCGCCTTGGCCGAAGTTCGCAAACATCCCGGCATCACTGCGGGATCCCTGGCCCTTGTCGCCACGGCCGCCCTGGTGACCTTTCTGCTCACCCAGCGGACGGGACCGCGCCGGTTCGAGGAGATCCGCGACCGGATCGATCCGCGCGGCTGGATCGACGCCGATGCCCTGCGTCACCGCCTCGACGACATCTCGCGCGGTTTGACCGAGCGGGCCGGGGAAGTCAGCGACCGGGTCGGTGATCTGGGCGATGACGCCCGCCACGAGGCCAGGAAGCTCATGAAACGTGGCCAGCGCGCCGTGTCTGACAAGCAGCGCCGGAAGTACGCCCGCGAAGCACGCCTCTATGCCGAGGAGACCGGCCGTTCGGCGCGGCGCTATGCCGGCGATGCCGGTCGCTACGCCAAGGATCACGCCCGTGAGGGCGGGGCCCTGCTGGCCGTGGCCACGATCGCAGCGGCTATCGGAGCGGCGGCTCTGGAAAGCCGCCGGCCCGACAGCCGGGTGCGGCGGCTGACAGGGCTGTAAGACCTCTCACAAAGCCGTTGCTGCGAGTGCGAAGGTCGGCGAAAGAGAGGCATGACCGCCGCTCTGACGCTGATTTTCGACTTCGATTCGACCCTTGTGCGCATCGAAACCCTGGAAGCCCTGGCAGATATCGCTCTGGAGGGGCATGGTGATGCCGTGTCGATCAGGGCGAAGGTCGCCTCCCTGACCGATCGCGCCATGACTGGAGAGGTCGATTTCGGCGAAGCGCTGAGGGCGCGGCTGGCGATGCTGCCGCTGACGCGGGCCCACGTACTGGTTCTGGCGGACCGGATCCTGGACGAGGGGACGCCCTCGGTGCGGCGGAACCTGCGCTTCTTCAACGAGAACGCGGCCAATATCATCATCCTGTCGGGCGGCTTTCGCGAGATTATCGCGCCCATCGCCGAACGGCTGGGCGTTTCGCCGGATCGGGTCATCTGCAACGACCTGATCTATGACGCCGAGGGTCGTGTCACGGGCGTGGACGACGCCAACCCGCTGTCGCATGAGAATGGCAAGCCTACGGTGATCAAGGCGCTGGATCTGAAAGGACCGGTCGTCATGGTGGGAGACGGCTGGAACGACGCCGAGGTCAAACTGGGCGGGGCGGCCGACCGGTTCTACGCCTTCACCGAGATCGCGCGTCGCGACAAGGTCGTTGCCGTGGCCGACGGCGAGGCGAAGTCCATCGACGAACTTCTGCACGCGGAGGGGCTGGCCGGGCGCTGGTCCTATCCGCGCAGCCGCATCCGGATGCTGTTGCTGGAAAACATTCACCCCGCCGCCGTCGAGCGCCTGGAAGAGGCGGGCTATTCCGTAGAGACGATGAAGGGGGCTCTCGACGAGGCGGACCTGATCGAGAAGATCAAGGGCGTCCACGTTCTGGGCATTCGCTCCAAGACCAATGTGACCGCGGCGGTGCTGGAGGCCGCGGACCGGCTTTTGGCCGTGGCGGCCTTCTGCATCGGCACCAACCAGATCGATCTGGACGCAGCGGCCGCCAGGGGCGTGGCGGTGTTCAATGCGCCCTACTCCAACACCCGCAGCGTGGTCGAACTGGCCATCGGCCTGACCATCACCCTGATGCGCGACGTGGTCGACAAGTCGGCGGCCATGCACGAGGGCCGATGGAACAAGTCGGCCGAGGGCTCGCGCGAACTGCGGGGCAAGACCCTGGGCATCGTCGGCTACGGCGCCATCGGATCGCAGCTGTCGGTGCTGGCCGAAGCCCTGGGCATGCGGGTCATCTTTCATGACCTGTCGGAGCGGCTGGCGCTGGGCAATGCGAAGCGTATGCGGTCGCTGGATGCGCTTCTGGCCGAGGCGGACGTGGTCACGCTGCACGTCGACGGGCGGCGCGAGAACGCCAATCTGATCGGCGCGTCCGAGTTCCAGATGATGCGACCGGGGACCCTGTTCCTGAACCTGTCGCGCGGCCATGTCGTCAACGTCGGGGCCCTGGCCCAGGCGATCGGGTCGGGCCGGATCGGCGGTGCGGCGCTCGATGTCTTCCCCGAGGAACCCCGCACCAACGCCGATCCGTTCGACAGCCCGCTGATAGGGCTGAAGAACGTCATCCTGACCCCGCACATCGGCGGCTCGACCGAAGAGGCTCAGGAAGCCATCGCCGAGTTCGCGGCTGAACGGCTGCTGGGATACCTGAACCGCGGCGACACCACCTTCTGCGTCAACCTGCCCAATGTGCAGCTGGCGGAGGTGTCGGGCGGCCACCGCATCCTGCACATCCACCGGAACCAGCCCGGCGTCATGGCCGAGCTGAACCGCGAGCTGTCGGCGGCCGGGCTCAACATCCTCGGCCAGCATCTGAAGACCGACGAACGCACTGGCTACGTCATCACCGACGTGGACCGCGACTACGACCCTCAGGCGCTCCGTGTCCTGAAGAGTGTGGCCGGAACGCTGCGCTTCCGACTTCTGCACTAGAAGCTTCCCCGGCGGCATCTTGCACTCCCGCAAAACGGGCGCAGACTGTCGTGGAACGGTCGTGCTCAATCGACCGACGGGAGGAAGACCATGTCACGTTATCTTCGCGGCGCAGCCCTGGCTGCGCTGACGCTCGCCGCATCCGCCGCGCTCGCCACCGCCGCCTCGGCCCAGTCCTACGGCCGTCTGGTCGTGTTGGGCGACTCGCTGAGCGACAACGGCAACCTCTACCTGGCATCCGGCGGGACCCAGCCGCCATCGCCGCCCTATTTCCAGGGCCGGTTCTCCAACGGGCGCGTCTTTACGGAACTGCTGGGTTTCAATGCCGCCAACTTCAACGGTGCGGTAACCGGCAGTATCAACCTCGCCTACGGCGGGTCGCGGACCGACAACAACGTCGCCTTCCCGCCCGGCATGCGCCAGCAGCTGACGACCTATCTCGGTCGGGGCGGGGCGTTCGGCGCGAATGATCTGGTCAGCGTCCTGGGCGGCGCCAACAACATCTTCCAGGCGCTCCCGACCGCCGGCGTCAGCACGAACCCGGTCGCCGCCATCACCCCGACCCTGACGGCCGCCGTCGCGGACATGAATTTCCTGGTGAACGACATCGCCGGTCGTGGCGCGGGGACGATTCTCGTGACCAACCTGCCGCGCCTGGGCATCACGCCTCAATTCCGCACCTCGCCGGCCGCGGCCCTGGCCGACTATGCCGGCTCGACCTTCAACAGCAGCCTGCAGACGGCTCTGTTGACGACCGCCGCCGCCCGTCCAGGCACGAACATCATCCTGTTCGATCTGGCCAAGGTCAGCGATCTGCTGGCCTCCAGCCCCGGCCGGTTCGGCCTGAGCAACGTGACCGAGGCCTGCTTCAATGGTGTCACGGTCTGCGCCAACCCTGACTCCTACCTGTATTTCGACGGCGTCCACCCGACGGCTGCCGGACACCGGCTGATCGCCACCCTGTCCGGCGACTACCTCTACTATGGTGACCGGGCCGCAGGTTCGACCCTGCAGGGCGAGACCGCCTATCGTCACCGCGAAGACGCCCTGGACGCCGCCGGCGCCCGGATGTCAGGCCACGCGCCCTGGACCGCGGGAACCTCGATCTCGATCGGCGGCCTCTATGACCGCTCCGAGACCGACGCACGCGGTACGGTGGCCTCGGCCAAGTCCGATGGCTACGGCGCCCAGATGACGTTGGAGTCGGGCACCGAGACGATGCGGTTCGGACTGACGGGAAGCTATCGCAACGCCGACGTGAGCGCCGGACCGACCAGCTTCGAACTGCAGACCCTGGCGCTGGACGCCGCTGCGGGCTGGCGGTCGGATGCGATGTTCATCAACGTCGCCGCCGGCTTCGCCAGTGATGACTACAACAACATCGAACGGGTCAGCGCCCTGGCGCCGATTATCCAGACAGCGACCACGCGGGGCTTCAGCTCCGGCGCCCGCTTGCAGGGGGGGATGTGGTTCGATGCGGGCGGGATCGCCATCTCGCCGCGCGTGGCGGTGACCTACGCCAACTCGGACGTCGACGGCTACATCGAGCAGGGGGCGGCGGCCTCCTACCAGTACCGTGACCGCTCGGTCAAAGGGATCACCGCCGAGGCCGTGCTGCGGGCCGAGGGCGACATGGGCGGCTTCGCCGTCTTCGTCGAGGGCGGCTATCGCGACAGCCTCGACGACAGCTCCGATGCCGTGCGGGTCGGGATCGCGGGCAACCCTGCCCAGGTCCTGTCGCGTCGGTTCGACGACCCGTTCGGCGGTTCGGTCCTGGCCTCGGCCGGGCTGAGCGGGGATCTGGGCCCGCTCGAAGTCGAGATCGGCTATCGCGGCCGCTTCGGCGACCATGCCGACAGCCACATGGGCGGCATTACCCTGACCCTGCCGCTTTAGGCGACAGGACTCAGACCCATAGCGAAGCGCGTCGGCCCTGCGGCCGGCGCGCTTTTGCTTGTTCGGTTCCGAGGGTGCGACGCCCTGTCACCCCCAGGACGGAACACCCGCGCCCCAAAGTCGCCCCATGAATTGTTAATACCGGCGCTCGCCAAAGCGTGTGCCGGTCCCGGACCCGCGCCCTCTGGCCTCCACTGCTTTCGCAAAAGCGCCACCGAGCCGACGACTTCATGCGCCGACTGTTTCCGACCGCCCGTGCCTTTGTGACCCACTCCGGCCAGACCCTCGCCCTGATCGGGGTCGCCATTCTGGCCATGGCCATGGCGCCCGCCGAGCGGGAACCCCGCGACCAGATCTTCGCCCTGCCGGAGCGGCCTCCGGTGACCGCCGTGGCCGAGCCCGCCGGGCCGCTGACCCGACCGATGACCTTCGAGGAGCCGGTGCGCGGCTTCGCCATCAACTCCCGTTTCGGCATGCGCCGGTTGGGCGGCGAGCCGGGCGCCCGGATGCACAAGGGCGTGGATATCGCCGCGCCCCAGGGCACTTCGGTCTATTCTGCCGCCGAGGGAGAAATCGTCCGCATTGGTCATCAGCCCGAAGGGTACGGCAACTTCATCGAGATGCGCCACCCTAACGGCATGACGACGATGTACGCCCACCTGTCGCGGATCGATGTCGCATCGGGCGACCGGGTGCTGGCCGGCGAGCGGATCGGTCTCGTCGGGTCGACAGGCTATTCGACCGGCCCGCACCTGCATTTCGAAGTGCGTCGCGGCGGGTCGCAGGTGAACCCGTCCCGTGTCGTCGGTGAGACATTTCAGGTCGTGGTCGCCGACTGATTTCGACACCGCTATTTTCGTGACCGGGGCGTAACGGTCGCGACGTCGATTACGGTTCCAATGTAAAGTGTCCTTTGCTACCTCTAGGTCCGTAATCGACCAGGGGATGAATATGGCGGCCTTGACGCTCGAAGGCGTGAGCAAGCGCTACGGCGACTTTCAGGCGGTGAAGGACCTGAGTTTTCAGGTCCGGAAGGGCGCCATCTGCGGCTTCCTGGGCCCCAACGGCGCGGGCAAGACCTCGACCATCCGCATGATCCTGGGGCTTCAGGCGGCCTCCGCGGGCACGATCGATATCCTTGGCGCGTCCGACGGGCGCAAGGTGCGCGACCGGATCGGCTTCCTCCCGGAGGAACGCGGTCTCTACAAGAAGATGACGCCGGTGGAGGCGATCGCCTTCTTCGGCTCGCTGAAGGGGCTGCCGACGCGTGAAGGCAAGCGCCGCGCCCGTGAGATGCTGGAGGCCCAGGGCCTCGGCGCCTCGCAGAAGAAGAAGATGAAAGAGCTGTCCAAGGGGATGGCCCAGAAGGTCCAGCTGATCGCCTCGGTCGTGCATCGGCCCGAGTTCGTGATCCTGGACGAGCCGTTCAGCGGCCTCGATCCCGTCAATCAGCAGGGGCTGGAGGCGGTGATCCGCGATCTGGCCGCCAATGGGGCGACCGTCCTGTTCTCGACCCATGTGATGCAGCACGCGGAGCGGCTGTGTGACCAGGTCGTGCTGATGGCGCGGGGCCGCAAGGCCTTCGACGGCACGGTGACCGAGGCGCGGGCGACTTCGCGCCGGTTCCTGGAGCTGGAAGGCGAGATCACCCCCGAGGCCGTGGCGGCCCTGCCGGGCGTGACCGGCGTCGAGGTCGTGTCGGACAACGGCGGCGTGAGGGTGCTGAAGGGCGCCCTCGCCAGTGGCGCCGGTGGTCAGGAGGCGCTGAAGACCGCCTTCATCAGCGGCCTGGACGTGCGCCGGTTCGAACTGAAGGAACCGACCCTGCATGACGCCTTCATCGACCTGACCGGCGACCATCCGGATCAGGATCAGAGCGTGGCCCGACCTGCCGCCAAATCGGAGGTGAGCCAATGAACCGCATCCTGCTGATCGCCCAGCGCGAGTTCCTCGCCTACGCCAAGACGGTCGGGTTCTGGCTGTCCTTGCTGGCCTTCCCCCTGTTCGCCGTGCTCGGCGGCGCCGTGCCGCTGCTGATGCGCGGCGCCGATCCCGTGCGCGCCGTCGTCCTGATTGAAGAGGGCCCTGCCCCGACCGGTCTGGCCGCCGCTGTGAAGGGCGCTCTGGCCGCCGACGCCGAACGACAGGCGGAACGCGCCCGTGAAGCCGCCGAGAAGGCCGCGGCATCGTCCGGGGCGCCTCCCGGTGCGGCGGAGAGCGCGATCGCCTCCATCACCCGGTCGCGCATTCGGTTTGTCGACGCCCCCGGCGATCTGGCGGGTGCGGAGACCGGCGCGGCCCAGGAGGTCGTGGTGCGCCGCTATCTGACCGACGAGACGCCGAAGGCGCAGCGGCTGGACGCCGTCGTCTTCCTGACCCGCACGCCTGAGGGGCCGGCAGCCCGTGTCTGGGCCGCGCGGGCGACCGACGACACGGTCGAGGAATTCGTGCGGCGGGCCCTGCGCGACGAGAACCGCGACACCGTCCTGCGCGAGGCCGGCATCGACGCGGCCGTGGTCGAGCGGGTCGACGCCTTCCGGCCCGAGATCAACGTCTTCTCGCCGCGTTCGGCGGGGGGAGGGGAGGTGTCGTTCAAGGACCGCCTGCCCGGGATCATCGGCCTGGCCTTCAGCTTCATCCTGTGGTCGCTGATCATCACCGGCGCCTCGATCCTGCTGAACAGCGTGATGGAGGAGAAGTCGAACAAGATCCTCGAGGTCCTGCTGTCGTCGGCCTCGGCGACGGAGATCCTGACCGGCAAGGTGCTGGGGGTCGCGATGCTGACCCTGTCGGTGCTGGTCGTCTGGGGCGGGATCGGGGCCGTAGGGCTGATCACAGCGGCGCCGTCCGTCGCGGCGGATGTGGCCTCGGTGCTGATGACCGACGGGCTGATCTTCTACTTCATCGGCTATATCGTCGGCGGCTATCTGATGTACGCGGTGCTGTTTGCGGCCATCGGCGCCTTCTGCGAGACGCCGCGCGACGCCCAGACCCTGATGGGGCCGATCATGATGGTGCTGGTGGTGCCCTTGCTGGTCGTCCAGATGGCGCTGGTGAACCCGGATGCGCCGGCCGTGAAGTTCCTGTCCTGGGTGCCGTTCTTCACGCCCTTCCTGATGAGCGCGCGGGCGCCGTCGGGGCCGCCGCTGATCGAGATCATCGGCACGATGGCGGGGATGTTCGCGGTGGCCCTGCTGATGGTGTGGCTGGCCGGGCGGGCGTTCCGGGCGGGGGCGCTGTCGGACGTGAAGCTGAGCTGGAAGAGCTTCGGCCAGGCGATCAGCGGCGGGGGAAGGTAGGGCCCCGGAACTCTCCCTCCCCCTGCGGGGGAGGGGCGTCGCGTAGCGACGGGGTGGGGGCGGCAGAGCGATCCAGACAGAGGCCCGTGAGGTTTGCCTTGCCGCCCCCACCCGGTCTCCGTTGCGCTCCGACCACCCTCCCCATACGGGGAGGGAGACTGTCGAACCACAATCAAAAAGGCCGCCCCGGTTTCCCGGGACGGCCTTTGAAATCTTGAACTCCGGTCGCGGCCTTAGGCGCGCGGGACCCGGGGCTTCGGAGGCGGCAGCAGGCCTTCGCGCTGCATGCGCTTGCGGGCCAGTTTGCGGGCGCGACGAACGGCCTCGGCCTTCTGGCGGGCGCGCTTCTCCGAGGGCTTCTCGTAGTGCACGTGGCGCTTCATTTCACGGAAGCTGCCTTCGCGTTGCATCTTCTTCTTGAGGGCTTTTAGCGCTTGATCGACGTTATTATCGCGAACGAAAATCTGTACCAGGTTGAACTCTCCTTTGGCTGCCCGCCGCGTCCTTGAGAGGCGGGCAGACAAATAAAATCGGTTCTCGCGGGCGACAGCCCGGCGAGCGAAGGCGTGCGGATACACCAAGCCCCGCCCTCTGTCCAGATCGTCGCGGCGCTTCCGTGACGCTCGCGATCCCGCTGGGACAGGCGTATCATAGACAGATGACCGATACCCCGCAGCTGTCGAATGCGCCCGAAGGCGACTGGGCCGATCGGATGGAGCAGTCGGTGCTCGATTCGGCGCTGCGTCTGGCTCCACGGCTGGGCTGGAACGGGCGGATGGTGCGTGCGGCCTGCGAGGCGCAGGGCTTGAGCGAAGGCGATCAGGAGCTGTTGCTGCCTAACGGCGCGCGCGATCTGGCGGTCCTCTTGTGGCGGCGGCATGACGATCAGGGCCTGGCGGCGCTGGGTGATCCCGCCGCACTGAAGATCCGCGAGCGAATCGCCCGGGCCCTGGAGACGCGGCTGGAGGTCGCGATGGCGCATCCGGAAGCCGAGAAGCGGGCGGCGGGCTTTATGGCCCTGCCGACCAATGCCGACCTGGTGCTGAGCCTGACCTGGGCGACGGCGGACCGGTTGTGGCGCTGGGCCGGGGATACGGCGACCGACTGGAACCACTATTCGAAGCGGACCATCCTGTCGGGCATATTGATCCCGGCGATGACACTGCGCCTGTTCGACGGCAAGGATGCCGCCGACGCCTTCGTCGCCGCCCGGATCGAGAACGTCATGGCCTTCGAGAAGTGGAAGGCGGGCAAGGACTTCGACGCGCCGGTGCGTCGGGTCACGGAGATGTTGAGCCGGTTGCGGTATCCGCAGCGGAGCTAGAGTTTCGCGGCTTCGGCGGCAGCGCGGGCGTCGGCCCGGTTGTCACGCAACGCGGCGTCGCGGCCTGCCTGCGTGCCGAAATTATACGAGATCACGACAAGCACGCCCAGCAGCGCCACGGCTGCTCCGACCTTGGCCATGCGGTGCTTCCGGATCTCCGGCGTCATGAAGAGGACGGCGGCGAGGCCGAGGAACAGGATGGGAATGAGCGCCTGCAGATTCATGACCCTACCTTCGCATACCGCCGGTGCGGCGTAAGTCAGGCCAGAGGTCGCACCTTGTTGACGTGCGCCATCTTGCGGCCGGGGCGGGCCTCGGCCTTGCCGTAGAGATGGAGGCGCTGGTCGGGCTTGGCCGCCAGTTTCGACCACTGCTCGACCTCGTCGCCGAGCAGGTTGGTCATCTCGACGCGGGCGTGGGCCTTGGTCGGGCCGAGGGGCCAGCCGGCGACGGCGCGGATGTGCTGTTCGAACTGGTCGCAGACGCAGCCGTCCTGGGTCCAGTGGCCGGTGTTGTGGACGCGGGGGGCGATCTCGTTGACCAGCAGTCGGCCGTTGCCGAGGTCGAACAGCTCGATGCCGATGACGCCGACGTAGGCGAGGCCGTCGAGGATGGCGGCGGCGATGGCCTTGGCGCGCTTCTTGGTCCTGGTGTCGATCTTCGCCGGGGCGTTGGTGGTGCGCAGGACGCCGCCTGAATGCCTGTTCTCGCCCAGGGGATAGACGACGACCGAACCGTCACGGCCGCGGGCGGCGATGATCGACAGTTCGCGGGTGAAGGCGGCCCTGGCCTCGAGGATGGCGGGACGGCCGCCGAGTTCGGCCAGGGCGGCCTCGGCCTGTTTCGGAGACTTGATCCAGACCTGGCCCTTGCCGTCGTAGCCGTCGCGGCGGGTCTTGAGCAGGGCGGGCGTGCCGAGGGTCTCGAGCGCGGCGGTCAGGTCGTCGAGGCTGTCGACGGGGGCGAACGCGACCGTCGTGGCCCCGACGGCGTTGAGGAAGGTCTTTTCATCGACCCGGTCCTGGGCCACGGCGAGGGCGGTGGGGCCGGGGGCGACGAGGGCGCCGGCCTCGGCCAGACGCTCGACCGAGGCGGCGGGGACGTTCTCGAACTCGAAGGTGACGACGTCGCAGACGCGACCGAAGACGGTCAGGGCCGTCGGGTCGTCATAGGCGGCGACGATCTGTCCGCGCGAGACGCGACCGGCGGGGCTGTTCTCTTCGGGATCGAGGATGACCACGTCGAAGCCAAGGCGCGAGGCGGCCTGCGACAGCATCCGGCCCAGCTGGCCGCCGCCGAGGATGCCGATGGTCGAGCCGGGCGCGAGAGGGGCGGGCAGGGCTGTTTCAGACGGAACGGGCACTCAGTCTTCGACCGTCTCGTGGACCGACTCGGTCTGGGCTTCGCGGAAGGCGTCGAGGCGGGCGGCCAGAGCGTCGTCCGCCAAGGCCAGGATCTGGGCGGCGAGGATGCCGGCGTTCTTTGCGCCGGCGTCGCCGATGGCCAGGGTGGCGACCGGGACGCCGCCGGGCATCTGGACGATGGAGAGGAGGCTATCGAGGCCCTTCAGCGCCTTCGACTGGACCGGCACGCCCAGCACGGGCAGCGGCGTCATCGAGGCGGCCATGCCGGGCAGGTGGGCGGCCCCGCCGGCGCCGGCGATGATGACCTTGAAACCGGCCGCCCTGGCCCCGTTGGCGAAGTCGAACAGGCGTTGCGGCGTGCGGTGGGCCGAGACGACGCGGGCGTCCCAGGCGACCCCCAGCCGGTCGAGCATGTCGGCCGCGTGCTTCATGGTGGGCCAGTCCGAGCGGCTGCCCATGATGATCGCCACCGGGGGGGTCGTCGTCGCCATGCGTCAGTGAGCCTTGCGAGGAAAGCGGCCGGTTACAGCACGCGCGTTGCGCCCGCAACCAAGGTCGTTAGCTTGGGCGCAGGAGGCGCCCGTATTGAGTCGCGCCCGGAGTGGCTTCTCGACGTGACCGACGCGCCGAACATCGATGAGATCGCCGACCCGGGCCTGGACCCTGGGGCCGAGATCGCCCGGCTGCGCGCCGAGGTGGCGGCCCTGACCGCGCGCGCCGAGGCGGCCGAGGCTGCGGCGGAACACGACGTGCTGACCCCGGTGCTGAACCGACGCGGCTTCGCGGCGGCGATGGTGCGGACCATGGCCTACTGCAGCCGCTACAAGGTGCCGGCGGTGCTGCTGTATCTGGATCTCGACGGGTTCAAGGCGGTCAACGACTCGCTCGGCCATGCAGCGGGGGATGCCGCCCTGGTGCGGGTCGCCGAGCTGCTGTTGGAGAATGTGCGGGCGACGGACGCGGTCGGCCGGCTGGGCGGGGACGAGTTCGGCGTGCTGCTGCTGAACTCCGGTCTTGAGGCAGGGCGCGAGAAGGCGGCGGGTCTGAAGCAGGCGCTGGAAGAGGCCGAGTTCCGCTGGGAGGGCGCCGCCGCGTCGCTGGGCGGATCGTTCGGGGTGCGGGCCTTCGCCGGCCAGGCGGACGTCGAGACCTGGCTGGCCGAGGCCGACGCCGCGATGTGGGTCCGCAAGCGAGGACGATAATACTTAATTACAACGACTTATCCGGGTTTGCGCAAGCAGAGCCGAAGGCTGCGCGCTCCGCAGATTGGACTCTGAAAAAACCGGGTCCAAAGAGTGCAATCCATTGAATTCGCAAAACTCTGTTTGCACTTTTTTGGACTCATAGAGTCCAACGGATTTCCCTCTCCCGATGGGAGAAGGGAAGGGATCAGGCGATGATGTCCGGCAGGATGCGGCTTTCGATCTTCACGATCTCGTCGCGCAGCGACAGCTTCTTGCGCTTCAGGCGGGCGATCAGGAGCTGGTCCGGAATCGGCATGTGCGACAAGGCGTCGATCGAGGCTTCGAGGTCGGCGTGCTCCAGCCGCAATTCCCTGACCTGGGCGTGCAGGGCGATCTCGTCGTCGGTCAGAAAGGGTTGGTCGTCGTTCATGCCGGTCCCCGCGAAGGCGGGCTTATAGCCGAGGCCGGGTCAGGCCGGAAGGCATTCGGCGAGCGTCGTCAGCGCCGGGCGCGGCACGACCCGGCTCCAGACGCGGGCGACGGCGGCCAACGCGTCGATGGCGGGGCGGGGCGGGCCCGTAGGTGAGGGCGCCAGGGCCTCCAGTCCGGCCATCAGATGGCGTTCGGCGGCCAGTTCGACGACCTTCACGGCCTCCCGGAGACTCTCGCGCGCAGCATTGTCGATATCGGGGTTGGTGTTCCTGAGCGTGCGGCGAAGGGTGCGCAGCGGCGTGACGGCTGCGGCGTCCCAGGCGCGGGCGCAGTCGCAGGCGCCCTCGATGGCGTCCTCGTCGAGCACGCGGCCCGTCGCGGCGGTCCAGCCGGCCCAGAGCAACAAGGGGACGTTCTGGCCGGTTCCGTCCTGAAGCTGCAGGCAGGCCTCCTGCACGCCGGGCGCAGCGTAGGCTTTCAAAGCCCAGTCCCAGAAAGGGTCGCTCACTCCGTTACGGGGCCCTTCAGCCCCTCCCAGCGTTTCACCGGAGCCCAGTCGAGACCGAACAGGTCCAGCGCGCGGCCGACGGACTGGTCGACCATCTCCGCGATGGAGGCGGGTTTGGAGTAGAAGGCGGGCAGGGGCGGGGCGATGGTCGCGCCCATCTCGGTCAGGGCTGTCATGGTGCGCAGGTGGCCGAGGTGGAAGGGCGTCTCGCGCACCATCAGAACGAGGGGGCGGCGCTCCTTCAGCACCACATCGGCGGCGCGGGTCAGCAGGGTCGAGGTCACGCCGGTGGCGATCTCGCTCATGGTCCGCACCGAGCAGGGGGCGACGATCATGCCCAGCGACCTGAACGAGCCCGAGGCGATGGAGGCTCCGACATCGTTGAGCTTGTGGAGGACGGTGGCCTTGGCGGTCAGGTCGTCAGGCCTGAGATCGGTCTCCTGCGACAATGTGAGCAATGCGGCGCGGGTGACCACCAGATGGCTTTCGACGCCCAGGTCGTTCAGCGCATCCAGCACCCTGGCGCCATAGACGACCCCCGACGCGCCGGAGATTCCGACCACCAGCCGGGTCGGCGGGTTCCGTACCGCTACGTTCACATCATGGTCCAGGTTGGGGGCCAGGCTGGGCCGTGCCCGGAGAAATTTTGCGTTCCGTTGACGTCACTGAACCGTGATTTCACAGGCGGCAAATCCAGGCGCTCATTGTGTGGTCCCTTAGACATGGAGGCGCAAGCCATGACCATCGAAGCTCGTATCCGCGAACTGGGAAATCGTCACCGTCAGCTGGATGACACCATCCGGCAGGAGGTAGGCAGGCCCTCCGTGGATCCGCTGCAGGTCAGGGAGCTCAAGCGAAGGAAGCTCCGGCTCAAGGAAGAAATAACCAGTCTGGAGGCCAGGGCAGGCTAGCCCCCGGTCTCCGCCAGAAAAGCCAACGGCCCCGGGAGCGATTCCGGGGCCGTACTTTTTTGTGGCGCTATCGCTCGACGCGCGGCGTCTCGCTGCTTGAGCGCAGAAAGCTGTCTCCTCCCTGCGCCGCAGGCGTGGGGAGGTGGCTCGGAGCGAAGCGGAGAGACGGAGGGGGTCTTTCTATGTGCACGAAGAACCCCTCCGTCTGCTCGCGAAGGGCTCGCATCCACCTCCCCATTCGCCAAGCGGCAAACGGGGAGGAGACGCGTTGATCAGTCGTTGGTGCCGAACACCGACGCGGCGGTCGGTTCGGCCGTGCGGCGTTCGCGTTCTTCGGGGACGAACTCCGGCTCGGCGGGTTCGGCCTCGATGGGCTGGAGGGCGGCGCCGCCCTTCTTGGCGTCGTCGCGGTTCTTCTTCTCGGCGGCCCTGGAGACCAGGTCGTCCAGCACCAGCTGACCGACGAGACCCAGGGTCACCGGGTCGACCGGCTTGATCTGGGGGCTGTTCCAGTGCGTGCGGTTACGCACGCTGTCGATCGTCGACTTGGTGGTGCCGAGCAGTTTGGCGATCTGGGCGTCGGTGACCTCGGGGTGGTTCTTGACGAACCACATGATGGCGTCCGGACGGTCCTGGCGGCGCGAGACCGGGGTGTATTTCGGCGCGGGCTTGTGGGCCTTCATCAGTTCGGCGTGACGGCTGACGATCGCCTTCATGCGGTAGGTCTCGTCGCTCTGGGCCTTGTCGAGTTCCTCACGGCCCAGCTGGCCGCCGGTGATGGGATCGACGCCCCGGATGTCGCGGGCCACGTCGCCGTCGGCAATGCCGCGCACTTCCAGCGGATGCAGGCCGCAGAAGTCGGCGATCTGTTCGAAGGTGAGCGAAGTGTTGTCCACAAGCCAGACCGCGGTGGCCTTGGGCATCAGGATGTCGGTCATGGGGGCAGTCCCGGAAATGAGGGGCCCGGCGATCGCGGGCTCTGGATACGACGGCGCCCGACCTTTCGGCCGGGCGCTGATGATTTCGATATAGGCCGTTTCGGCGCAAAAGAAAACGTCGCTGGCTGGTGATCGATCACGGGTTTACATATCGTCGCTCGGCCAGACTGTGCGGCCGGCGTCATCCCCGGGGGAGACCATGAGAATCATCACATTGCTGTCCGCGGCGGCTGTTGTGGGCGCCGGCCTCGTCGCCGCGCCGGCGACGCTCCAGGCCCAGGCGAGCGCCGTGCCGCAAGGCAGTTTTTCCCAGACCTGCGCCGCGTCCTATGTGCTCAGCGGCCGGTTGTTCTCCAACTGCCGCAACACCTCGGGCGCCTTCGTAAGGTCATCGATCCCGCTGACGTCCTGCACGGGCGTGGACGTCGCCAACATCAACGGAACACTGACGTGCGGGGGCACGGCGGGGCGGCTCGAAACGAGCGCCGCCGCCGCACGCCCGCCGACGCCGACCGTCTCGGTGACAATCTACAGGGACATCAATTTCGTCGGCTATTCCCGAACCTACACGACAGCCCAGCCCAACCTGACCGCCTCGGGCCTGAATAATCAAATCAGTTCGATGCGTTTGACCGGCGGGTGGCAGGCCTGCTCCGGGGCCAATTATCGTGGCCAATGCCAGAGCTTCGCCGGTCAGGTGAGCAACCTCAATGATGTAGGTTTCGACAACGTCATCCTGTCGCTCCGACCGCTACGTTAAGCTAAGGCAAGCGGAGCCATACAGGTTCGGTTCATGCTGGATGTTGAACAGTGTGACATCGGACGCGTTCAGCGTCCTTAGGGATCATTTGGAGGAAGCCTATGTCTATCGCACTCACATCTCTCGCAGCTCTGGCCGTGCTGGCCGGCGGCGCCCAGGAACGCGCGCCGTCGATGGACGATGGCGCCCAGCGTGTCGCGCCGCGCGGCAGTTTCGCAGACAGCTGCAGCGGATCCTACGTCAACCAGGGCCGTCTCTACGCCGACTGCCGGGACATGCGTGGCAATGTCCGCGGCACCTCGATCGAACTGGCGCGCTGCTCCGCCTTCGACATCGCCAACAATGACGGGCTGCTGGTCTGCGGCAATGTGCGCGGCGACTACGAGCGCGGCAGTGGCGGCGGCAACAACAACGGTGGCGGCAACAACAACGGCGGTTGGGGCAACGGCGGCAACAACGGCGGCAACAACGGTGGCAACAATGGCGGCGGTTGGGGCAATGGCGGCAATAACGGCGGCGGCTGGGGCGGCAACAACGGCCGCACGAGCATCACCGTCTACGCCGACAGCAACTACCGCGGCTATTCGCAGACGTTCCGTAGCGAGATCGCCGATCTGGGTCGCTCGGGTCTCAACGATCAGATCAGCTCGATGGAGCTCAACGGCGCCTGGGAAGTCTGCACCGACGCCTATTTCCGCGGCCAGTGCCAGGTGATCACCTCCAGCACTCGCAATCTGAACTATACGACCGTCAACGACCGCATCTCGTCGATGCGTCCGGCTCGCGGGGGCGGTCGCTGGTAGCGATCTAGACCGTCAGCACGATCTTGCCGACATGCTCGCCCGCCTCCAGCCGGAGGTGGGCGAGTTTCGTTTCGGCCAGGGGGAAGGTCGCCTCGACCGGCGGGCGCACGAGGCCCGAGACGACCCAGGGCCAGACCTTGGCCTCGATCGCCGCCGCCAGTCGGGCCTTTTCGTCGGCCGGACGGCGACGAAGGGTCGATCCGGTCAGGGTCGCCTGTTTCATCATGATCCGCATCAGATCGACCTGGGCGAGCGCCCCGCTCAACGTGGCGATCACGACCCAGCGGCCGCCGGCCTTCAAGGCATTCAGATTGACCTCGGCATAGGCCGCGCCGACCATGTCGAGGATGACGTCCGCGCCGCCCGCGTCCCGGATCGCGGATTCCAGGTCTCCGGCCGAGGCGTCCAGGCTGACGTCGGCCCCGAGATCGAGCGCCGCCGCCGTCTTCGCTGCGCCCCGGGAGGTGGCGATGACGCGCGCGCCCG
Organism: Brevundimonas sp. TWP3-1-2b1; assembly: GCF_049896165.1. Lineage (NCBI taxonomy): Bacteria > Pseudomonadati > Pseudomonadota > Alphaproteobacteria > Caulobacterales > Caulobacteraceae > Brevundimonas > Brevundimonas sp. TWP3-1-2b1. The sequence continues at coordinate 144,757 of NZ_JAFCTT010000002.1, read as the reverse complement.
CCGCCCGGGCCATCTGGATCGCCGTGACGCCGATGCCGGATGTCGCGCCGTGGACCAGCAGGGTCTCGCCGGCCTTCAGGGCGCCGACCTCGAACACATTGGCGTAGACGGTGAAGACGGTCTCGGGCAGGGCCGCGGCCTGGATGAAGTCGAGGGCGTCCGGGATCGGCAGGGCGTGGCGGGCGTCGACAACAGCATAGTCCGCATAGCCTCCGCCGCCGAGCAGGGCGCAGACCCGGTCCCCGGCCCGCCAGCGGGTGACCTCATATCCGACCTCATCGACCTCGCCCGCGACCTCCAGCCCCATGATGTCGGAAGCGCCCGGCGGGGGAGGGTAGCCGCCGTTGCGCTGGAGCAGGTCCGGGCGATTGACCCCGGCGGCGCGCACGCGGATGCGGATTTCACCCGGTCCCGCCTGGGGATCGGGGCGTTCGGAGAGGCGCAGGGCCTCTGCGGGACCTGAGCCGCCGTCAATCTCGATCACCCGCATATCCGTCCAAGCCTTGCAATCGTCCGTGTCCGGGAGCGTAAATGGGCTTCTTCGGGGTTCTGGCCAAGGAGGCGACGATGACGTTCGAGGATCTTGAACCGCGTCCGCAACGCGGAGCGTCCGTGGCGGCCTTGAGTCGCGACGACCTGGACCTCTATTCGGTCGAGGAGCTGGGCGAACGCATCGAGGCGCTGGACGCCGAGATCGCGCGGGCGCGCGGTGCCATCGCCGGCAAGACGGCCAAGAAGTCCGCCGCCGACGCCCTGTTCAACTTCGGCAACTGATGCGGTTTCGCGTGGCGGCTTTCCGTGGCCCCCTTTTTCGTGGCATGCCGGTTGCAGGCGAAACCTGTGCGGCGCCGTTCCGGGCCGATGGACCAGCGGACGCTGCGGATCACGATGAGTATGGTTGAGTTGATGGGCAACGAGAATTCCGCGCCGGGTACCGGGTCCACGGCGTCACGCGCCGGGGAGATCCGCGACTTCGCCCGGTCCGAACTGTTCGAGCGCACCTTCCAGGACGGCATGGAGCTGGTCGAGGAGACGGCCGCCTATCTGGACGGCGACGGACGCCGGGACTCCAAGCTGCTGTCGCGTTCGGCCGCCCTGGCCTATGCCGCCGAGAGCATGAAGTTGACGACGCGGCTGATGCAGGTCGCGTCATGGCTGCTGGTGCAACGCGCCGTGCGCGAGGGCGACATGGCGCCGGAGGCCGCCTGCGAGCCGCGCTATCGCCTCAACGAACGCAAGATCGAGGCCGAGGCGAGCCACCCGGAGATGCCGATCGCCCTGGTCGAATACCTGGTCCGCGCCGAGAAACTGCATGACCGCGTCCTGTATCTGGACAAGCGGATGTACCTCGACGACGCGCCCGAACCGGACGCGAACCCTGTGCTGAGTCAGATGGGCCTGCTGGAAGCGGCGTTCAGGGGGTAGGACTAAAGTTCTCCCTCCCCCTGCGGGGGAGGGTAGTCGGAGCGAAGCGGAGACCGGGTGGGGCGGGCAAGGCAAACCGCACGCACCTCCGCCCTGATCTCATCCAGGCGATCCCGGACCAGAAGATTTCCGTATCGCAGGGTCAACAACCCTGCTCGGGCCACCCACAGCCTGGCCTCGGCCGGCGTCATTGCCTTTCGCATTTCGCGAGCCTTGGCGATGATCGCCATGTCGCCTTGCCCTTCCCACCCGATCACTTCGCGATCTGCCCTCCCCCGAGGGGGAGGGAAAAGCCGGCCTTTGTGACTTACGGCCCGACGTCGTTCGCCACGGCGGTCCCGTCATCGACCACGGCCGGCAGGCTGACGGCGATGCCGAGGGCCTCGGCCAGCTTCTGGTCGCGGCGATAGACGTCCTCGCGGAAGGCGACGCGGCCCTGGCCGTCGACGAAGGCGGTCCAGTAGAGCAGGCGCACGGTGATCTCGCGGCCGGTCTGGATACGCTGGGTCTCGCGGCTGACCTGGGCGTCGTCGAACTGGCCCAGCAGGATGGGATCGGGCGACAGCAGCAGGCGCGCGAACTCGACCGCGTTCTGGACGCGGACGCAGCCGTGCGAGCGCTGGCGCATCGACAGGTTGAAGGCCGCCTTGGACGGGGTGTCGTGCAGGAAGATGGCGTAGCTGTCCCGCAGTTCGAACTTCACATAGCCGAGCGCGGCCGTGGGGCCGGCGCGCTGGATGACCGTGCCGTTCGAGATGTACATGTTCTGGCTGGCCAGATAGCCGGGGCCGCGCGGCAGGATCTCACGGCGGGCGATCCCGGCGGGCACGTACCAGGGCGGATTGGCGACGACCGAGGCGAAGGGCTTCTCGAGGCTGGGCGTCTGGTTGGCGGGCGAGCCGCAGACGACGCGGTTGGAGTGAACCGGGCGGCCTTCCTTCCAGTAGACCATGATGGCGGCGGCCGTGTTGACCTCGATCCGCTCGGGATTCAGGTCGCGCTTCAGCCAGCGGCGTCGTTCCAGGTTCAGGGCGATCTGGCGGGCGCGGTCTTCGGCCGAGGCGCCGAGCGAGCTCTGGGTGCCGGCGCCGATGCGGCCATCGGCGGCCAGTCCGTGTCGGGCCTGGAAGCCGCGCATGGCGGTCTGCAGTTGCGGGCCGTAGACCAGCCCCTCGGCGGTCAGGCGGGCGCCGTCAGATGCGCTGAGGTCGCCCTCGGCCACCAGGCGGGCAATCATGGCGGGCACGCGGTTGTCGCTGGCGCCCGGCTCGATCGTGCCGGACCTTGCGACGAAGCGCGGCCAGCCGCCCTCGCGGATGATTCGGCGGTAGCGGACGTAGCCGGCGGACAGGTTCGAATAGCCGATGTCGGTCGGGGCCAGGCCCTCGAACCATTCGACGACCTTGTTCTGGACCAGGGCGTCGTTCAGGCCGACCGCCAGATCGACCCGGTTCTTCTCCATCTCCCACAGGTCCTCGACCGTCTCGGGACGGATGCGGCCCTCGGCCAGGACGCGGGCGTAGGTGATGGCGGCCGCGGTGGTGCGCATGTCCGCCGTGTCCGGATCGGCGGCGAGGCCTACGAAGTCGAAGAAGTCCGAACGCGACAGGCCGTGGCGCTCCGCGCGGGCGGAGGCCTGGTTCAGGGTCCGCAGGCGGGCGCCGGTCCAGGCCGGCTGCCAGCCGTTCAGTTCGTAGAAGGCGCGGACGTCGGGCTGGATCGCGGCGGGCAGGCGCTCCAGCTGGGCGTTGAAGGCGGCGTAGTAGGGGCTGGTCGGCGTGACGACGACGGTCTGCGGCTGGCCCTGAACCTGGGCGCCCATCGGAGCGTTCTGGGCCGCGGCCGAACCGGCCAGAGCCGAGACGGCTGCGCCGAGAGTGAGTTCGCGTCGATTCATGGTCGTATTCGCCTTGGTCCGACGCCTGGTGGAGCCCCGTGTCCACGCCCGGGTGTCGAACGGCTTCATGTTATCGACGTTCCAGACAAACAAAAAGCGCCGGTCGGGCGACCGGCGCTCTTCGTGACGTCTTTGTCGCACCGGCCAGGGACCGGCGACACGGCCTACTTCTTGATGAAGCCGCCGAACTTGTTGTTGAAGCGCGACACGCGGCCGCCGCGATCCAGCATCTGCTGGTTGCCGCCGGTCCAGGCCGGGTGGGTCGAGGGATCGATGTCCAGGTTCAGCGTGTCGCCCTCTTTGCCGTAGGTCGAACGCGTCTTGTACGTGTCGCCGTTCGTCAGGGTGACGGTGATGAAGTGGTAGTCGGGGTGCGTATCGGCCTTCATGGTCGTATTCCGGTCTCTGTACGCGGTGACGATGCCGACCGTCGGTGCGTGAAAAATGAGAAAACCCGCCGAGGTCCCGGCGGGAATGAGCGGCGGCGTTTACACCGCAGGGCGTTCCGGGGCAAGACCCGCGCATGAGCACGCCCTCGCCGACCCAGGACGCCTATTCCAGCACGGAGGCGGTGGGACGTCCCGGCGCCGGGGCCGTCCTCGTCGAACAGATGGGCGAGGCAGGAGCGCGGCGCGAGAAGCGCAAGGACGTCCGGCCCCTGCTGCGGCTGTGGCCCTATCTCATGCAGCACCGGCTGGACGCCGTGATCGCTGGCTTCTGGCTGCTGGGATCCACGGCGGCGTCCCTGGGCCTGACGGCGACGGCGCGGGGCGCCATCGACCACGGGTTCGAGAATGGCGGCGCGGACATCAATCGCTGGTTCCTGATCCTTGGGCTGAACGCGGTGATTCTGGGGCTCGCGACGGCGGTCCGGTATTTCTACGTGACCAAGACCGGCGAGCGGATGATCGCCGACCTGCGAAAGGCCCTGTTCGACCGAATCCTGACGCTGGATCCGTCCTTCTTTGCGCGGATGCGGACCGGAGAGGTGCTGTCGCGCCTGACCACGGACATCGCCCTGGTCGAGACCCTGCTGACGACCTCGGTGTCCTTCGCCCTGAGGAATTTCCTGACCCTGATCGGCGGGGTCATCCTGCTGTTCATCGTCAGCCCGAAGCTGACGGGACTGGTCCTGCTGACCGCGCCCCTGCTGTTGGCGCCGATCTTCCTGTTCGGGCGGTCGGTCAGAAAGCTGACCGTGAAGTCCCAGGACCGGTTCGCCAACGCCGTGGGCTTCGCCGGCGAGAGCGTGGACGCCATCGAGACGGTGCAGGCCTTCGGTCGCGTCCGCAGCGCGGTGGAGCGGTTCGGCGCGGTGGTGGAAGAGGCGTTCGGCGTCTCCATCGTGCGTATGCGCGCCCGGGCCTGGATGACGGCCGTGGTCATCGTGGTGATCTTCGGCGGCGTCACCCTGGTGCTGTGGCTCGGGGCCCAGGACGTGATCCGAGGCGCGATGACGCCCGGCGCCCTGCTGCAGTTCGTGCTGCTGTCGGTGTTCACGGCCGGGGCGGTGGGCGCGCTGGGCGAGAGCTGGGGCGATGTGCAGAAGGCTTCGGGCGCCATGCAGCGGATCGACGAACTGATGAAGGCCCAGGCGTCGATCGCCGCGCCGGAGCACCCCGTCGCCCTGCCGAGCCCGCCTGAAGGCCGGGTGGCCATGGCGGGGGTGCGGTTCGCCTATCCGGGACGGCCCGACTTGCCGGCGCTGAAGGGCTTCGACCTGACGGTGCGGCCGGGCGAGACGGTGGCTCTGGTGGGCCCGTCGGGAGCGGGCAAGTCGACGGTGTTCCGCCTTTTGCTGCGCTTCTACGACCCGCAGGAAGGCGCGGTCAGCGTGGACGGCGTCGACGTCCGGTCCGCTGATCCGGCCGAGGTGCGCGGGCGGTTCGCCTGGGTGTCGCAGGAGGCGCCGCTGTTCTCGGGCTCGGCGCTTGAGAACATCCGCTTCGGTCGCGAGGAGGCTTCGGTAGACGAGGTGCGCAAGGCGGCGGAGGAGGCGCAGGCCCTGACCTTCATCGACGCCCTGCCAGAAGGGTTCGCGACGCCGCTGGGCGAGCGCGGCAAGAGCCTGTCCGGCGGACAGCGCCAGCGGCTGGCGATCGCGCGGGCCCTCGTCCGCGACGCGCCGATCCTGCTGCTGGACGAGGCGACCAGCGCGCTGGACGCCGAGAACGAGCGGCTGGTGCAGGCGGCGCTGGATCTGGCGATGGAGGGGCGCACGACACTGGTGATCGCCCACCGGCTGGCGACCGTCCTGCGCGCCGACCGGATCGTGGTGATGGAGGACGGCGTCGCGGTCGAGGAAGGCACGCACCACGAATTGGTGGCTAGGGGCGGCCTCTATGCGCGTCTGGCGGAGTTGCAGTTCCGGGAGGGTTAGTCTCGTGCCTGCACAGCCACGCCCGGAAAGTCGCTGAACACCGCGTCCACGCCGAGATCGTAGAAGCGCCTGATCCAGCCGGAAAGGTCCCCGCGATAGTCGACGGGGACGAAGATGTCCTCCGCGCGGAAGGTCCAGACGGCGACCTTCAGACCCGCCGCGTGGGCGTCGGCGACCAGGGCCGTCGGCGTTCCGGCGGCGCCGGCGGGCGCGCGGGGAATGATCAGGGCGGTCTCGACCCCGACGGCGTCGGCATAGGTGGCGATCCCGGCGAGGCCTTCCGGCGTGGCCATGGCGGCGTAGGTCATGTCCGGGTGATCGGCGGGGCCGCCGGACGGCGACATTAGCTGGAGCAGGGGGGCGTCGGTCTGCTGGTTCAGGGAGCGCAGGCAGTCGATCTCGAAACACTGAATCATGATCGGACTGTTGGCGCTCATCAGGTCGTTGGCGCGCAGGGCCTCGACGAAGGCGGGCTCCATCGGCAGGCCGAGGCCGACGAAATAGCCCGGGTGTTTCAGCTCCGGCGCGACGCCGATGACGCGGCCGGTGCGGGCCGAGGCGGCGTGGGCGATGTCGATGACCTCCTGGAAGGTCAGGATCGTCTCGTCGGCCCAGGCCGTGTTGCCCGGACGCAGGGCCGGCAGGCGCTCGCGGGCGCGCAGCGTGCGGAGCTCGGCGAGGGTGAAGTCCTCGGTGAACCAGCCGGTGGTGGGGACGCCGTCGATGGTCTTCGTCGTGCGTCGTGCGGCGAATTCGGGATGGTCGGCGACGTTCGTCGTGCCGCCGATCTCGTTCTCGTGCCGGACGACCAGCTGGCCGTCCTTCGACATGACCAGATCCGGCTCGATGAAGTCCGCACCCTGTTCGATAGCCAATTCATAGGCCGCACGCGTGTGCTCGGGTCGCTCGCCGGAGGCGCCGCGGTGGGCGATGACGAGCGGGTGCGGCATTGTCTGGGCGGCGACCGGGCTGGCGAGGAGCAGGATGGCGAGGATGAACCGGATCATGCGCCAGCGGTAGGGGAGGGGCGTGACGCCCCTGTGACCCCCCTAGGAAGCTTGAAGCACCTTGCGCAGCCGCGGGTGAAGTTCCGGGTTGGACGCCAGGATGGACACGCCGGTCTTCGGATCGCCGTCGTTGTCGATGGTGGTGACCTGGCCGCCGGCCTCGGTGACGAACAGGATGCCGGCCGCCACGTCCCAGGGCTTCAGATTGCGCTCGTAGTAGGCGTCGAAGCGACCGCAAGCGACCCAGGCGAAGTCCAGAGCCGCCGAACCCAGACGACGGATGCCGGCAACGCGCTGGCCGACGGCGTGGATGTCCTTGATCGACTGGGCGTGGCCGGTCTTGCCGATGAAGGGCAGGCCGGTGGCGATCAGCGATTCAGACAGGTCGCGACGGCCGGAGACACGGATGCGCTGGTCGTTCAGATAGCAGCCCTTGCCCTTCTCGGCCCAGAACAGCTCGTTCATGATCGGGTTGTAGGTGACGCCGGCGACGATCTCCGACGACCCGTCCGGCGCGTAGCGCTGCAGGCCCACGGTGATGGCGAAGTGGGGCATGGCGTGCATGAAGTTGGTCGTGCCGTCGATCGGATCGACGACCCAGGTGTGGGACTTGTCGGTGCCCTCGATCATGCCGCGCTCCTCGCCCAGGAAGCCGTAGCCGGGGCGGGCCTTCATCAGCAGTTCGTAGAGGGTGTCCTCGGCCTTGATGTCGGCGGCGGTGACGAAGTCGCCGGGACCCTTGCGCGAGACCTGCAGCTGGGCGACCTCGCCGAAGTCGCGCAGCATGGGCCGGGCCGTCTTGCGAACGGCGTCGATGATGACGGAAACGAGGGCGGAGGCGAGGGCCATGGGGAATCTCCTGGTCCGCCTGTCCTGAAAAGGCCCCCACCCTCGATGGAGTGGCGCCCGGACAGACGGAGAAGTTCACAGGGGCGCGACATGCGCCTCCGGTCGTCGGTGGTGCGTCGGCCTATTCGGCGCGGCGGACGTATTCGCCGGTCGAGGTGTCGACGATGATGCGCTCGCCGGCCGACATATAGGGCGGGATCATGATGCGCACGCCGTTGTCGGCCATGGCGGGCTTGTAGGACGACGAGGCGGTCTGGCCCTTCACGGTCGGCTCGGTTTCGGCGACGGTCACCGTCACCTGATCGGGCAGGTTGAGGCCGATCGGACGGTCGTCGTGCATCTCGATGACGACCTTCATGCCGTCCTGGAGGTAGGGGATCGAATCCTCGCCGACCCAGGTCTTCTGCAGTTCGATCTGTTCGTAGGTGTCGTCGTCCATGAACACGAGGGCGTCGCCCTGTTCGTACAGGAAGGAGAAGCCTTTCTGCTCGAGCGTGACGCGCTCGACCTTGTCTTCCGAGCGGAAGCGTTCGTTCAGCTTGTTGCCGGTCTCGAGGTTCTTGGCCTCGACGTTGGCGAAGGCGCCGCCCTTGCCAGGCTTGACGTGGCTGGCCTTGGTGACGACCCACAGGCCGTTGTTGTGTTGCAGGACCATGCCCGGCTTGATGGTGTTGCCGTTGATTTTCGCCATGGGAATCACAGGGGTTGGGGCGCAGCCGGTACGGCGCGCGAAATCGGGCGCGATCCCTATAGGAGGCGGGTCGTCAGGGCAAGGTCAGTGCACGGTCGCCTGCCGCGCCTCGGCCTTGCGGTCCATGGCATTGACGAACGCGACGCCGCGCGCGGTGGGGTTGGCCAGCTTGCCGGCCGTCGGGTCCAGCTTGCGGGCCTCATGGGCGAAGGCGGCGGCGAGGCCGGCGGAGGTCATGGCCGCAGCGATCTGCATGCCCCGGCTGGCCGGTCGAAGGGCGATCCACAGGGCGTTGATAGTCTGGGCCCCGGCCCACAGGACCATGGCGCTGGTCCGGGTGGCGTTCGACGGAGCGTTCCAGACCCGCACCGCGGACAGGGTGGTCGCCGAGAAGACGGCGGGCAGGATCAGGCTGAAGGCGCCGCGAGGGCGCTCGGCCACGGGGGCGTCGCCGTCACGCCGTTGGGCCGCCGTGCGCCGGGGCGGCTTGATCGCGCCGCTCGCGAGCGCCGTGGCCAGCAAGGCGAAACCGACCGTCGCCGCAATGCCGAAGGCGACGTGGCCGGCGCTGCGTCCATCTGCATTGAGGAACCCGGCGGCGGCCTCGCGCACGTCGTCGATGGTCTCGTCGATGTCGGTCATGGCCTCGTTCCTCCAGCGGAGGAGGAATGGTCGGCGGCCCAGGCGGTTCCGGGCGATTCCCGCTCAGACGTCCTCGTCGTCGGCGCGCGCCAGGTCGGCCGGGTCGTGGTCATAGTCCAGCAGGTCGCCGGGCCGGCAGTTCAGGGCGGCGCAGATGCGGGCCAGGGTCGAGAAGCGGATGCCCTTCACCTTGCCGGAGCGGAACAGGGACAACTGGGTCTCGCTGAGACCGACCTCGGCCGCCAGATCGCGGGCCTTGATCCCGCGCGCGACGATCAGCCGGTCCAGGGTGACGCGGACCGGCATCAGATCATCTCGTCCAGCTCGGACTGGATGCGGTCGGCCTGATCCACGACGCGGCCGAGCAGGAACAATGCCCCGCCGATCATGCCGAGGGTCATGGAGGCGACGTCGAAGTTCGCGATGCTGGCGCGGCTGCCTCCGATCAGGCCCAGAATATTGGTGATGCCGAAGACGCTGAGCAGACCGCCCAGGCCCAGGGCGATGCCGACGTGGCGCAGAGCCCTGGACAGCGTCGGCTGGATCAAGCGCCCCTTCGCCAACTGGCCCATCGCCGTTCCGATCGACCAGACGGCGAAGAGATAGAAGAGCGCCGGCGTGTTCCAGACGGTCTGCTCCAGCCAGACTTCGTACTCCATGCGAGGGGCCCCTCGCGACACGAAGATGGCCGGAACCACGAGGTGCATCAGGGCGAGGATGGCGCCCACGCTGCACACCATGAAGACGGCGAGCCAGCGAAACTGGCCGCACATGCGGCGGAAGCGGGTGAAGTCCTGGGTCGTCATGGCGTCGCTGAATTCCTGTCTGATCTTTAATCTTGACTTAAAGACGCGTCCTTCGCAACTTTATATCTGACTTAAACGAAACGGGGCCCGGGCATGGCGGCGGCGATCGAGACCGAGGGACTGACACGACGGTTCGGCAAGCACCGAGCGGTCGATGCGGTGTCGATGACGGTGCCGGAGAGGGCGGTCTACGGCTTCCTGGGCCGCAACGGGGCGGGCAAGACCACGACGCTGAAGATGCTGCTGGGCCTGCTGAATCCGACCGCCGGATCGGCGCGGATCTGCGGGGTCGATGTGGGCCGGGACCGGATCGGTGCGGCGCGGAAAGTCGGGGCGCTGCTGGAGGCCCACGGCTTCTATGCCAATCTGACGGGCCGGGAGAACCTGGACCTGACGCGTGTGCTGCTCGGCCTGCCGGCGACGGAGATCGACCGGGTGCTGGAGGTCGTCGACATGACCGACAACGGGCGTCGGCGGGTCGCGGACTATTCGCTGGGCATGCGCCAGAGGCTCGGTCTCGCGCGGGCCATGCTCGGCGCGCCGCCGGTGCTGATTCTGGACGAGCCGACCAACGGGCTCGATCCCGACGGTATCGCCGACATGCGACGCTTCCTCAGGAACCTGCCGGATCGCACGGGGGCGACAGTGCTTTTGTCCAGCCACCTGCTGGGCGAGATCGAGCAGACAGCGACCCATATCGGTATCGTGCACGACGGGCGGCTGGTGCTCGAGGGCGAACTCGCGGCGCTGAAGGCGGACCTGGCGCCGGAGATCGGCCTGCGTGTCGACGATCCGGACCGGGCGAGGGGGGTGCTGACGGGCCACGACCTGACCCTGACGTCGGACGCGGCCGGTCTGGTCGCGCGGCTGAGGCCCGGAGCGGACCATGACGCGGCGACCGCGGCCGTAAACAGCGACCTGGTCAATGCGGGGGTCAGGGTCTTCGCCATCGGCCCGCGCAGCCCCTCGCTGGAGGGCATCTATCGCAACGTCACCGCGCCGCGTGCTGCGGCCGCACGCCAAACGGAGACCGTCTGATGCTCGCCGTCCTGTCCGTCGAAATCCGCAAGCTGAACCGGTCGCTGGCCGCCGTGCTGGCGGTCGCCGCCCCGTCGCTGATCGCCGTCTTCGGCTTCTTCATGCTGCTGCGCGGGAAAGCGGCCCAGCCCTGGGAGATGTGGATGATCAGTGCGATCGGCATCTGGGCCTTCTTCATGCTGCCGATGAGCGTCACCGCCCTGACGGCCCTCGTGGCCCATATGGAGCACGGCCCGAAGTCGTGGGATCATCTGCGCAGCCTGCCCCTGCCGCGCTGGCGTCCCTATGCGGCCAAGGCGGTGATGGTCCTGGCCGTGGTCGCGATCATGAGCGTCCTGACCCTGGTCCTGACCTGGGGCGCGGTCATGCTGGCCGCGACGATCAAGCCGGACCTGACGCCCACGGGACCGTTCGAGCTGGGCCGATACGCCGCGACCATGGGCAAGGTCTTCCTGGCCGCCATCCTGATGGTCGCCATCCAGCTATGGACGGCGCTGCGCTTCGCCAGCTTCGTGCCCGCCCTCGTGGTCGGGATCGGCGGGACCTTCTTTTCGGTCGTGGCGACGTCGGCCAAGCAGGGGGTGTTCTTCCCCTGGCAGATGCCGGTGAACATGCTGGCGACCGAGAGCTGGCGTGTGAACACCGCGCTCGCCCTCGGATGCGGTCTGGGCCTCGTCGTCCTGGCCCTCGCGGTCGCCCATCTGAGCCGCCGCGAGGTGCTCTAGGATCAGTTGCCGGTGGCGCTCTTGTCCGGGGCGATCTCGGTCATGGCCGACTGCAGATAGTTCTGCTCGCCCAGCTGTTCGATCAGTTTGAACTGGGCCTCGAGGAAGTCGATGTGCTCCTCGGTGTCGTTGAGGATGCGCATCAGGATGTCGCGGCTGACGAAGTCGCGGGCCGCCTCGCACTGGGCCACGCCGGCCATCACCGTCTCGCGCCCACCGAGTTCCAGCTGCAGGTCGGCGCCGAGGCATTTGACGGCGGTCTCGCCGATTTTCAGCTTGTGCAGGTCCTGCAGGTTGGGCAGGCCGTCGAGGAACAACACCCGCTTGATCAGCATGTCGGCGTGTTTCATCTCGCCGATCGACTCGTCATAGATGATCTGGCCGAGGTGCTTCAGGCCCCAGCTTTCGAACATGCGGGCGTGCAGGAAATACTGATTGACCGCCGTCAGCTCGTTGGTCAGCACCGCGTTAAGGGTGCGGATGATCGCGGGATCGCCCTTCATGGCCGTCTCGTCCTTGCTCTGCGGGCGGCCCCGTCGGAGCCGTTCATGACGAGGGCATAGCACAGGAAAACGCCTGTGTTCAGTTGCGAGTGCTTATCGGCACATTGATATTGCGAATGATTTTGGTCCGCAGGACGGCGAACCTACTCGGCGGCGAGGGCCCAGGATTCGCGGGTTTCCGAGATCATCTGGCGCATTTCGCAGACGCATCTGGCGCATTGTGCTTCGCATTGATTGCGCTGGAAAACCTCGCGCGGGCGGGTTGCGCCCGCCTCGATCGCGCGCGCCACGTCGCGTTGTTTCAGGCCGTTACAGTTACACACGTACAAAGCGGGCTGCCTCGAGGCGTCAGTTGCGATTGGTTCGCTATAGCAGGATTTTGGGCGATTGCAACGCGTTCGCAATGCGATCGGCAGGAGGGGTGGTTGACGACAGGCTCCGGGCGTCGCACCTGCGGCCCATGTCCGCGCCCGCCTGCCAGCTATATCTGATCACCCCGCCCGTCATCGACGACCTGGAGGCCTTCGCCGCCCGGCTGGAGGCGGCCCTGGATGCGGGACCAGTCGCCGCACTGCAGATACGCATCAAGCCGGCGTCGGATCAGGCGATCACCGCAGCGGTCCGGCGGCTGGCGCCCATCGCGCAGAGCCGGGGCGTGGCCGTGATCCTGAACGACCGGCCGGATCTGGCTTCGGCGCTCGGTTGCGACGGCGTGCATGTCGGGCAGGAGGACGCCTCGGTGGCCTCGGCGAGGCGTATCATGGGCAAGTCGGCGATGATCGGCGCGACCTGTCACGACAGCCGCCACCTGGGGATGGAGGCGGCGGAGCAGGGGGCCGACTACGTCGCCTTCGGCGCCTTCTATCCCACCTCGACCAAAGACACCGTGCATCGCCCGGAACCCGATATCCTGACCATATGGCAGGAGACGATGGAGATCCCGTCGGTGGCGATCGGCGGCATCACGATCGAAAACGCCGCGCCCCTGATCGCGACAGGCGCCGACTTCCTGGCGGTCAGCGCCGGCGTCTGGGCGCATCCCGAGGGGCCCGCCGAGGCGGTGCGTCGGTTTTCGAAGCTTCTGTCGGAAAACGGCTGACTTCAGGGGATATTAGGAAGCTGTGGTTAAGGTCGACCCTCTTCTGCCCACCTAGAGTTACCCTGTATGCTTCAAAGCCGCGCGATGACCGCGACCGATACGGACGCCCTGGAGCCTATCGCCGCAGCCGCGCGTCCGGGGCGCACGTCCACGGCTGCCGGGCTGTTCGCCCAGCCCCTGGCGCCGATGCTGACGGTTCTGGGTGTCGCCGTCCTGGTCTTTGCGGCGATCTCCACGGCCCGCACGGCCGACATGATCGCGGCGCTCTGGGCGGCCAACGGCCTGGCCGTCGCCGTCTGGCTGAGAAGCGGCCGGGGGTTCGGCTACGATCTGGCCTTCGGCGGGCTGATCGCCTTCGGGGTCCTCGCCGGTGAGTTCCTTGCCGGCAACGGCCCGATCCTGTCCCTCGGGTTTACGGCGCTCAACATGCTGGAGATCGTGCTGGCCGTATGGCTGGCCCGGCGGTTCGCCCCCACCCTGAATCTGGCCACAGTGGCAGGCGCGTGCCGGTTCATCCTGTGCACCGCGGGTGTCGCCCCCGCCGTCGCCGGACTGGCCGCCGGGGCCTTCCTGTTGCTGACCCGCGGGACGCCGTTTGTGCCGACCTTCCAGACCTGGTGGTTCGGCCATGCCCTGGGCCTGGCGGTGATCGGATCGTTCATCCTGGCGCTCGACATGCGGGCCGTCCGGGCGATGTTCAACCCGTGGCGCGCGGCCGAGACGGTGCTGACATTCGGCCTGCTGATCGTCATCTGCGTGACCGTCTACTTCGTGCTCGACATGCCGCTGGGCTTTGTCATGGTGCCCGTGCTCATCGTCATCGCGGCTCGCCTGAGGGTCATCGGGGTGACCGCCGCCCTGGTGGTCATCTCCGTGCTGTCTCTAGGCTCGCTGATGATGGGCGCCGGGCCCTGGCATCTGGTGATCGGCGATCTGTCCGAACGCGCCGTGCTGCTGCAGCTGACGCTCCTGTTCGGCTATCTGCCGATCCTGCTGGTCGCCTCCCTGCTGGAGGAACGCGACCGCCTGTCGGCGCGGGCCAAGGCGGGGCAGCTTCGCGCCGAGAAGGCCTCGGCCGCCAAGTCGCGCCTGCTCGCCAACGTGGCCCACGAAATCAAGAGCCCCATCGGCGGCATCATCGGCATCGGCGACCTGTGGTCGACCGGGCAACTCGGCCCCATCACCGAGACCCAGGCCGAGATGGCCGCCATGCTGGTCAAGACGGCCCGCCAGGTCGAGGCCCTGTCGCACGACCTGCTCGACGTCGCCCGCGCCGAGTCCGGGGCGGTCAAGGTCGAGATGCGCCCGACTGACATCCCCGGCATCCTGGAAGACGTTCGACGCGCCACAGCGATGCGCCCGGAAGCCCGGATGCTGTCGCTCAGAGTCATCTGCGAGGGCGACGGCCTGGTGGCCCTGGCCGATTCCCAGCGCCTGGCCCAGGTGATCGACAACCTGGCGACCAATGCCGTGAAATACGGCGCGGCGGGAGGCGAGGTCCTGTTCCGGGCCAAGCGGGTCTATGACGGCGTCCGCATCGAGGTCATCGACAAGGGCCCAGGACTGTCGCCCGACAAACAGGCCCAGTTGTTCGAACCGTTTAACCGGCTGGGCCTGGAGCGATCGGCGATCGAGGGGCACGGCATCGGCCTGGCCCTGGCCAAGCGGCTCGTCGAGCTGCAGGGCGGGTCGATCGGCGTCGTGTCCGTTGCGGGCGAGGGCGCCACTTTCTGGATCGAATTGCCCGCCGCCTGATGTCAGTATTCACTGATTGATGAAATAACGCGACCGACTGTCGCGCGCCGTTCGCGCTTGTGGACACTGCCGATGAGAGGGCGCACTCCGCCGCCATCGCATTGTCACCAGGATCACCCCGTGGACCTCGACGCCCTGCTGCTGTCACGACTGCAGTTCGCCTTCACCATCGCCTTTCACATCCTGTTCCCGGCCTTCACCATCGGGCTGGCGGCCTATCTGGCGGTGCTGGAAGGGCTGTGGCTTTGGACCAGGCGCGAGGCCTTCAAGGTCCTCTATCTGTTCTGGGTCAAGATCTTCGCGCTCAGCTTCGGCATGGGCGTCGTGTCAGGCGTGGTGCTGAGCTACCAGTTCGGCACCAACTGGAGTGAGTTCATCCGCCTGACCGGCGGAGTGATCGGTCCACTGCTGGCCTATGAAGTGCTGACGGCCTTCTTCCTCGAAGCGTCCTTCCTGGGCGTCATGCTGTTCGGCTGGAAGAAGGTGGGGCCGAAGCTGCACTTCGCCTCCACCGTTCTGGTGGCCGTCGGCACCACGATTTCGGCCTTCTGGATCCTGTCGGCCAACAGCTGGATGCAGACGCCGCAGGGGTTCCAGATCATGGCCGACGGCCGGTTCGAGGCGACCGACTATCTGCAGGTCATCTTCAACCCCAGCTTCCCGACGCGACTGGCGCACATGTTGCTGGCCGCCTTCCTGACGACGGGACTCGTGGTCGGCGGCGTCTCGGCCTGGCGGCTGCTCAAGGACCGCGCCGCGGGAGTGAAGACCGAGGGCTGGAGCGAAAGCCGCATCTCCCTGGTCATGGCGGTGGGGCTGATCGCCGTTCTCGCCCCGCTGCAACTCGTCGTCGGCCACGCCTCGGGTGAGGTCGCGCACAAATACCAGCCGTCCAAGACGGCCGCCATCGAGGGATACTGGGAGACCCGGGCCGACCAGCCGCTGCACCTGTTCGGCATTCCCGACCGTAACGCGCAGAAGAACCATTTCGAGGTCTCCATCCCGGGCGTCGGCAACCTGATCCAGGGCGTGCCGAAGGACGAGGTGATCAAGGGGCTGGACAGCTGGGCGCGCGAGGATCAGCCGCCGCCCTTCATCCCCTTCTTCGGCTTCCGCATCATGGTCGGCCTGGGCCTGCTGATGATCGGGCTCGGCGCCTGGGGCGCGGTCCTGATCTGGCGCAAGAAAATCTTCGACAGCCCGCTGTTCCTGCGTTTCGCCGTCCTGATGGGGCCTGCCGGCTTCATCGCCGTCCTGGCCGGCTGGATGGTCACCGAGGTCGGACGCCAGCCCTGGGTCGTCTATGGCGTGCTGAAGACGCGCGACGCCGTCTCGCCGGTGGTGACCAGTCAGGTGGCCACCTCGCTGATCGCCTATGTCCTGGTCTACTCCGTGGTGTTCACCGCCGGGGCCATCTTCATCCTCAGACTGATGGCCGAGGGGCCGGTCGCCGCCGTCACGGCGCCGCCGCCGCGCGGACAGCGCCCGCCGGGCACGCCGCTCGCCAGGGCGCCCGAGGACACGACCCCGGGCCGACCCGACGGGGTGCCGGGAGACCCGAAATGAACCTCGACCTGCAACTCATCTGGGCTGGGCTGATCGCCGTCTCTGTCCTGCTGTACGTGACGCTTGACGGCTTCGACCTGGGGATCGGCATCCTGTTCCCGTTCGCGAAGTCCCCGGGCGAGCGGGACGTGATGATGAACACCATCGCCCCGGTCTGGGACGGCAACGAGACCTGGCTGGTGCTGGGAGGAGGGGGGCTGCTGGCGGCCTTCCCCCTGGCCTATTCGGTGCTGATGCCGGCGCTGTATCTGCCGATCCTGCTGATGCTGGCGGGGCTGATCCTGAGAGGCGTGGCGTTTGAGTTCCGCTTCCGGGCGCGCAACAGGGGCCGCAAATTCTGGACCCAGATGTTCTCCGGCGGGTCGATCCTGACCGCAGTGGCCCAGGGTCTGGTGCTGGGCGGCTTCATCCAGGGGGTGACGGTGCGCGACGACCGGTTCGCCGGCGGCCAGTTCGACTGGCTGACGCCCTACACCCTGCTGGTCGCGGCGGGGTTGGTGGCCGGTTACGCCCTGCTGGGCGGGGCCTGGCTGATGATGAAGACCAGGGACAATCTGCACGGTGATGCGAAGCGCTGGACCGGCATTTCGGCCCTGATCGTGACGGGGTTGCTGGCGGCGGTCAGCGTGGCGACCCTGCTGATCCATCCGCGTGTCGCCGAGCGTTGGGGCTTCGATCTGCACGACGGGTTCGCGCTGGAACTGGCGAAGCTCTTGCCGCTCTTGCCGATCCCGCTGCTCGGCCTGATCGGTCTGGGCATCGTGTTCGTGATGAGCCGAAAGGGGTCGCATCGCTGGCCGTTCGTCGGGGCGATCCTGGTCTTCCTGTCCGGCTATCTGGGGCTGGCGGTCGGGTTCGCCCCCTATATCGTGCCCTATGCCCTGAACTTCCGGCAGGCGGCGGCGCCCGACAATGCGCTGGGGCTGATGCTGGTGGGGACCGCGGCGATCCTGCCGCTGATCCTGGCCTACACGGCGTGGGTCTACTGGGTGTTCCGGGGCAAGATCGACGAGGAGGCCGGCTATCATCATTGAGCCCGTTCCCCCACCCGAGGCCGGCGAAGACGCCGGCCCGCTGTGGAAGAAGCTGGCCTGGTTCGCGGGCCTCTGCGTCGCCGGATCGGCCACGGTCGCCGTCGTCGCCTATGCGCTGAGAAGCTTGCCGTTCATGGGCTGAGAGGCGATGGTCGCGGCCATGTCGAATATCCTCGTCCTCGCCGCGCTCCTGATCGCCCAGACCCAGGCCGCGCCCTCCACCGGCAGCGCCCTGACCCGCAGCCTGAACGCGGCACCCCCCGCCGCAGCCATCCCGGCTCCGCGCCCGGCGACCGTGTCGCCAGCCCCGGCGACGACCCTGCCGCCGCCCGTCTTCAGCCTCCCGCTGCCCGGACGGATCGCCCCGATTCCCTCGGCGCCCGTGACCGCCCCGCCGACGGCCGCGCCGATCACCCCGCCGGGGGTGGCCAATCCGCCCCGGACCCAGCCTCTGGCGACACCCGCGACACCCGCGCCGACGACTGCCGCGCCGGCTCGTGCGCCGACTGCGACGGCGCCCGTCACGACGCCTCGAGCCATGGCTCCCCCGCCGAGCGCCGTCGCTCCGCGCGCGACCACGCCCGTTCCGACCACTGTTGCGCCTCGGACAACCCCAGCCGCTCCGACCACGACCTCGACGCCCGTCACCGGTCCGGCGCCTCGACCGACCCCTCCGGCGGCGACTGTCCCGGCCCCGGCACCGGTGGTCACGGCCCCCGCCGAGCCGCCTCCGCCGCCGATGACGGTGCTGGACGCGCCGGCCATCCGCGCCCTGCCGTTCACCATCGACCTGCCCGCCGGCTTCACGATCACGACCGGTCGGCCCGGGCCGAACTTCAACATCTGGACCATCCGGCGCGGGCAGCAGCCGCTGGTCATGGTCTATGCCGGACCCGCGTCGCAGTTCCCGATCTACAGCGGCGAGATGGTCGAGGCCGGGGCTCGCGCCTCGGTCGTGGCGACTGAGGACGGGCGGCGCGTGGCGCTGGAGCACCTGTTCACCCGCCCGTCTGCGCCGCTGGAGGTCCACGTCTGGATCACCAGCGTGGACGGCGCCGACCGGACCCTGGCGGAGCGGATCGGTCAGTCGGTGGACGTCCGCTAGGGCGTTCGACGGGTGAGTTGCGGCACCCTTGGAGCGCGGACCTCCAGGTCCGCTCTTCGGCGGCGCAAAGAGCGGACCTGGAGGTCCGCGCTCCTTTGAGTCCCTTTGACCAACGAACGCGCTAGGCGCGTCTGACGGGCGCGTCCGTGACGCCCAGCCGGACGCCGCGTTTGCCGGCGAAGATCAGCACTTCCTGACCCTCGGCGGCGGCCCAGCGACGTAGCTGCGTCTGATAGGGCTCGCGCCGCCAGTCATGGGGGCGGGCGGCGTCGCATTCGACGACCAGCCGCGCCCCGCCCAGTTCCGAGTGCAGGACGAAGCCGGAGGTCGTCGGTTTCCAGCTGTCGTCCAGCGCCTCGGTCAGCAGCCACAGGCAGTTGAACACGCGACAATCGTTCGGCCGCTCGTCATAGATGGCGCAGCCGGTGGTCTTGCCGAAATGACGGCACCAGCGGCCCGCAGGCTTCTCAAGGGCGGTGACGCCCATGATCTTGCAACACAGACCGCAGTCGCCGCAGGTCTTCATCCGCCCTCGGACCAGACCGCCAGCTCGTTGCCGGACGGGTCGCGGAAGTGGAAGCGCCGACCGCCGGGGAAGTCGAAGATGGGTTTCAGGATCGTCCCGCCCGCCGCCTCGACCCTGGCCAGCATGGCCTGCAGGTCGGCGGCGTAGAGGACGGGCAGGGGCGCTCTCGGCCGGTCCGCCTCGGCGTCGAAGCCACCGTCCAGACCCTGGTCGAACGCGGCGTAGGTCGGGCCGTAGTCCTGGAAGGTCCAGCCGAAGGCCGCCTCATAGAAGGTCTTGGTTTCAGGCAACCCGGTCGAGGGCAGTTCCAGATAGTCGAGTTTTCCGTCGCTTCGTATTGTCGTGATCCGATGAAAAAGCCGCCGGAAACCGGCTTGCCACGACGCGAAAGACCAAGCAATCTTGCGAATAGTTCGCAACGAAGAGGCGCCCGATGATCGTTCTGTCGACAGGCCCGGATGACTTGATCCGCCTGATGCGGGAGGCGAGGCGACAGCCCGCGCCGACGGCTCGAGAACCTGTCGTCCGCCTGTTTACGCGCTGAGCCAGCCGTTCCGGCGGCCGAACGCCAGCACCAGCTCGGGCCAGACGGCGGCGGGCTTTCCGGCGATCAGGCGGATGCCGAAGCCGTGGCCGCCTTCCTGAAACAGATGGGCCTCACTGACGACATGGGCGGCACGGAGCGCGGTCAGGAGCTGGAGGCTGTTTTCCGGCGGCACGCTGGTGTCATCGAGGGCGTGGATCAGGACGGTGGGACCGACACCGGTCCAGTCCATCCTGTCCAGTGACCATTGTGCGATCTGTTCTTGCGTTGGCGACAGGCCCAGCAGGTGTTCACGCGATCCGGCATGAACGAATGGATCTGCCATAGTCGCGACCGGATAGAGCAGGATGTTCAGGTCGGGGCGGTGCGAGACATGGTCCGCAGCATCAATCGCCTCGTAGGTCGCGTCGTGACGGACGGCGAGCAGGCCGGCAAGGTGACCGCCTGCGGAGGCGCCCAGACTGGCGATACGGGCCGGATCGACGCCATAGACGGCCGCATCGGCGCGGATCAGGCGCAAGGCCCGCTGGGCGTCCTGCAACGGCGCGTTCGGACCGGCGGCCCAGCCGTCGGCGGGCAGGCGATAGCGCAGGACGAAACAGGTGATACCGGCCGCCGCGAACACGCGGGCGCAGTCCATCCCCTCCTTGTCCACCACCGCCCAGCGGTAGCCGCCGCCGGGGATCAGCAGCAGGGCGGCGCCGTTCGGTCGCTCCGGCCGCATGACGGTCAGGATCGGGTCGGTGGTGTACTGGGCGAAGCGGTCGTGGAAGGCCGGGTCGGTCGAGCGCTCCGGCACGATCGGCGTGACGGTGACAGTCTCTCCGCCAGGCGCGCCGTTCGGCCACAGATGGACGACTTCAGCGGGATCGGCCGGGGCGATGGTCTGCGCCCGGGCGGCGCCCGCCGCTGCTGTGGTGACAGCCGCCGCGCCGAGAAGGGAACGGCGGCTGAGATCGATCATCAGGCCAGCTCGACCGCGACCGCTACGGCCTCGCCGCCCCCGATGCACAGGGAGGCGACGCCCTTCGACTTGCCCCGGTTCTGCAGCGCCGAGATCAGGGTGGTCAGGACGCGCGCGCCCGAGGCGCCGATCGGGTGGCCCAGGGCCGTGGCGCCGCCGTTCACGTTCAGCTTGCTGTGCTCAATGCCCATCTCCTGCATGGCGATCATGGGGACGACGGCGAAGGCCTCGTTGATCTCCCACAGGTCGACGTCCTCGACCGACCAGCCGGCCTTCTTCAGCGCCTTCTGCATGGCCGGGACCGGAGCGGTGGTGAACAGGCCCGGCTCGTGGGCGTGGGCGGCGTGGGACACGATGCGGGCGACGACGGGCAGGTTCAGCGCCCGGGCGACGCTCTCGCGCGTCATGACCAGGGCGGCGGCGCCGTCACTGATCGACGAGGCGTTGGCGGCGGTAATGGTGCCGTCCTTCGAGAAGGCGGGCTTCAGGGTCGGGATCTTCTCGGGCATGGCCTTGCCGGGCTGTTCGTCCTCGGTGACCGTCACGGTCCCCTTGCGGCCCGGGACCTCGACCGGGGTGATCTCGGCCTTGAAGGCGCCGGTCTCGATGGCCTTCAGCGCGCGGCTGAGGCTCTCCAGGGCATAGGCGTCCTGCTGCTCGCGGGTGAACTGATAGGTCCGGGCCGAGTCCTCGGCGAAATTCCCCATCAGCTTGCCGGGCGTATAGGCGTCCTCGAGCCCGTCCATATACATGCTGTCGACGATCACATCGTGGCCGATACGGGCGCCGCCGCGGTGCTTGTTCATCAGGTAGGGGGCGCCGGTCATCGACTCCATGCCGCCCGCCACGATGATGTCGGCGCTGCCCGCCACGAGGCTGTCGGAGGCCATCATCACAGCCTGCAGGCCCGAGCCGCACATCTTGTTGACCGTCGTCGCCTCGACATGCTGGCCGAGGCCGGCGCCGATGGCCGCCTGACGCGCCGGGGCCTGGCCGAGGCCGGCCGGCAGGACGCAGCCCATGTAGATCTGCTCGATCTTTGCCGGATCGACGCCCGCCCGCTCGACCGCCGCCCTGACCGCCATGGCCCCCAGCTCGGTCGCCTTTACGCCGTTGAACGCCCCCTGGAAGCCGCCGATGGGCGTGCGAGCGAAGGCGACGATGACGACGGGATCGGACATGGATGGGCTCTCACAATGACGTGGAGCGGATGTAGCGTTCACCGTGGTGGATTGCGAGGGGAGGGCGATTTCCCTCTCCCGCCGGGAGAGGGAGGCGGCTACCACCAGCGCTCGGCCCGACCCACCCCGCCGGCCGCCTGTTCCAGCGCTGCGCCGACCTGAAGCACGGTTGCCTCGTCCAGCGCCTTGCCGATCACCTGAAGACCCAGCGGCAATCCGTTGGAATCCACGCCCGCCGGCACCGAAATCCCCGGCAGGCCGGCAAGGTTCGCCGTCACCGTGAAGACGTCGTTGAGGTACATCGTCACCGGGTCGATCTGCTTGTCGCCGATGGCGAAGGCGGCCGACGGCGTCGATGGCGTCAGGATGGCGTCGACCTGGCCCCAGACCTTGTCGAAGTCTTCGGCGATGCGGCGGCGGACCTTCAGGGCGCGGACGTAGTAGGCGTCGTAGAATCCGGCCGACAGCACATAGGCCCCGATGACCAGGCGGCGCTTGACCTCGGCGCCGAAGCCCTCGGCGCGGCTGGTCTCGTAGAGGTCGGTCAGAGAGGTCGTGTTCGACGCCCGGTGACCGAACCGCATGCCGTCGTACCTGGCGAGGTTCGAGGACGCCTCGGCCGGGGCCACGATATAGTAGGTCGGCAGGGCGTATTTCGTGTGCGGCAGGGAGATGTCGACGATCTCGCAGCCGGCGTCGCGCAGCCAGGCCACGCCCTGGTCCCACAGGGCCTGGATCTCTGCGGGCATGCCGTCGACGACGTATTCGCGCGGCACGCCGATGCGTAGGCCCTTGACCGACTTGCCGACCGAGGCGGACCAGTCGGGGGTCGGGATGTCGAGGCTGGTCGAATCCTTGACGTCGAAGCTGCACATGGACTGCAGCATCAGGGCAGCGTCCTCGACCGTCTTCGTGATCGGCCCGGCCTGATCCAGCGACGAGGCGAAGGCGACCATGCCGAAACGGCTGGCGCGGCCGTAGGTCGGCTTGATCCCGACCGTGCCGGTGAAGGCGGCGGGCTGGCGGATCGAACCGCCGGTGTCCGAGGCCGTGGCGGCCAGGCAGAGGTCGGCGGCGACGGCCGAGGCCGACCCGCCCGAGGAGCCGCCCGGCGTCAGGTCGGCGTTGGAGGTCTTCGATTTCCACGGGTTCACGACCGGGCCGAAGGCCGAGGTCTCGTTCGACGAGCCCATGGCGAACTCGTCCATGTTGAGCTTGCCCAGCATGACCGCCCCGTCGCGCCACAGGTTGGCGGTCACGGTCGACTCATACTGCGGGACGAAACCGCGCAGCATGTTGGAGCCGGCGGTCGTCTGGACGCCGTCGGTGCAGAACAGGTCCTTGATCCCCAGCGGCGCGCCTTCCAGCACGCCGGCGGTTCCGGCCGCGATGCGAGCGTCGGAAGCTTTCGCCATGTCGATCGCCTTGTCGGCGGTGACCACGACATAGGCGTTCAGGGTCGGGTTGGCGGCCTCGATGTTCGAGATGAAGGCGCGGGTGATCTCCTCGGAGGAGAAGGCCCTGGCCTTGAGGCCGTCGACGGCGGCCTTGAGGGTCAGTTTCGTGAGGTCAGACATCTATTCGACCACCTTGGGCACGACGTAGAAGCCGTCGGCGGACTTGGGCGCATTGGACAGGACCGCCTCGACCCTGGCGCCGTCGGTTACGACGTCGTCGCGCAGGCGCAGCGGCTGGGCGACGTTCGAGGTCATCGGCTCGACGCCGACCACGTCGACCTCGTTGAGCTGGTCGATCCAGGCCATGATGCCGTTCAACTCCCCGGCCAGCGGCTCCAGCCGGTCGTCGGGGGTCTTGATGCGGGCGAGGTGCGCGACCTTCCTCACCGTCTCTGCGTCGATGGCCATCCGGCCCTCCGATAGTCTCAGTGCAAGCGGGCGGGATTAGCCGCCCGTGCCGCGCTGCACAAGGACCGCAGGCTTACCCGGCGGGCGTAACGGTGACGGAAGCGGGCGCGCCGCCGTCCTCGCCGGGGGTCCACTGGACGATGACCTTGCGCACCTGGGTGTCGGCCGAGTCGGTCTGCTGGTTCCAGCTGCTCTGGCTGATCTCCAGATCCACGCGGTTCGGGCCGGTCGAGAGCACGGTGTATTCGTTGAAGTCGCCCAGCTTGTAGACCGCCCAGCCGTCGGCGGGTGACTGGAAGACCGCCAGATAGGTGTAGAGGCCGTTGATGGCCGGGTCGCCGCCGGCCGTGCCAAACAGCTTGGCGTCGGTGTCCGGGATGTCGTCCACCTTCACCACCGAGGCGGCCCACTGGATGTTCTCTTCGACAGCCTCCGCGGCCAGGGTCTCGGACGGGCCGTTGGCGGTCAGGGCCGTGGCCTGGGGCGCCGCCGTCGCTTCGGTCGTGGTCGTCACCTTGACCTCCGGCGCCGCGTCGCAGGCGCTGGCGGCTACGGTGGTTGCGAGGGCGACAGCGATGAGCAGATGACGCGACATGGAACCTCTCCGTTATGGTCAAGCTCACTGTCGTCTTTGACAGGCGGCATGGCAACGCCTACCGCCCGCGCTGTGCCCGTATTTGATCTGACAGACCTGCCCGCCGCCTGCCCGCCCGGCACCGCCTGGATGGGGCTGGATCTCGGCGAGCAGACCATCGGGGTGGCGGTGTCGGATACGACCCGGCTGATCGCCAGCCCGCTGTCGCTGATCCGGAAAACGAAGTTCACCGATGATGCCGCCGCGCTGTTCAAGCTGATGGACGCCCGCAAGGTCTCCGGCCTCGTCATCGGCCTGCCGGTCAATATGGACGGCACGGAGGGACCGCGCGCCCAGTCGTGCCGGGCCTTCGCGCGCAATCTGGACAGGCTTCGACCGACACGCGTCGCCTTCTGGGACGAGCGGCTGTCGACCAGCGCCGTCGAGCGGTTCCTGATCGACGAGCTGGACCTGTCGCGGAAGCGCCGCGCCGGGGTGGTGGATCGGACGGCCGCCGCCTGGATCCTGCAGGGAGCCCTGGACCGGGTGCGCGACCAGCAGACCTGGACATGATCGGCCTGATCGCCGGGGTCGTCCCGGTCTTCATCCTGATCGCCCTGGGCTACGGGTTGAGGAAGACGGATTTTCTGCCCGACGCGACGTGGCGACCGATCGAGAAACTCTCGATCAACCTGCTGTATCCCGGCTTCCTGATCCCGGCGATCTGGGGCGCCGACCTGTCGGGCGGCAGCGCCCGGGCGGCCGCGGCGGCGGCGGTCGTCGCGGTCCTGATCGTGTCGGCGGCGACGCTGCTGGCCAAGCCTCTGATGACGATCGAGGGGCCGGCCTACACCTCGGTGTTCCAGGGTGTGATCCGGTGGAACAGTTTCGTCTTCCTGCCGGTGATCCAGACCGCGTTCGGGGCCGAGGGGCTGGCGCTGGCGGCGGTGATGATCGCCTGCATCATTCCGGTGACCAATATCGCCTGCGTCGCCGTGCTGGCGAAATGGGGCGCCGATCAGCGGGTCGTGACGCCGTTCCAGCTCGTTAAGGCGATGCTGGCCAATCCGATCCTGCTCGCCTGTCTGATCGGCCTGGCGCTGAACTTCGCCCGCGTGCCGCGCCTGCCGGGGATTTCGGACACGCTGGAGCTGCTGGGCTCGGCCGCCCTGCCGCTGGGTTTGATCATCGCCGGCGCGGGCCTGAGCTTCGCCGAGGTGGCGCGCAGGAAGTTCACCATCGCCGGGGTGTCGTTCGTGAAATTGTTCCTGATGCCGCCTCTCATGTGGGGGCTGTGCATCCTGTTCGGCGGCGATCATCTGGCTCAGGGCGTCGCGATGCTGTGCGGGGCGGCGCCGGGGGCGGCGGCAGCCTATCTGCTGGCGCGTCAGATGGGCGGCGATGCGCCACTGATGGCGGGTGTGATCGCTCTGACGACGGTGATCAGCGCAATGATGATGCCGCTGCTGCTGTTCCTCCATCACCTGACTTGAGGCCATTGTCTTGAGGTCGGGGCCTGACGTCCGTATAGCCGGGCTTCGATGACCCAGCTTGATGCCGCCGCCGACGTTATCGCCGACCGGCTGGTCCCGTTTCCGAAACCCCATTTCCTCGCCGCCGGCGATCTGAACCCGCCGTTCGTGTTGAGCCTGCTGGATCTGGCGGACTCGTTCGTCGATCTGAACCGCCAGTCGACCAAGCAGCTCGACCTGCTGCGGGGCAGGACGGTGATGAATCTGTTCTTCGAGAACTCGACCCGGACCAGTTCCTCGTTCGAGATCGCGGCCAAGCGTCTGGGCGCCGACGTGGTGACCATGCCGGTGCAGGCCAGTTCGGTGAAGAAGGGCGAGACCCTGATCGACACGGCGGTCACCCTGAACGCCATGAAGCCCGACATTCTGGTCGTCCGGCACGGCGCGTCGGGCGCGGCGGCCCTGCTGTCGCAGAAGGTCGGTTGCGCGGTCGTCAACGCCGGGGACGGACGACACGAGCATCCGACCCAGGCCCTGCTGGACCTGTTGAGCCTGCGCCGCGCCTTCGGCGACGTGGGTGGGCTGACCGTCGCCATCTGCGGCGACATCGCCCACAGCCGGGTGGCGCGGTCCAATGTCGCCCTGCTGTCGATGATGGGGGCGCGGGTGCGGCTGATCGGGCCGCCGACCCTGGTGCCCGGCGACGCCGACCGCTGGGGCTGTGAGGTCTTCCACGACATGCGCGAGGGTCTCGCCGGCTGCGATGTCGTCATGATGCTGAGGCTGCAGCTGGAGCGGATGGACGGGGCCCTGGTGCCGTCGACGCGCGAGTATTTCCGCTTCTGGGGACTCGACCGCGAGAAGCTGGCCTGGGCGAACCCAGGCGCCAGGGTCATGCACCCCGGACCGATGAACCGGGGCGTGGAGATCGACTCCGACGTGGCAGACGACCTGACCGTCTCCCTGATCCAGGATCAGGTCGAGATGGGCGTCGCGGCGCGAATGGCGGTCCTGGCCTCGCTGTCGGCCCGGCTGGAGGGCGCGGCATGAGTTCGTTCCGCCAGATCCTCCCCCATCGGGGGAGGTGGCTCGAAGCGAAGCGTAGAGACGGAGGGGGCCAGCCCCGGATGCCGGCCTTCGCGGTGGGCCCCCTCCACCGCGAAGCCGCGGTCCCCCTCCCCCATCGGGGGAGGATTTTCGCATGAGCTCGCAGGCCATCATCAACGCCCGCCTGCTGGACCCGGCGAGCGACTACGACGGTCCCGGCTCGGTGGTCATCGAGGACGGCGTCATCACCCGCGTCGAACGCGGTTCGGTCGCGGTTTCGGCCACGGAAATCCTCGACGCGCGCGGCCTCTGCCTGTCGCCCGGCTTGATCGATATCCGCGTCCGCACCGGCGAACCGGGGGCCGAACCCAAGGAGACCCTGAAGTCCGCCAGCCTGTCGGCGGCGGCGGGCGGGGTCACGACGGTGGTCATCCAGCCGGACACCGATCCGGCTGTGGATGATCCGGCCATGGTTGATTTCATCCAGAGGCGGGGCGCCGCCCTGAACCTCGTCAACGTGCGGGCGGCAGGCGCGGCGACCAAGGCCCGCGACGGCAAGCGGATGGCCGAGATCGGCCTGATGCACGAGGCCGGCGCCCTGTATTTCACCGACGGCGACCACGTCATCGCCGACAGCCGCGTGCTGCAGCGGGTCATGGCCTATGCCACGGCGTTCAACGCCCTGATCGCCTGTCGTCCGGCCGATCCTTGGCTGACGGAAGGCTCGGTGGCGACGTCGGGCGAGCTGGCGACACGCCTGGGCCTGAGCGGCGCGCCGGCCATTGCCGAACGCATCCAGCTGGAGCGGGACCTGGCCCTGGTCGAACAGACGGGCGTGCGGTTCCTTGTGGATCAAATCTCGACCGAGGCGGCGCTGGAGGTGCTGGCGCGCGCGCGGGGCCGGGGGCTTGAGGTCGCGGCCTCGGTCTCGATCAACCACCTGTGCTTCAACGAGATCGACATCGGCGACTACCGCACCTTCTTCCGGCTGGAGCCGCCTCTGCGCCCCGAGAGCGACCGGCGCGCCCTGATCGAGGCGGTCCGCGACGGCCTGATCGAGGCGATCACCTCGGCCCACACCCCCGCGCCCGCCGAGGACAAGCGCCGCCCGTTCGCCGAGGCCGCGCCGGGGGCCGTGGGTCTGGAGACACTTCTGCCTGCCGCCCTCAGCCTGCATCACGAGGAGGGTCTGGACATCCTCGACGTGCTGCGGCCACTGACTCACGGCCCGGCGAGCCTGCTGGGGCTTGAGGCGGGGCTGCTGGCGGCGGGCGCGCCAGCCGACCTGATCCTGTTCGATCCGGGCGCGCCGGTGATCGTCGACGCCGCCACTCTGCGGTCGAAGTCGAAGAACTCGCCGTTCGACGGGCGCAGGCTGCAGGGCCGGGTGGAGATGACGATCGTCGGCGGGCGGGTCGTGTTCGAGCACTGACGCTTGGCGAGAGTTTTGTCCGTCCGTCCGGACGAAAAACACCCTGACGAAACGGACGAAACGGATGAAATCGCCTCTGTTCGCTCTCTCCGCGAACCGTGATTGGGAAGTATAGGGTCTCGGCGAACCAAGGCGCGCAAATCGCGGTGCGGGTCCCACTGTGACTGACCAGATCGGGATTTGGGCGTCGCGTAGAAAAATTTGCGCGACCTGATTGGGCTCCCGACGCCGATCCAGCCTCCGTGCACCCCGGCGAAGGCCGGGGTCCAGGTCACAGACCGAGCCGGCTGGGATTTGGCACCGGTCCAGCCGATCTGGGCTGCGGACTTCCATCTGGACCCCGGCCTTCGCCGGGGTGCACGGTGATTGAATTTCGGCTTTCGCTCCAGCGCATAGAGCGCCTCGGCCATCTCGTCGGCCTTGGCGGCGATCAGGGCCTGGGCGTCGTAGACAGCGCGATTGTAGACCGCGTGGCCCAACGTATTGGCGAAGAAGTCCATCAGCATGGACGCCTGCAGGTCGCCGATCTCCTGATCCAGCTCATCGCGCACGAAGGCCTTGATGCGCGGAATCAGGTCGCGCTGCTCCTCCTTCGAGAAGACGATCGGCTTCATCAGGAAACCTCGGCCAGCGTTTCCTCTGCCGCCATCCAGGCCGCTTCCGCAGCGTCGAGATCGGCCTGCGACCGAGCCCGCGCGCGGGTCAGGCCTTCCAGCGCCTTCGGATTGGACACGGCGGCGTTGGCCAGGTCGTCGTCGATGCGGGAAATCTCCGCCGTCAGGGCGACGACGCGTTCCTCTGCCTTCTTCACCGCATGCCGCAGGGTCGAGGGAGAAGGTCCGCCCTTCTGCTTCTGAGGCCTGGCGGTGGGGGTCGAGGCGACGGCCGCTTCTTCCTTCTTCATCTGGCTCGGCTTCACCGCCGCCTGTTTGGCGCGGTCGAGGACGAATTTCGCATAGTCGTCCATGTCGCCGTCGAAGGGCTTCACAGTGCCGTCGGCGGCCAGCCACAGACGGTCTGCGACCATCTCCATCAGCGACCGGTCGTGGGTGATCAGGATGACGGCGCCGGTGTAGTCGTTCAGCGCGTCGAGCAGGGCCCGGCGGCTGTCGATGTCCAGGTGGTTGGTCGGTTCGTCGAGGATCAGGACGTGCGGCGCCTCCATGGCGACCATGTTCAGCAACAGGCGTGCGCGCTCGCCGCCGGACAGGCTGTCGACCGTGGTCTCCTGCTTCTCGTAGTTCAGGCCGAACTGGGCCAGCTTGGACCGGCGCCCGGCCTCGGTGGCCTCCGGCATGGCCCGGCGGATGATCTCCAGCGGCGTGTCGGTCGGGTCCATGGCCTCGATCTGATGCTGGTGGAACCAGCCCACGCGCATCTTCCTGTCGCGATGCAGTTCGCCGTCGGTGACCTTCAGGGCGCCTGCGATCATCTTGGCGAAGGTCGACTTGCCGGCGCCGTTGACGCCCAGCAGGCCGATCCGGTCGTCCAGGTCCATGCGCAGGTTGAGATTGCGCAGGATCGGCCGGCCGGTCTCGTAGCCGACGTTGGCGCGCTCCAGCCGGATCAGCGGCGGGGCCAGAGGCCGCGGCGGCGAGGGCAGGGTGAAGGGGGCGACGCGCTCCTCGATCGTGGTCGAGACGGGCTGCATCTTGGCCAGCCGCTTCATGCGGCTCTGGGCCTGGGCGGCCTTCGACGCCTTGGCCTTGAACCGGTCGACGAAGGACTGCAAATGCGCCCTCTCCGCGTCCTGCTTGGCCTTGGCCGACAGCTGCAGGCGGGCCTTTTCGGCGCGCGCCTGTTCGAACTGGTCGTAGTTGCCGGTGTAGATTTCCAGCTTGCGGTTCGCGAGGTGCAGGATGTGGGTGCAGACCTCGTTCAGCATCTCGCGGTCGTGGGATATGATCAGGGCCGTCGCCGGATACTTCTTCAGCCGCGCCTCGAGCCACAGGGCGCCTTCGAGGTCGAGGTAGTTGGTCGGTTCGTCGAGCAGCAGCATGTCCGGCTGGGCGAACAGGGCCGCGGCCAGGGCGACGCGCATGCGCCAGCCGCCGGAGAACTCCGACATCGGCCGCTGCTGGTTCTCGTGGTCGAAGCCGAGGCCGGCGAGGATTTCGGCCGCCCGGGAGGGGGCCCCGTCCGCGTCGATCTCGATCAGCCGGGTCCAGATCTCGCCCATCTCCTCGGGCTCGGCGGTTTCGAGACGGCCCAGCAGGTCGTGGCGTTCGGTGTCGGCCTCGAGAATGGTCTCGACCACGCTGACCGGCGTCGCCGGGTGCTCCTGATCGACAGAGCCGATCCGGGCGGTCTTGGGCAGGGAGACTTCGTCGCCGTTGCCGGCCAGCTCGCCCAGGATGATCTTGAACAGGGTCGACTTGCCGATGCCGTTGCGGCCGACCAGCCCGACCTTGGAGCCCGGGGGCAGGCTGACCGAGGCGTCGTCCAGAAACTGGCGACCCCAGGCGTTGAACGTCAGGTTGGTGATCTGGAGCATCTAAACAGGCCTTGTCCCTCAAGCAGCCAGGCTCCGCGAGCCGAGCGTTAGGGACACAAAGAAGGAGTGGTTGGAAACCGGGGAGGCGGCGTCTATAAGCCCGCGACCTTCAAACTCCCAACAAGAAGTCTCCCCATGACCGACCGTACCTTCTCGATCATCAAGCCCGACGCCACGCGCCGCAACCTGACGGGCTCCATCAACGCCGTGATCGAGGGCGCAGGCCTGCGCATTGTGGCCCAGCGCCGCATCAAGCTGACCGAAGCCCAGGCCAAGAAATTCTACGAAGTCCATGCCGAGCGTCCGTTCTACGGCGAACTGGTCGGCCAGATGATCGCCGAGCCCGTCGTCGTCCAGGTGCTGGAAGCCGAAGGCGCCGTCGCCAAATACCGCGACGTCATGGGCGCGACGAACCCGAAGGACGCCGCCGACGGCACGATCCGCAAGCTGTTCGCCCTGTCGATCGGCGAGAACTCGGTCCACGGTTCGGATAGCGAAGAGAACGCCGCGCTCGAGATCGCACAGTTCTTCACGGACGCCGACATCGTCGGCTAAGCGGCTGATATAAAAGGTCGCTCAAGCAGAGAGCGGCCGGGTCGCAAACGATAGCGACCCACAACAAAGAGGCCCGCGTCCGGAACCGGACGCGGGTCTTTCCGTTTGATCTCCACGCTGTCCCCGAAGCGAAACTGGAGATTTGACCATGAAGACGATCCTGAAGATGGCCCCGCTGGTTGGCGCGATGGCCCTGCTGGCCGCCTGCGGCACGACGATGGAACAACGCGCCGCCACCGGC
The DNA here is from genome assembly GCF_049896165.1 of Brevundimonas sp. TWP3-1-2b1. NCBI lineage: Bacteria > Pseudomonadati > Pseudomonadota > Alphaproteobacteria > Caulobacterales > Caulobacteraceae > Brevundimonas > Brevundimonas sp. TWP3-1-2b1. The sequence goes on along the minus strand of NZ_JAFCTT010000002.1, from coordinate 113,340 downwards.
GCCATCGGCGGCGCTGTCGCCGGCCAGATCATCGGCGGCAACACCGGCTCGACCGTTGCCGGCGCCGCGATCGGCGGCGTGGCCGGCGCTGCGACCACCCCGCGTCGTCCGCACTAAGCAAGACCGTCGCTCAAGCAGCGGGGCTCCGCGAGCCGAGCGTTAGCGAGACCAAAAAAGAAAGGCCCCGGAGCGATCCGGGGCCTTTTCGCATTCACCAGATCCGCGCCCGGGCTTCGGGGGCCAGATATTGTTCGTCGCCGGGCGCCACGCCGAAGGCGGCGTACCAGGCGTCGATGTTCCGGGGCGAGACCGCGGCACGGTACATGCCCGGCGAGTGCGGATCGGTCGTGACCTGCTGACGCAGGTATTCGTCACGGCTGTTGGTCCGCCAGACCTGGGCCCAGCCGAGGAAGACCCGCTGGTCGCCGGTCAGGCCGTTGATGACCGGGGCCGGCTGGCCGTTCAGCGACATATGATAGGCGTCCAGCGCCATCAGCAGACCGCCCAGGTCGGCGATGTTCTCGCCCATGGTCAGGTCGCCGTTGACGTTGGCGCCTTCCACCGGCGACAGGGCCGAATACTGGGCCCCCAGGACGGCGGCCCGCTCCTCGAACTTGGCGGCGTCCTCTGCGGTCCACCAGTCGCGCAGCACGCCGTCGCCGTCCGTCTTGCGCCCCTGATCGTCGAAGCCGTGGGTGATCTCGTGGCCGATGACGGCGCCGATGCCGCCGTAGTTGACCGCCGGGTCGGCGCGCGGATCGAAGAAGGGCGCCTGCAGGATGGCGGCCGGGAAGACGATCTCGTTGCGCGGCGGGTTGTAGTAGGCGTTCACCGTCTGGGGCGTCATGCCCCATTCCAGCGGGTTCACCGGGCGATCCAGCTTGGAGAGGTTGAACGCCCATTCGAAGGCCGCCGAACGTTCGACATTGCCGTAGAGATCGCCGGCCACGAGGTTCAGCCCGTCATAGGCGCGCCATTCGTCGGGATAGCCGATCTTCACCCCGAACCGGCTCATCTTGTAGAGCGCCTGCTCCTTGGTCGCCGGGCTCATCCAGTCGAGGTTCTGGATCCGGACGGTCATGGCGGCGCGCAGATTGGCGACCAGCTCCTCCATCTGGGCCTTGGATTCGGCCGGGAAGTGACGGGCAACGTATTCGCGACCCAGCGACTCGCCCAGCGCCCCCTCGACCAGGGTCACGCCGCGCTTCCAGCGGGGCTGGATCTCCTGCTGGCCGCTCAGGGTCTTGCCGAAGAATTCGAACCGGGCCTCGATGAACGGCTGCGACAGATAGGGGGCGGCCTGGTCGATGACGTGGAAGGCTTCCCAGGACTGCAGGGTCGAGATCGGGGTCTCGGCGAAGACGCGGGCCATGCCCGGGAAGGCGGTGTTGTTGGCCGCGATCAGGGTACGGTCCGTGCCGAGGCCGGCGGCGGTCGCCCAGGCGGTCCAGTCGAAGCCGGGCGCGGCCGTGGCCAGTTCGGCCACGGTCATCGGGTTGTAGATCTTGTCGATCTGGCGGTTCTCGACCTGGGTCCAGTGTTCCTGGGCGATCGCGGTCTCGAAGGCCAGAATGGCGTCGGCGGCGGCGGCCGGCTCGGGCCAGCCGGCCAGGGTCAGGGCCTGTTCGACATAGGTGCGATAGGCGGCCTTCTGGGTCGCGAACCGGTCTTCCAGATAGTAGTCGCGGTCGGGCATGCCGAGGCCGCCCTGGACCACATAGGCCGAGGTGCGGTCGGGGGTCCGCAGATCCTCGAAGGTCTGGACGCCGAACAGGCTGGAGCCGAATCCGTACTGGGTGCGGCCCATCAGGACGGCCAGTTTCTCGCGGGTGTCGGCGGCGCGGACTTCGGCCAGGTCGGCCTGCAGCGGCGAGGCGCCGAGGGCGTTGACGGCGGCCTCGTCGAGGAAGGCCGAATACAGGGCGCCGATGCGGGTCGCATCGGCGCTGGCGCCGGGGTTGGCGGCGCTCTCGTCGATGATGGCGCGCAGATCGGCGTCCGAGCGGTCCCGGAGCACGGTGAACATGCCGTAGGACGGCTTGTCGGCGGGGATCGGGGTGTTGGCCAGCCAGTTGCCGCTGACGTAGCGGTTGAAGTCGTCGCCGGGCTTCACCGACGTATCCATGCCGTTCAGATCAACGCCGAAGGCGCCGATCTCGGCCTGGTCCTCGGACGGAATCTCGACCGGCAGGGGCGCGGTCTGGGCCAGGGCGGGCGAGGCGAGCAGGAGGGCGGCGCCGGCGGCGCACGCCATGAGGCGAATTCTGGACATTAGGGTACCCCGATGGAATTTCGCGGCAGACTGACTCCGTCGCGTCGGCCTGTCGCGGGCAAAGCGCGATGATTACAAACTTCTAATCCCGGCCCGGCAGAAGTCGGCCATCGCGCGGGCATAGAGGACGTGCTCGGCCTGCAGGACGCGCTGGGCCAGTGTCGCGGGCGTGTCATCGGCGACGACGGGCACAGCCTGCCGGGCGATAATCGGGCCTTCGTCCACGCCCTCGGTGACCAGATGGACGGTGCAGCCGGCCTCGGCGTCACCGGCGGCCAGAGCGCGGGCATGGGTGTCCAGCCCCGGATATTTTGGCAGCAGACTGGGGTGGATGTTCAGCATCCGGCCTGCCCAACGGTGCACGAGGAACGGCGTCAGCAACCGCATGTATCCGGCCAGGGCGACGACCTCGGTCCCCGCAGTCTTCAGTTCTGCATCAATCGCAGCCTCGTGGGCGGCGCGGACCTTGGCGAAGGGCCTGTGGTCTATCGCGGCGGTGGGCACGCCCTTGGCGCGTGCGATGGCCAGACCGCCCGCCTCGGGGTCATTGGACAGGACGAGAACCACCTCGAACGAGGCATCGGCCGCCTGACCCGCGTCGATCAGGGCGGCCATGTTCGACCCGGCCCCGGAGATCATCACGGCCACGCGCACGCGGCCCGACGGCTGGTTCATCGGGCGGTGGGCGCCGGCGGGTCGCCCACGGAGACGAAGGCGCCGGCGGGGCCGGGATAGACGACCGGGCTCTCGAACCCGTCTTCGGACAGGGCCGAGACGCCGAAGAAATAGTCGTCGATCGGCACCCCGGTCAGGACCAGCGACGTCGCCGTTCCGGCCGAGCGGTTGAAGGTCCACTGCGGCGCCGTCGTCGATCGCCACCAGACGCGATAACCGGCCGCGCCCGGTACGGCGGACCAGCGCAGGGTGGTGTCGGGCTTGACCGCGCCCTCGATGGTCACGTCGGCCGGGACCATGGGCGCAGAGGCCAGCGCCGCCATCGTCGCGATGTTCAGCCGGGCGACCTGGGCCAGATAGTCGAAGTCCACGCCCTCGATCGTGTCGCCGTATTCGACGCCGTTCTCGGTGCGCAGGTCCTGATGCTGGCGGTCGTAGTTCTCGGCTCCCTCGGAGATGCGGACAGCGGGGAAGCCCGCGCGCAGCATCTCCACCTGATCGCCGCCCCGGCCGAAACGGTCGGTGCGATAGATCATGTCGACGTCGAAATTGGTCAGGTAGCGGTCGGCGATGCCGTCGACGTAGCGGGCCAGGTTGCGCGAGGAGCTGTCGACCTCGCCGCCGTTGTAGCGACGGCGTTCGGCCTGCAGGGCGGTCTCGACGGTCTTGGTGCCCTCGGAGAAGACCCGGACGCGGGTGGTGTCTCGGATCCCCGACTGGCCTTCGGAGTTGCCGACGATGTCGTTGTTCAGATTGGCCTCGACGACCCAGTCCTGGGCCTTGGCATAGTCGGCCAGGATCTTGCCGCCCAGCAGACCCTGCTCCTCGCCCGACAGGACGGCGTAGACGAGGGTCGCTTCGAATCGGTGCTTCGACAGAACACGGGCCGCCTCCAGCACGGCGGCCACGCCCGAGGCGTCGTCATTGGCGCCCGGCGCGTCGGCGGTGAAGTTCATCACGTCGGTGACGCGGCTGTCGATATGGCCGGAGATGATGATGACGCGGTTCGGATCGCCGGTTCCGCGCTGGATGGCCACGACGTCGACGACCTCGGTGGACGTCGGAACGCGCGGGCCGGTGACGGTATCGGCGGGCAGGGCGATGGTCAGGCAGCTGTCGCAGGCCTCGGAGATGGCGCGAAACTCGCGCTCGGACCAGCGACGGGCGGCCCCGATGCCGCGCGTCTCGGACACAGTTTCCGACATCGTATGCCGGGTGCCGAAGCCGACCAGGGCGGTGATGTCGGCGCGCATCCGCCCGGCCTCGACCTGGGACACGACGGTGTGGAGCAAGGGCTGTTCGACCGCCGCCGGGGTCTGGGCATGGGCGACCGCCGGCAGGGCGAGCAGGGCGGCGAGGGCGATCAGACGCATGGGCGACTCCGGTTTGGGCAGAGCCTACCGCCTTCCCCCGTCCAGTGGGAGGGGGATTGGCCTCGGGGATTGGACTCCGAAAAAACCGGGTGCAGAGAGTGCAATAGCTGCGACCGGATCTACGAAAAACCGCACAGTGAAGTGATTTTGTGGATGTTTATGTCAAGTGTTGGTTGGCTGAAACCCTACCTCCGTGCACCCCGGCGAAGGCCGGGGTCCAGATCGCAGATCGTGGCGGCAGGTATCACGCACATTGCCCTCTGTCCGGATGACCGAATTCCCCATCTGGACCCCGGCCTTCGCCGGGGTGCACGGTGAAAAATCAGCACCAACACTCAAAGTGAATACAGCCTTTATTTCATTGATCACAGGTACGCGTCCGGAATTGGACCCAGACCCTGGTGTGTTACGTCCGGCAGGGCCACCAGTCCCGTCGCCTCGGCCCGATCAGGGCCGTCGCGGTCTTGCAGGCGGATCGGGACGGTCGCGCGCATTCCCCAAGGCCTGCCACGCGACTGCGTCAGAACCGGACGTAGGGGTGATCACGACGCCATCCTCTACGATGGGGAGGGGGATAAGCCCGGCCATAGTGACCGCCATCGACCCGTAGCGGACGTCAGGGGACTGGGTCTTGCTGGTCTGGACACCGTTAAAGAGCCAACCGCTTAGCCTTTAGTCGAAGCGTCACAATGGCTCCTTCGGTGGGCCAATCATAAGCGATCGAGCCGCCGAACTGATGGGTCATTATGCGGTTCAAGAGCTTGCTCCCAAAGCCGGTCGTGGACTTTGGAGCGATGCATGGAGGGCCACCCCGTTCGGTCCAAACGATGACCGCCTCGTCTCCGTCGATCTGGCAGGCCACATCGAGAAGCCCAGTCGGCACCGAAAGCGCACCGTATTTGACAGAGTTGGTCGCCAGTTCATGCAGCACCAATGCCAAGTTGGTGGCCGATACTTCCCCGATGCCCATTCTGGGCACGGCCACACGAACGCGCCCGCTGAACGCCCCCAGATCATCGTAGGGCGTCAGCAGGACTGAGAGCAGGTCACCGAGAAGGGCTGCGTTTTCAGTTTGCCCAGGGACAGGTCGAACGAGATCATGCGCGCGTCCCAAGGCGGCGAGCCGGTGCGTGAGATCGCTGACCATCTCTTCCTTGGTCTCGGTTGACCGCGACGTCATGGTCGTGAGCGCCCCGGCGATTGTGATCAGGTTCTTGACCCGATGGCTCATCTCGCCCGCCAACAACTCGTTGGCTTCCTCGGCCTGTTTCCGGCCCGTGACATCCAGAAAAATCCCGAACATTACCCGATTGAGGATGCCCTCATCGTCGCCGCGCCCCCGAGCAGACACCCAACGGACCTCCTCCTTAATCAAGATGCGGAAATCGATCTCGTAAGGGCCGACGATGCCCCGCGTCGCATTGAAACCGGCTCTGACCCTATCCCGGTCAGCCGGGTGGATATGGGCGGACAGGTCTTCAAAGGTGACTTCGGTGGTCGTGGGCACGTCCCAAAGGTCGTATCCCACCTGATCCATCGTAAGGCGATCCGTATCGACGTTCCAGGACCAGAGAGCTACGCCAGCGGCTTCCACTCCCAGACGCAAGTGTTGATCATCCCACACCGGGCGGTCCGGAGCGTTCGCTGATTTCATCGTTTTCATGGATCGGTGCTCGCCCATGGCTCTTTTGCCAGGCTAGAAGCTGAACAGTGGTCGATGACCATTCGTTCCCGCGCCCCGCCTATGTGACAAGTCCTTGCGGCTAGCGAGGGCTCTTGATCAACTTGTGATCGCACCCAGCTAAGGTCGCCTATCCACCCGTCTACTGACGTTGGGAGGGTCACCTTCAAGCGTCTGGACACGGGTGTGATCACCGAAGCGAAGTCCACCCGACCTCAGTACACCCCCTCCCGATGGAAGAGGGTGTCTAAACGAGTTGCCCGCAGACGAACGCCGCTTCACCCGCCTCCAGCAAGCCGGCCAGCACATCCTCGGCGTTCTCCGGCGCGACGATCAGGATGAAGCCGATGCCGCAGTTGAAGGTGCGGCGCATCTCGTGGTCGCTGATGCCGCCGGTCTCGGCCAGCCACTGGAACACGGCCGGCATCGGCCAGGCGTTCCAGTCGAACTCGGCGGTCAGGCCCTCGGCGATGCAGCGGGGCGGGTTCTCGATCAGGCCGCCGCCGGTGATATGGGCCGCACCCTTGATCAGGCCCGCCTTCATCAGCGGCAGGACCGGCTTCACATAGATTCGGGTCGGCTCCATCAGGGCCTGGGCCAGCGAACGGTCCTTCGCGAACGGTGCGTCGTCCGACCAGGCCAGGCCCGAGCGGTCCACGACCTTGCGGATCAGCGAATAGCCATTGGAGTGTGGGCCCGAGGACGCCAGGCCGATGATCAGGTCGCCGGTGTTCTGCAGATCCAGCCGGGGCAGGGCGTGGCCCCGCTCGACGGCGCCCAGCGAGAAGCCGGCCAGGTCGTAGTCGCCGCCCGAATACATGCCCGGCATCTCGGCCGTCTCGCCGCCGACCAGAGCGGCCCCGGCCTGACGGCAACCCTCGGCGATGCCCGAAACCACCCGACGAGCCGCGTCGATTTCGAGCTTTCCAGTCGCGTAATAGTCGAGGAACAGCAGCGGCTCGGCGCCCTGGGCCAGAAGGTCGTTGACGCACATGGCCACCAGATCGATGCCGACGCCGTCATGACGGCCCGTCTCGATGGCGATCTTAAGCTTGGTGCCGACGCCGTCTGTGGTGGCGACGATCAACGGGTCGACGAACCCGGCCGCCTTCAGGTCGAACAGGGCTCCGAATCCGCCCAGCGAGGGCTCCGAACCGGGGCGGGCTGTGGATTTGGCCAGGGGTTTGATGTGCTCGACCAGCATGTCGCCGGCGTCGATATCGACCCCTGCATCGGCGTAGGTCAGGCCGTTCGGCAATGGGTCTTTATTGTCGCTCATCGCTCACGGGCCTGGAATCGGTGCGGAAATATGGTCGCGGCTCTTGCCACGACCGCGTCGCGGGGGGCTATAGCATTTCAATGACGCCGATCACCACTAATGACGCGCTGGTTCAGTTCTGCGCGGCCGTCGCCCAAGCTCCGTTCATCGCGGTCGATACCGAGTTCATGCGGGAAACGACCTACTGGCCCAAGCTGTGCCTGATCCAGGCCGCGACGCCGGAGCATGAGGCCATCATCGATCCGCAGGCCGAGGGCCTGGACCTGGAGCCGTTTCTGGACATCCTGCGCGATCCGAAGATCGTCAAGGTCTTCCACGCCGCGCGGCAGGACACGGAAATCTTCGTCAAGCTGGGCGCCATGCCCAGGCCGATGTTCGACACCCAGGTCGCCGCCATGGCGGCCGGGTTCGGCGATCAGGTCGCCTATGACGGGCTGGTCCGCCAGATGCTGCGCATCGACCTCGACAAGGGCAGCCGGTTTACCGACTGGTCGCGTCGGCCCCTTTCCGACGCCCAGCTGACCTATGCGATCGGCGACGTGACCCACCTGGCGGCCCTGTATCCCAAGCTGCGCGAACGGCTGGAGAAGGATGGCCGCCTCGACTGGGTGACCTCGGAGATGGAGGATCTGGTCGACCCCGACCTCTACGACACCGACCCGGAGAAGGCCTGGAAGCGGCTGAAACCCAAGAAGTACAACGCGAAATATCTGGCAGCCTTCAAGGCGACGGCGGTGTGGCGCGAGCGCGCGGCGCAGGATCGCGACCAGCCGCGCGGCCGCATCCTGAAGGACGAGGCGATCGACGAGATCGCGACCCAGGCCCCGATGGACGTCGAGGCCTTCAACCGCCTGCGCTCGGTGCCCAAGGGCTTCGGCGGCTCGCGCCTGGGCCTCGAGCTGACGGAAGAGCTGAAGCGGGTCATGGCCGATCCGGAGGCCCATGCGCCCAAGCTGGACCGCCCGGCCCACAACCAGCCGGCTCCGCCGTCGGTCGTCGAACTGCTCAAGGTGCTGCTGAAGGCCAAGAGCGACAATGCCGGCGTGGCGTCCAAGCTGATCGCCAACGTCGCCGACCTGGAGCGGATCGCCATCGACGACAACGCCAAGGTCGACGCCCTGACCGGCTGGCGGCGTCAGCTGTTCGGCGAGGACGCGCTGAAACTCAAGCGCGGCGAGATCGCCCTGGTCCTGAACGGCGCCCGGGTCGAGGTCGTCGAGATCGAATAGGCGACTCCTGCTCCTCCCCGTGCGCAGCATGGGGAGGTGGCGCGGCCCGCTTGGGCCGTGACGGAGGGGGCGAGGCGATGCTTGTGGCGAGGAGTGGCGGTCTCCGGCGATACCGTGTCGCCCCCTCCGTCACGACGCGAAGTCGCGTCGCGCCACCTCCCCATTCGCCAAGCGGCGAACAGGGAGGAGAAGCTGAACACTTCAGATCTCCAGCTTCAGCCCCATGGCCTCGGCCAGGGCCTTGGCGCGGCGACGGGTCTGCTCGCCCAGCAGCACGTCGGCATAGCCCGGCGACGCGGTCAGCCTCAGGGCGCCGTTCTTCACGGTCACCGAGGCGTTGGCCAGCAACTGGGGCGAACGGCCCGACAGGTCGCAGCCCAGCCGCATGGCCAGGCCCAGGGCCCGGGCGCTGACCCGCGCGTCATCGCTGAGAAGGCGGGTGACGGCAGCCGGCGCAGGCGTAGAGGCCCCGCCGCCGTAGCGACCATTCAGGGCGCAGGCGAGCCACACGCGCTCGGGGTGGGTCTGGCCCGGGATCGGCGCGCGCAGCACCTGATCGAACACCAGCTCCAGCCGGTGATCGGGATGCAGTCGGGCCCCGAGGTCAGCGAGGCGGCAGGCCGCGGCGGCCAGGACGGCGTCGCGCTCACGGCCGAAGGCCACAGGCAGGGCGGCGATGACATCGGCGAGCCAGGCGTTGAGCGCGGCCGGCATGGCCGGTGAAATGCCCTGGCGCGCCCCCAGGGCGGCGGCTCCGGCGATCAGCGGATCGGCGGGGGCCTCGTCCTGATCCAGCGTCTCGTAGAGCAGGCCCTCACGCAGGCCCCAGGCGGAGAAGGTGAGGGTCTTCAGGCCCAGGGTGTCGATCAGTCCCTCCAGCACCAGGGCGGCGTAGGGCAGGGTCTCGGCGCGGCGTTTGGAGACGCCCGGAAGCCGGTCGAGCGAGGCCTTCGATTGTTGAGCCACCAGTCGGGCCACCCCGCGCGCGTCTTCGGCGCTCATCGCGTACTGGTGGACGATGCGGAGCGGATAGTCGCTCATCTCCATGTGCAACTGGGCCAGAGAGCGCCAGCCGCCGCCCACGGCGTGGAGCTCGTCGGCCGAGAACCGTTTCGCAGCCGGTCTCAGCCGTTCCGCGATCGTGGCGCGCAGTCGCCCGGCGTCGAACCCTCTCGGATCGGCCAGGCTGAACGGCCCAAGCGGCAGAGTGATGCCTGACGACGCGGTCCCGTCGCCGACCTTGATCAGCTCCAGGCTGGACCCGCCCATGTCGGCGGCGACGCCGTTCGAGCGCGGCTCTCCGGCCAGGACGCCCAGGGCGGCGTATTTCGCCTCCTCCTCGCCGGTCAGGACGCGGACGCGCAGGCCCGTCGTGGCGGCGACGCGGTCGCAGAACTCCGGACCGTCTGCGGCCTCGCGCACGGCGGCGGTGGCGGCGACGAAGGTATAGGTCGGACGCACCCCCTCCAGCACGGCCGCGAACCGGCGCAGCGTCGTCATCGCCAGCTCGACGCCCGCCGGCGACAGTCTGCCGGTCTCCGGCAGGTCGCGGCCGAGGCCGGCCTGGACCTTTTCGTTGAACACGGTCCAGATGGCGCGGCCTTCCAGCCGGTACAGCACCATGCGGACGGAGTTCGAGCCGATGTCGATCACCGCCGCCTCGCGCGGCGTCGCATAGAGTTCGTTCACTGACCGGGCCGATCGTAGCGCAGCGCTTCCGGTCGGGTCTTCACCTTTCTGCCCCGGCCCGACAGGCTGGGGTTGGTCATGAAGTATTTGTGGGCCGAGAAGGGCCGCGCCGGATCGGCCGGCGTGACCCTGGTGTAGCCGCCGTCGGCGCCCAGAACCCAGCTCTGGGCGTCGTCCTTCAGGTTGGCGACCATGATCTGGTCCAGCACCTGGTCGTGGACCGTGGCGTTGAACACGGGGGTCATGATCTCGACCCGCCGGTCCAGATTGCGGGTCATCCAGTCGGCCGAGGAAATGAAGAGCTTTGCCTTGTCGTGGGGCAGGTCCTTGCCGTTGGCGAAACAGATGATCCGGCTGTGCTCCAGGAACCGGCCGACGATCGACTTGACGCGGATATTCTCCGACAGGCCCGGCACGCCGGGACGCAGGCAGCAGATGCCGCGCACGACCAGTTCGATCCGCACGCCCCACTGGCTGGCCCGGTACAGGGCGTCGATGATCTCGGGATCGACCAGGGCATTGAGCTTGACCCAGATGGCCGCCGGCTTGCCCTTGGCCGCCGCCGACATCTCCTTGCCGATCAGCTCGATCAGCGTCGACTTCATGTTCAGGGGCGAGACGACCAGCGCTTCCAGATCCTCGGGCTGGGCGTAGCCGGTGATGTAGTTGAACACCCGCGACGCATCGCGGGCCAGCACGGGATCGGAGGAGAACAGACTGAGGTCGGTGTAAACCTTGGCCGTGATCGGGTGATAGTTGCCGGTGCCGAAGTGGCAATAGGTCTTCAGTGCATCGCCCTCGCGACGGACGACAACACTGAGCTTGGCGTGGGTCTTGTATTCGACGAAGCCGAAGACGACGTGGACCCCGGCCCGCTCCATGGCGCGGGCCCAGCGCAGGTTGGCCTCCTCGTCGAACCGGGCCTTGATCTCGACCAGGGCCACGACGTTCTTGCCATTCTCGGCCGCCTCGATCAGGGCCGCAACGATCGGGCTGTCCTTGGAGGTGCGATACAGCGTCTGCTTGATGGCGATGACGTTGGGGTCGCGCGCCGCCTGACGCAGAAACTGCACCACCACATCGAAGCTCTCGAACGGGTGGTGGATCAGGATGTCCTTCTCGCGCACCGCGGCGAAGACGTCGCCGCCCTGATCGCGAACCCGTTCCGGGTAGCGGGGTTCATAGCCGGGGAACTTCAGGTCGGGGTGGCCGGAGGGGATCAGTTCGCCCATCTGCGCCAGGCCCAGCATGCCGTCGACCAGAACGACATCCTGGGGCGCGGCTTCCAGTTCGCCGATGATGAAATCGCGCAGATCGGCTGGCATCGACGCCTCGATCTTCACCCGCACGACAGAGCCCAGACGACGCTGTTTCAGCGCCTCCTCGAACTCCAGCACCAGGTCCTCGGCCTCCTCCTCGATCTCGATGTCCGAGTCGCGGATCAGGCGCAGCACGCCCTTCTCGAGCACCTCGTGGCCCGGGAACAGGTGCTCGATGAACAGCAGCAAGACGTTTTCGAGCGAGATGAACCGCCTGCGCCCCTTCACCGACCGCCCGTCGCCGGTCAGTTCCCAGAAGCGCCGCACCTGGGTCGGTACGGGCACCAGCGCATAAAGCGTCTTGTTGTCCCGGTTCCGGCGCAGCTTCAGCGCCAGGGAAAAGCCGAGGTTGGGCAAGAAGGGGAAGGGGTGCGCCGGGTCTATGGCCAGCGGCGTCAGCACGGCGAAAAGCTGGTTCAGGAATTCGGGCTCAAGCCGTTCCTTGTCCGTCTTGGTGATCTTGCCCGGCTGAACAACCTCGATCCCGGCCCCTGTCAGTTCCTTGCGCAGTTGGCGCCAGCGTTCCTGCTGTTCGTCCATCAGCTCGCCGGCGGCGACGTTGACCTTTTCAAGCTGTTCGGCGGCCGTCAGGCCATCGGCGGACAGCACCCGCACCCGTTCGCGCACCTGACCCTTCAGACCGGCGACGCGGGTCATGAAGAACTCGTCGAGGTTATTGGCCGAGATCGACAGGAACCGCAGCCGTTCCAGCAGCGGGTGGCTGGGGTTCGCGGCTTCTTCGAGAACCCGGGCGTTGAAGGCCAGCCAGCTGATCTCGCGATTGAAGAACCGTGTGGGCGAGGCCATCAGGCCCTCGTCCAGGTGCAGCTGGGGCGCGCGGGAAGAGGGGACTTCCTCGCCCCGGGTGGCGTCGGCTATGGCGGCGTCGGACATGGGCCGGTTGTGGGGCGCGATTGTTACGGCTGCAAGCCTGATCCGCCGTCATCTTCAGGCGCGTCGTCGAACAGGTCGTCGCTGGCCTCCAGCACCTGCCGCGCCAATGTCCGCGTGACCGGCCTGTGCTCCGCATCCAGCCGGTCGACCACGTCGGCGACGGCGGCCGCCGACCGGTCGATCCGTTTGACCAGGTAGTCGATCACGCCGTCACCCGGCGTGATGCTGTGTTCGGCGAAACGGGCGGTCAGAATGGCCGACAGGACCGTGTCGTCCGGGGCCTCCATCGCCACCACCCGCACCGCATCGAGCCGCGACCGCAGATCCGGCACCGCCACATCCCAGCGTCGGGGAGAGGGCCGCGAGACCATCAACAGGGCGCCGCCGTCTTGCTGGGCCAGGTTGATCAGGTGGAACAGGGTCTCGTCGTCGGCGTCCTGGGCGATGTCGAGCAGGATAGGGCGGCCCTCCAGCTCGAGCGGATCGGCCAGCGCCGCCTCGGCCCCGTTCAGGGGGATGGCGCCGACCCGTTCAGCCCAGAGGGCGGCCAGATGACTTTTGCCGCATCCGGCCGGGCCACAGATGGCCATGACCTGGCCCGTGCTGTCGGGCCAGGCCGCGAGCGCATCGACGGCATAGGCGTTGGACGCCGAGCGCACGAAGGCCGTCGCGCCATGCGAAGCCGCCCGGGTCAGGGGCAGTCTCAGCTGTTCGCGAAGGGGACGACGCGCCGACATGGGTCCACCATAGCAGATCGCCCGGATTGTCCTGATGCGGGATTGTCTTGCGACGTGGACAGACGATCCGGGCCTGTGGACCGCTGCGACCGCTTCTGACGTCGACCATAAAAAGTCATTCGACGCCCTGGAAGGCGCCTCTTCCCGGCGGGCGGGCATCGAGGCCTCTCGTCCGCGCCTTGGCGGTCTGCGGGTATAGACTACGGGGCTGGCTCGGACGTCGGCCGCGAACGTGTAGACTCTGTCGACTCTATCGACTCCGTTTTTGGAGTCGCGCAGGTCCCGAAACCGGTGTCCGACCTTGACTTTCGGGGGCGCGGATGCGCCTTACGCCGCTTCCAATTCCCGCCGTTTCGCGGCCGATTCAGACGATTTTCTCATGCACGCCTATCGCTCCCACACCTGCGGCGCCCTCCGGTCATCGGATTCAGGCTCCAATGTGCGTCTGTCCGGCTGGGTGCACCGCAAGCGCGACCATGGCGGTCTGCTGTTCATCGACCTGCGCGACCACTACGGCCTGACCCAGCTGGTCTTCCACCCCGAGACGCCGGGCTTTGAGGCCGTCGAGCGCGTGCGCGCCGAAAGCGTGATCCGTGTGGACGGCGAGGTCGTCGCCCGCGACGCCTCGGTGGTGAACCCGAACCTGCCGACCGGCGAGATCGAGCTGCGCGTCACGGGCGTCGAGGTCCTGTCCGAGGCCGCCGAACTGCCGCTGCCGGTCTTCGGCGAGCCGGAATACCCCGAGGAAATCCGCCTCAAGCACCGCTATCTCGATCTGCGCCGCGAGACCCTGCACAAGAACATCGTGCTGCGCAGTCGCGTGATCTCCTCGATCCGCCAGCGCATGGTCGGTCAGGGCTTCCTCGAGTACCAGACCCCGATCCTGACGGCCTCCAGCCCCGAAGGCGCGCGCGACTTCCTGGTGCCGTCGCGGCTGCATCCGGGCAAGTTCTACGCGCTGCCGCAGGCCCCGCAGCAGTTCAAACAGCTGCTCATGGTCTCGGGCTTCGACCGCTATTTCCAGATCGCCCCCTGCTTCCGCGACGAGGACCTGCGCGCCGACCGGTCGCTGGAGTTCTACCAGCTCGATGTCGAAATGAGCTTCGTCACGCAAGAGGATGTCTTTGCAGCCATCGAGCCGGTCATGCACGGCGTGTTCGAGGAGTTCGCCGACGGCAAGACGGTCTCGCCGATCGACGGCGCCCATACCTTCACCAACGATTTTGACCAGACTCTGGAGCACACCGGCTTCGAGCGCCTGACCTACGCACAGTCGATGAAGTGGTATGGCACCGACAAGCCGGACACCCGCAACCCGATCAAGATGCAGGACGTCTCGGAGCATTTCCGCGACGGCGGCTTCGGCCTGTTCAACAAGATCCTCGGCGCCGACGCCAAGAACGCCGTCTGGGCGATTCCCGCCCCGACCGGCGGCAGCAGAGCCTTCTGCGACCGGATGAACTCCTGGGCCCAGGGCGAGGGCCAGCCGGGCCTCGGCTACATCTTCTGGTCGGATGACAACAACGCCTGGGGCGGCCCGATCGCCAAGAACCTGGGCGAGGCCACCGACGCGTTGATGGCTGCGCTGGGCCTCGGCAAGGGCGACGCCGCCTTCTTCGCCGCCGGCCTGCCGTCGGTCTTCGCCAAATTCGCCGGCCTGGCCCGCACCCGCGTGGCGACCGAGCTGAAGCTGGTCGACGAAGAGCAGTTCAAATTCTGCTGGATTGTCGACTTCCCGATGTTCGAATGGTCCGAGGAAGAGAAGAAGGTCGACTTCTCGCACAACCCCTTCTCGATGCCGCAGGGCGGGCTGGAGGCCCTGGAAACCCAGGACCCGCTGACCATCCGCGCCTATCAGTATGATATCGTCTGCAACGGCTATGAGCTGTGCTCGGGCGCGATCCGGAACCACAAGGCCGAGATCATGCTCAAGGCCTTCGAGATCGCCGGCTACGACGCCTCGGTGGTCGAGGAGCAGTTCGGCGGCATGCTGAACGCCTTCCGCTACGGCGCGCCGCCGCACGGCGGTCTGGCTCCCGGCATCGACCGCATCGTCATGTTGCTGGCCAACCAGGTCGCGATCCGTGAGGTGATCGCCTTCCCGCTGAACCAGCAGGGGCAGGATCTGCTGATGAGCGCGCCGGCCGAGGCGCAGGACCGTCAGTACAAGGAACTGCACATCCGCCAGAGCCTGCCGCTGAAGTAGGGCTTTCGCTCACACAGCGGCCGCTTCGAAGGCCGCTGCGATCAGTGGTCGGCGCTGGCGAAGTTGCGGCGCGGCGAGGGCGGCGCCGGAGGCGCGGGCGGGACCGGCGGCGCAGGCGTCCGGACCATGATCCGGGAGCCGCAGCTTCGGACGCTGAGACCGTTCGGCAGGCGGGTCGAGGAGTCGCCGCAGGCCTGCGCAATCTGGGCCTGCGTCAGGCCCCGGGCACTCGACAGGTCGGCGCCCCGGATGTCGGCGCGGCGCATCGAGGCGTCGGTGAAACGGGCCCGGCCGAAGGTCCCCTGGGACAGGCGGGCTCCGTCCAGCTGGGCGTTGCTGAAGTTGGCGGCGCTGAAGTCGCCGCTGGCCATGTTGGCTGCGTTCATCTCGGCGTTGGCGAAGGAGGCGCCGCGCGCGCTGACGTTGGCTAGGGTGGCGCCGAACAGCTCGGCGTTGGACAGGTTGGTCCCTGACAGGACCGCGCCGTTCATGTTCGCGCCCATGAGTTCGGCGCCCGATAGGTTGGCCCGGCTGAGATCGGCGCGGCTGAAGACGGCGCTCTGGGCCTCTGCTCCGCTGATATTGGCGTTGATGAAGACAGCGCCGCCGAAGTTCGATCCCTGGATCTGCGCACCGGTCATGTTTGCGTCGGTGAAGTCGCTGTTCGAGAAGTTGGAGCCGACCAGTTCGGCGCCACGCAGGTCCGCGCCGACCAGGGTCGCGCTGATGAAGCTGGCGCCGGTGAAGGTCGCGCCGGCCAGGTTGCGGCCCGACAGTTCGCAGCGGTGGCAGGAGCCGCCCAGTGAGATCATCCGGGTCACGTCGCGATCCTGGAACGGCAGGCTCACTTCGGCCGCAGCCGGCGCCGCGAGCGCCGAGAGGCCGGCGAACAGCGCGAGCGCGGGCAGGGCGACGGAGAGGCGGCGGGAAATGAACACGGTCTGTTTCACGCCCCCTAGATGATCCCTGGGCAACCGAAACCCTACTTAAATCGCGGTAAGAATGGAGGTCTTCAGCAGGCGGGAATGCGCAGGCTTCCGGGCAATGTGGTCGCGGCATCGCCGCAGGCCCGGTTGAGCTGGGCCTGGGTCAGGCCCGTCGCGCGCGCCAGCTGGGCGCCGGCGAAGTTGGTCCCGGTCAGGGTCGCACCTGAAAAGCTCGACCCCTCCAGATAGGCGCCGACGAAGCTGGCGTTGGTCAGATCGGCGCGGTTGAAGTTCGAACTGGAGAAGACGCCGCCGTAGGCCTCCACATCGCGCAGATCGGCGCTGGAGAACCGGGTGCGGTTCATCACCGCCAGGCTCAGGTCCGCCTGGCGCAGCCGGGAGCCGCTGAGGTTCAGGCCGCGCGCCTCCAGCCCCGAGAAGTCGCCCTGGAACAGATTGCAGCCGGAACAGCTGGCGCCGCCGCGCACGCGAGCGATCTGGCCAGCGTTCTGGGCAAGGGCCGGGGCGGCGATGAGGGTCAGGGCGGCGGCGGCGAGGATCAGGCGTTTCACGGCGGTCGTGCTCCGAAGCCGGCGAACCGGCGGCAGTCGTCGCCCTGTGGTTACCGCACAGGTGCTTACGATCTGCTGAACCGTGCTCAGTCGGGAGCAGCCACGCGGGCGAGCATGGCGCGATAGGCATCGGAGAGCGGTTGGGACCGGCCCTCCAGGGCGCGGACATAGGTCAACGACACCTCGGTCAGGATCTGGCCGTCGCGCCGGATATCGACGCGAAGCTCATAGCTGGAGCGACCGATACGGGGCAGGGAGACCTCCATGTCCAGCAGGTCGTCGAACCGGGCCGAACTGCGAAAGCTGGCTCGCGCGTCGACGACATAGCTCTGGGCCATGTCAGGATGGTCGTCGGTCAACACCCCGGCGGCGCGGAAGAATTCGGTCGCGGCGACGTCGGCATAGGCGAAATAGTTGGGATTGAAGACGACGCCCTGGGCATCGACCTCGCCCCAGCGGACGCGGAGCGGGCAACTGAACCCGGACATTTGCGCCTATCCGCGCATCTGGGGCGCGATCCCGCAGGTGTCGCAGATCCAGGCCGCCCCACGCTGTTGCAGGGTGAAGTCGCCGCAGGCGGGGCAGGCATCGGCCTCGCTGTGGTCGCCGCTGACGACGGGCGCCTCGGTGCGGCGGCCGAAGGGCAGGACGACCAGATTGTCAGGCGTGGCCCCCCGCGCGAAGCCCTTGGAGATGAAACGGGCCGCCGGCACCAGTTCGTCGGCCTTGCCAGAGCCCAAACCGTCGGCGTCCAGCGGCTCGGCGTCGGCGTTGGCCAGCTCGTGCCGATCCAGGTAGCTGACGCCCAATTCGCGGAAGATGTAGTCGAGGATCGAGGTCGCCGAGCCGATCGAATCGTTGCCTGTGACCCGCCCGGCCGGCTCGAACCGGGTCAGGACGAAGGCGTCGACGAACTCGTCCAGCGGCACGCCGTATTGCAGGCCAATCGAGACCGCGATGGCGAAATTGTTCATCAGGCTGCGGAAGGCGGCGCCTTCCTTGTGCATGTCGATGAAGATCTCGCCGAGCTCGCCGTCCTCGTATTCGCCGGTGTGGATATAGACCTTGTGGCCCCCTACGGCGGCCTTCTGGATATAACCCTTGCGGCGGTCGGGGAGTTTTCGGCGAGTGCGGACGCGCTCAATGACCCGTTCGACCACGCGCTCGGTCTTGGCGGGACGGGGCGAGGAAGCGGGTTCCGGCGCGCGCCGGGCTGGTTCGACGTCCGGCAGCAGAAGCAGGGGCTGGTTCGCTGCCTGACGGCGCGACAGACGAATCGCGCGGCGGCCTTCGGATGCGGCCTGGGTCAGCATGGCCATGGCCGCGCCGATGCCCGCCCGGCTGGGGAGTTCGACCGATGTCATGTCCGCGACGTCGCTCGACGGCTCCGCCGCGCGGACGAGCGCGGAGGCCGCGGCATCGAGGTCGGCGAGAACGGTCTTCAGTCGGGTGGGCGTGCTGGGCCAGGCGGACAGGTCCCGATGTCCGAACACATGCTCCGTCGCCGCCGCGATTTCATCGGGGGACGCCAACTGGGCCAGCAGTCCGCCTTGAATCAGGGTCTCCTGATCGATGCCCAGGACGTCGCGGATGAAGCCGGCTTCCAGCGTCGGCGGTCTAAAGGCGTCTTCGAGCCGCTCGACATGGGTCAGAGCAGCCTCGACGGCTTCCAGCTCCAATTCCGTGAACCCTTTCGCCGAGAGTTCGGCATGGCCGAGGGCCGGCGAGTCCATCAACGTCCGACGGCCCAGCAGCCAGCGCTCGGCGCCCTCCACGTCGCCGCCCTGGGTGGCGATCGCGGCGGCCAGCGTCGGATGCAGGCGGCGAACGATCTCGCCGTCGCGGGTCTGGAAGACCTCGAGGCCGGACAGAGGGGCGACACCCAGCCGCAGATCTCGCTCCGCGTCCGACGCCAGGGTGGCGATGAGGCATTGGCGGCGACCGGACGCGCTCGCAGCGGCGTGGGCCTGGGCGGTCCGCAGGGCCGCGGCCCGCCCCAGATCGCTCGTCAGGTCGGCGAGGCGCGCCTCGCGCGCCGCAAGGGCGGCCAGGATGGTCTCGGCGGCTACAGGCCAGTCGGCGGCGGGGCGCAGGGTCTCGGCCAGTTCGCTGGAGGCCAGGGAGGCTGACGCCGCCAGCAGGCCGGAGGCGGCCACGAACTCGGTCTCGTTGATCGCTCCGTCGGCCTGGGACGCCAGCCAGTCGAGCCCGCCCACCAGAGTCAGGACAACCGGCCGCACGACGTGACGCCGTCGGGCCAGACGGCCGTCGGGGGCGAAGCCGCAGGCGACCTCGATCTCCAGCGCCGTCGTCCACAGCCGGGCGAGGGCATCCAGGCCTGCGATCATGTCAGACAGGGCGGCCGCCACGGCGGGCAGGGCGATGGCGCAGCCCGGAGCGATGGCCAGATCGGCGGCGGCCTCGGCGTCGCGCACGGAGAAGGCCACGATCAGGTCGTCGGCCAGACAGCCGTCAGCGGCGGCGCGAAGGGGGCCGTCCATCGGCGAATCGGGATCGGAGACCGCGACGACCCGCGTCTGCTTCAACGGCTCGGGCTCTGGCGCGGAGAACATCCGTCCGGCGATGGCGTCCAGGATGGCCGTGTCGTCGGCGCCGGCCCGGCGGGCGGCGATGGCGGCGCGGCCCAGGACCGGGTTGGCGGTGGGGTCGGAGCATACCGACGCCGGGCCGTCGCAACGCCTGACCGCGTCGGTCACGGCCCGCAGGGTGCGGGTGACCCCCGACAGGGCGTGGGCGGTGACGCGCGCAGTGCGCCGCCGCGCCGTGTCGCTTTCAAATCGCGCGCGGACCCCGGCGTCGCCGAGATCGAAGACGGTCGCGTTGCGCGTCGGACCGGGCTGATCCTCGGCTGCAGGGGGAGTCCGCGCGCCCTCCATCAGGACCGAGGACGGCGCGGCCAGTCCCAGAATTACGCTGGCGACCAGTTCCGAAGCGAAGGTGTCGGCAGCGATCGCGGACGGGAATATGCCGGTGGAGCGGCCCCAGGCGGCGAGGCGGGCGGCCCAGCGATCCAGGGCGCCGTCCAGGACGGGCGGTCCGGCGGCCGCGGTGCGGGTCGGCGCCCCCTCGAGGCGGGGCCAGTCGTCGGGCGACTGATCGTACCAGTCCAGCCACGCCTCGACCCTGGCGTCGCTCCAGCCGGCGGGCGCCAGCACCCTGATGACGCGGTCAGCGCGCTCGATCTCGCGCGCTTCGCACACGACGGAGGCGGACAGGTCGGTCAGGAAGGGGGGGAAGCGCATTCGCAGGCCCGGACAGGATCGTTTCGTCAGCCTAGGGCGCTCAGCACCGTGGCCGCAATAGATGTAGCGGTTTGAGGCAAGGTTACCCCCAAGATGTTGCTCCCTGTGATTTGGGCTGGACGCTGGACGCGGACGCGGCCGGTTTCTATGATCGGACGACTGGATCGGGCCTCCCGCCGATCCGAATCTGGACTGGAATCGCCTCGTGCTCGGCAGAATCTTCGGTTGGACGTCCGGCGCGACGATCGGCACCCTCTTCACCATCGCCAAGCGCGGCGAACTGATCGGGACCGACGAGAACGGCAACCGCTATTATCAGTCGCGCGACAACATCAGCTACGACGGCCGCAAGCGCCGCTGGGTCGTTTACGACGGCTATGCCGAGGCGTCGAAGGTGACGCCCGACTGGCACGGCTGGCTGCACTACACGTTCGACGAGCCGCCGACGGAGGCGCCGTTGCCGCGCCGTCGCTGGGAACTGGATCACCGCCCCAACATGACCGGAACGCCGCTGGCCTGGCATCCGCAAGGGTCACTCCTGGAGGAGGGCGTGCGCCCGGCAGCGACCGGCGACTACGAGGCCTGGAAGCCCGAATGAACCGCGCTCGGATCCTGCTGATCAGTACGGCGGTCGTCGGACTGGCCGTGTCGGGCGGCGTGGTCGCGGGCGGCTGGCAGAATGCGCCGGCCCAGGATGCGACCCCGGCGCCCGATTCCATCGGCGACGTCCTGAGATCGACCGAGCCGACGGAAGAGACGGCGCCCGCCGGCGACCCCGCCCCTGCCGTACCCATCGCCATCACCCCGCCGACGCCCGCGATCCAGATCGAGACGGCTGCCCTGCAGGGGGATGAGGTCGACGCCGAGGCGGCGGACGCCGAAGCGGACAAGGAAGACGAGGACGCCGAGTCTGAGGCGGACAAGGCCAAACGCCTGGCCGCCGATACCGTGCTCCCGCGCCAGCGTCGCCGCGTCGCCATCATCGAGGCGATCGACAAGATCACGGCCGAAAGCATGCGGTTCGAGGTCGAGGTCGGCGGTCGCCCGGTGCGCTTCAACCAGGCGCTGATCTTCACCGCCCGCGCCTGCGAGGTCTCGGCGGAGAACGAACCGGTCTCGGACGCCATCGCCTATGTCGATGTGACGCTGCAGCCGAAGGCAGCCGGCGCGGCGCCGCGCCAGATCTTCCGGGGCTGGATGTTCTCGTCGAGCCCGGCCATCAGCGGGCTGCAACATCCGATCTATGATGCCTGGGTCGTGGGCTGCAAGGCATAGGTCACGGCCTCCGCGCCTGACAGCGGGCGGGTGAGGGCGGACTGGTCCGGTATCGCGGGTAAGGCGTCGGCGAGGCGTTTCAGATAGGCGCGCTGCGGGATTTCCAGCAGACCGAACTGATCCAGATGCGGCGTGCGGAACTGGGCGTCGAGCAGTCGCCAGCCGCCGAGCCGAAGCCGCGCCACCAGATGGACGAGCGCGACCTTGGAGGCGTCCGTGGCCCGGCTGAACATGCTCTCGCCGAAGAAGGCGCCGCCCAAGGTGACGCCGTAGAGGCCTCCGACCAGCACCTCGTCTCTCCAGCATTCGATGCTGTGGGCGTGACCCCGCATATGCAGGTCGAGATACAGGCCCATGATCGGGTCGTTGATCCAGGTTTCCTCGCGCCCTGGCCCCGATGCGGCGCAGGCATGCAGGATCGCGTCGAAGGCCGTATCGACGCTTACGACGAACGGTTCGCTGCGGATCGTGCGGCGCAGACGGGCGGGAATGTGGAAGCGGTCGAGCGGGATGATCCCCCGCTGCTCGGGCTCGACCAGATAAACGCGCGGGTCGTCCCGGTCCTCGCCCATTGGAAAGACGCCGTGGGCATAGCACTGCAACAGGGCGTGGGCGTCGAACGGATCCGGCGGCGTGAAGGCGCTGGCCGCCGGATCGGTCATAATCCTCCCCCGAGGGGGGAGGGGGACCGCGGAGCGGTGGAGGGGGCTGGCCCCAGATGCTGGCGTGTGCGGATGGCCCCCTCCGTCACGGCGCAAAGGCGCGCCGCGCCACCTCCCCCAACAGGGGAGGAATTGGTGTCATTCGCCCTTTTGACGCCTGGCCCAGTTCTCCAGCCAGTGGATGTCGTAGTCACCGGACAGGATGTCGGGCTCATTCAACAGCTTCTGGAACAGGGGAATGGTCGTGTCGATGCCGCCGATGACCATCTCGTTCAGGCTGCGCTTGAGCCGGGCGACGCACTCGGCACGGTCGCGGCCGTGGACGATCAGTTTGCCGATCAGGCTGTCGTAGTAGGGCGGGATCGAATAGCCGGCGTAGATGGCGCTATCCAGCCTCACGCCCAGGCCGCCGGGGGCGTGGAAGTCGGTGACCGTGCCGGGCGAGGGGGCGAAGGTTTCCGAGTTTTCGGCGTTGATCCGGACCTCGATGGCGTGGCCCTCGAAGTGGATGTCCTCTTGGGTGAACGACAGCGGCAGGCCCGCAGCAATGCGGATCTGTTCGCGCACCAGATCGACGCCGGTGACGGCCTCGGTGACCGGGTGTTCGACCTGCAGCCGGGTGTTCATCTCGATGAAGAAGAACTCGCCGTCCTCCCACAGGAACTCGATGGTGCCGACGCCGAGGTAGCCGATCTTGCCGATGGCCTTGTTGACGACCTCGCCGATCTGGATGCGTTCGGCGGCCGACAGGGCGGGCGAGGGGGCCTCTTCCAGCACCTTCTGGTGGCGACGCTGCAGCGAGCAGTCGCGTTCGCCCAGGTGGACGACGTTGCCGTGGCTGTCGGCCACGACCTGGATCTCGATGTGGCGGGGCTTCTGAAGGTAGCGCTCCATATAGACCGCGCCGTTGCCGAAGGCGGCCTTGGCCTCGGTCTGGGCGGTCTGGACGGCCTCGACGAGGTCTTCGGCGGTCAGGGCGACCTTCATGCCGCGTCCGCCGCCGCCCGCCGCCGCCTTGACGATCAGCGGGAAGCCGATCGACTTCGACGCCTCGATGGCGGCCTCGATCGTCTCGACCTCGCCGGCCGAGCCGGGCACGCAGGGGATGCCGGCTTCCAGCACCGTCTGCTTGGCGCTGATCTTGTCGCCCATGACCCGGATGTGCTCGGGCTTTGGACCGATGAAGGTCATGCCGTGAGCCTCGACGATCTCGGCGAAGCGGGCGTTCTCGGACAGGAAGCCGTAGCCCGGGTGGATCGCCTGGGCGCCGGTGATCTCGGCGGCCGCGATGATCGACGGGATGTTCAGATAGGATTTCGCGGCCGGGGCGGGGCCGATGCAGACGCTTTCGTCGGCCAGCCGCACCCACATGGCGCCGCGATCAGCTTCCGAGTGCACGGCGACGGTGGAGATGCCCATCTCCTTGCACGCGCGATGGATACGCAGCGCGATCTCGCCGCGGTTGGCGATGAGGACTTTGGTGAACACGGTCTCAGGCCTCGAGAACGACAAGGGGTTCGCCGAACTCGACGGGCTGGGCGTCGCCGACCAGGATCTCCTGCACCACGCCGTCGCGCGGAGACTGGATCGGGTTCATCGTCTTCATGGCCTCGACGATCAGCAGGGTCTGACCCTTCTTGACCTTGTCGCCGGCCTTGGCGAACGGCGGGGCCTCGGGCGAGGCCTGCAGATAGACGGTGCCGACCATCGGCGACTTCACCTGCTCGCCCGACTTGGCGACGATCGTGGCCGGGTCCGACGGCATGGACAGAGGCGCGGCGGTGGCCGCGGGCGCTGCGGCGGCCTGCGGCGCATAGGCCGGAGCGGAGGCGTACTGCATCACCGGGGCGGCGGTGATTTCGCGGGCGACGCGGATGCGCAGCTCGCCGCGCTCGACCTCGATTTCGGTCAGCGAGGTGTCGTTGAGGATGTCGGCCAGCTGGCGGACCAGCGTGGTGTCGATCTCCACCGAGGGCTCGTTATCCAGTTTCTTGTCGGTCGCCATGAGAGCTATGCCTTGTGGTCTGGGTTCAACGGACAGGCGATGCGGAGCGTTCCCGCGCCAGCCGGAGGGCGGCCTTGACGGCCAGTTCGTAGGAGTGGGCGCCGAAGCCCGAGACGATGCCCGTGGCCGCCAGCGAGACGTAGGAGTGACGCCGGAACTCCTCACGCGCCGCCGGATTGGACAGGTGGCACTCGACGACCGGGATCGTCAGGGCCTTGAGCGCGTCCAGCAGGGCGATGGAGGTGTGGCTGTAGGCCGCCGGGTTGATGACGAGCGCCACAGCTTCCGTGCGAGCTTCCTGGATCCAGTCGACCAGTTCGCCTTCATGATTCGACTGGCGGAAGACCACGGTCGCGCCTTCGGCCGCCGTCTCGCACAGGGCCTGGACGTCGGCCAGGGTCTCGCGCCCATAGATGTGCGGCTCCCGCACACCCAGAAGGTTGAGGTTGGGGCCGTTCAGGACGTAGAGGACGGGGGTTTCGGGCATTCGCTCCGGATGGGTTGGCGACGGGCCAATGAGAGTGGTTCGCCGCTTCGGTGGGCGGGCCTTTTAGCGGAACGGCGTCGCTCGTCAAAGCCGAGGTTGCGCCGGACAGGTCAGGTTGACGTAACGACATGCGCATTCAAGTCAACGGAGATACGCGGGAGGTGGCCGCACGAACAGTCCTGGCGCTGGTCGAAGAGCTCGGATTCGACGTCCGCAAGGTCGCCGTGGAGCGCAACCTGGCCATTGTGCCCCGGTCGCTGCATGCCGGGACGGCGCTGGAGGACGGCGACCGGATCGAACTGGTCCAGTTCGTCGGCGGCGGGTGAGCGGGTTCCGTTTCCGGGCGCACAGGCCTAGATTAATTCGATGAACGCTCCCTTCGTCGCACCGACCGCCGATACCCTGACCGATCGCTGGACCGTCGCCGGTCGCAGCTTCAACTCGCGCCTGATCGTGGGTACCGGCAAATACGCCGACTACGCCCAGAACGCCGCGGCGGCCGAGGCGGCGGGGGCCGACATCGTCACTGTGGCCCTGCGCCGGGTAAACCTCAGCGATCCGTCCCAGCCGATGCTGGTCGACTATCTGAAGCCGGACCGGTTCACCTTCCTGCCCAATACGGCGGGCTGTTTCACGGGCGAGGACGCGGTGCGGACCCTGAGGCTGGCGCGCGAGGCGGGCGGCTGGGACCTGGTCAAGCTGGAGGTTCTGTCCAACTCGGCGCACCTGTATCCGGACATGATCGAGACGCTCAGGGCGCTGGAGCTGCTGGTCCAGGACGGCTTCGACGTCATGGTCTACTGCACCGACGACGTGGTCATGGCCAAGCGGCTGGAAGACGCGGGCGCGGCGGCGATCATGCCGGCGGCCTCGCCGATCGGATCGGGTCTCGGCATTCAGAACCGGGTCAATATCCGGCTGATCGTCGAGCAGGCGACCGTGCCTGTGCTGGTGGACGCCGGCGTGGGCACGGCCTCGGACGCGACCATCGCGATGGAGCTCGGCTGCGACGCCGTGATCGCCAACACGGCCATCGCCGGGGCGCGCGATCCCATCGGCATGGCACGGGCGATGAAGCATGCCGTCATCGCCGGGCGCGAGGCCTATCTGGCCGGGCGTATGGCGAAGAAGATGTACGCCGATCCTTCGTCGCCGCTGGGCGGGCTGATCTGAGCTTGACGGAACGCGGGTTCGGAGACAGAGTGTTCCTGTAATGTTCCGGAGCGACCGATGCGCACCCTGACTCTCCGAGGCTATCTCGCCGTGGCTGTTCTCGGCCTGTTGATAGCGATCGGGGTCATGGCCGCCGGAAGCGCCAAGGCCCAGGAGACCGTCGTGCACCACGCTGTTGGAACCTTCGAAGTGACAATGGTCCCTGCCGACGAAGAGGTTGTCGAGGCCGGACTGGGCCTGTCGCGCTATGGTCTGATCAAGCGCTTCAAGGGCGGTATCACCGGCGTGTCGAGCGGCCAGATGCTGACCGGCGGGCCTCCGGGAGACACGACCGGGACCTATATCGCGCTGGAGCGGGTGGTTGGCACGCTGGATGGCAAGGAGGGCGCCTTCCTGCTGGCCCATCGCGGCGACATGAGCCCGGAGGGCTATACGCTGTCGATCACCGTCGTGCCGAACTCGGGCACCGGAGCGCTGGCGGGGATCAGCGGGGACTTCGCCCTGACGCTCGAAGGCGGGGAACACCGCTACGACCTGAGCTACAGCCTGCCAAACCCCTGAGACGATCGGGGCGCTTGGAAGCGCTCTTCGACTGGTGCAGGATCGTCGCCTCGGATCGAGGGGAAGACGATGCGACTGACACTGCTCACCTTCACCGCCGTCGCCCTTTGTCTGGCGGGGCCGGCCGCCGTCGCGGATGCGACCACGGCCGCGGCGGATGCGGAGGCGAGCGCCTCCCTGTTGCAGAACCCGCGGGGATGCGGCCGGGTCGGGTCGGTGCTGGACGCCGCGCCGGAAGCCTCCATGGTCCTGGTGCCCGGTTTCGGCGAGGTCTCGAGCTGGACCGTCGACACCACAAATCCGGAGGCCCAGGCCTGGTTCGACCACGGGGTGCGGCTGCGCTGGGCGTTCGAGCACAAGGAATCGGTCCGGGCCTTCCGCCGGGCGCGGGCCATCGATCCCGACTGCGGCCTGTGCGCCTGGGGCGAGGCCTGGGCCACGGGGCCCAACCTCAACGGCGGCGGCACGGATGACGCCTCCCTGCGGGCCGGGCTCAGGCTGGCCCAGCTGGCCCGGCGCGAGGCGGGAGGCGCCACTGCGGTCCAGCGCCAGATGATCGACGCCCTGATCCAGCGCTATTCCGGGGCCAAGGCCAGCCAGGGCGTTCGCTTCGCCCGGGCCATGGACCGGATCGTTCGCCGCAACCCCGACAGCCCCCTGATCGCCGCCATCGCCGCCGACGCCTGGATGCTGCAGGCCGATGAGTGGTTCGACGAGGCGGGCCTGCCCAAGGACCGCGGCATCGTCCGGGCCATGGACATCCTCGAGGCGTCGCTGGCTAAGGCCCCCGACGACCCCGGCACCATCCACCTCTACATCCACCTGACCGAGTGGTCCGACGACCCGCACAAGGCCATTCCCTATGGCGAGAAGCTGGCCCGGCTGGCGCCTTCGGCCAGCCATCTGGTGCATATGCCGTCGCACACCTTCTACCGGGTCGGGCGCTACCGGGACGCCATGCGGTCCAACGTCGAGGCCGTGGCCCTGGACAAGCGCTATGACCGGCTGGCCGCGCCTCCGGGCGGGATCACCGGCATGGCCCTGCACGCCCACAACATCCATTTCGGCATGGGCGGCGCCCTGATGGCGGGCGGGGCCGAGGAGGGGCTGGCCCTGGCCGAGGGCTTCCTGTCGACCTATCCCGACATCCCGGCCGACAACCTGTGGCGTCAGCTGATGGCCAATGACGCCTATGCGATCTACGGCCGCTTTGGCACGGCGGCCCAGGTCGCGGCCCTGGCGGAACCGCCCGAGACCAAGCCGGTGCTTTGCGCCAACTGGCGCTACGGGCGCGGCGAGGCGGCGGCCCGGGCCGGCGACGCGGGCGCCGTGCGCGCCGAGGCCGAGGCCATCAGGGCGATCCGCGAAGGCGACGCCATCACCGGCGCCCAGGCCGCCGACATGAAGGACTTCATCGAGGTCTCGCAGCGGGTGCTGGAGGGCCGGGCGGCGATGCTGGAGGGCAATGCGACCGCCGCCGTGGCCGCCTTCACCCGCGCCGCCGAGATCCAGGGCCAGGAAGAGGAGGGCGGCGACCCGCCGATCATCTGGTTCCCGACCCGCCGCAGCCTGGCCGCCGCCCTGCTGTCCAACGGCGACGCGGCGGGGGCCAAGGCGAAAATCGAGGAACTTCTGACCGACTGGCCGATGGACCCCTACAGCTATTTCGTTCTCGCCGAGGCCGAGGCCGCCCTGGGCAACACGGCGGCCTCAGAAGCCGCGCGGGCGCAGGCGCGGGTCGAATGGATCGGCGGCGAGATGAGCCTGAAGCTGGCCTGACTCCCTAACGGCGGGTCATGGCCACCGCGCCGATGTGGCCGCCGATGGGCAGGAAGCGGACGCTGACACGGGCCGCGCCGCCGAGGCCGGCGCGCGTCTGGTCAGTGATCGTGAAGATCAGACGGGCGCCGCCCGACCGCGTCGGCATGACGACGACGAATTCGCCGTTCCGGATGCGGCAATCCGCCGGGGCGCCGCGCAAGGTGCAGGTCAGGCGGCCGGTCGGCTGGCCCGCAACGGTCAGGGGCAGGTCGCCGTCGTCCATCTCGACGTTGATCTCGATCCCCTGGCGCTCGGCAGGGGTGATGACCAGGGTCCAGCTGCCGATCACGTCGCCATTGGTCAGGGGTGCGGACTGGCCCGAGGCGGGCGGGTCGACCATGAGCGCAAGGGCGGCGGTCGCGATGATCGACAGGTTCAGCATTCCGGCTCCCGACGGGTTGCAGGGAAGGTCGAACGTTCACGCCGTCCTGGCACGTTAATCTTTGGAGAGGTTGGCCGGCGCCCCGTCTCGTCCGCTGGTCCGGACTAAAAACACCCTGACGAAACGGACGAAGCGGACGAAACCCGGGATCAGGTCGCCGGGTCGGGCGCGGCCTCTTCGGTCGTTTCAGCGAACGCGGCCTCGCGGCCGGCGGCGTACTCCTCGTTCAGTCGGTGCAGATAGGAGGCGCGGACACGGTCGATGTCCCGGAAGGCGGAGGAGTCCATGTCCAGGCGCGCGCCGCAGCGCTCAGCCAGCTGGACGAGCCGCATCCAGGAGAGGGCTTGCTGCGGCCGGTCGACGGCGGCGTTCTCGGCCGCCTGACGGAAGGCGTAGTGGCGCAGACTCCGGGGATCGGGATTGAACAGCAGGCCGAAACGGGAGGTCGAGGCCTCCGCCGCCACCTCCTCCAGCGCCGGATCGATCTCCATCTCCTCGTCCCTGGTGCGCGGCCCGGCCATCCACGGCGGCGGCGGGGCGAGCCGCGTCGGCAGGAAGTCGGGCCGACGCCAGCCCTCGATGGCGGCGCGACGGCGGACGCTGCGATCGGTCGTGCCGTAGCGCTCGGCGATGACGGCGCAGCTGATGCCGGCGATGAAATCCTCGCGGGCATGAGCCCAGGCTTCGGCGGTGAGGCGGGGCGGTCTGTGTTTGATCTCGGTCATGCCCGGCATTGTCCGGCCGTTTCGAACCAGGGCGCGTAAAATGGCTCTCGTTAGAGCCGTGCGTTGAATTCAAAAGGGTTTGGGGACGATCCGCGCCTTGGTATCGGGGCTGTCGCATACATTGGCGGACCTGAAAGCGGACGCTTCCAACGTCGGCAACGGGTGGTGAGCGGCCATTCCCAACGGAGTGGTCGGGGCGGAGCCGAAGCCCCGCCCCTCCCGAACGCTAGTGGGGCAGCAGCTTCCAGAAGACGACCTTGTCCTCTCCCGCAGTATAGAACTCGGGGATGCGAGCCACCTCGACGTAATCTAACCTCTTGTAGACAGCGCGGGTGCGGTCAAAGTCCGGTAGCCCGGACGTCTCGACGATCAGCACGCGCCCGTTTCGTTGGGATAACGTCTGTTCGAGGTGACGGGTTAGCCGAGACCCAACGCCTTGGCCTTGTTCGCTCTCGCGAACGGCGATTAAGAGCAGGTTCCAGGTCCCGTCGGTCATACGTTCCTGTGAACAGTAAACCAGCCCTACGACGACCTGTGTGTCCAGTGCGACGAACCAGAGATCGTTCGACGCCATGCCGGTCAGAAACGGCGCGGCCATTTCGTCAAGCATCTCTCCGGGGAATAGGCCCGTGGTGTTGATTACGTCTTTCGCGGCAGTCAGGTCGCCCGCTGACAGCGGGCGGATGTTTATGTTTTTCAACGTTTTTCCCGCTTTGATTAGGCATGAAGAAGCGCACGCTGTTTTTTGAGCGTCTGCGCTCTGCTCGGGCGCTCCCCTTCGAGAGCGCGCCTGAATCAGGCGGTGCGGTTGAAAGCTGACAAAAAACCTCCTGCCCGTGGGCAGTCTAAGCTTAAACGCACCCGCCAGCCGCGACAAGATGCCGACCTATGTCCGCAGTGGGTCGAGAGCGGCGGTCTGTGTCTGTCCCGATACCCGACGTTCGGACCATGAGCCGAAAGCTGACGCGCGGGATGACCGTTGAGGGTGGGTAGCCGAAATCACAACGACGCTCCTCCGGCCCCCTGACTGACCGCCACCAGCCGTCGCACTACCTCGGCCCTGTCTTGCGGCGGCCAGGTTCGTGCGGGCGGCCCTGGTGTATTTCTCGCGGGCATCGTCCCGCTTCCCGCCCGCCTCCAGCGCCCGGCCCCGCTGCGGGGCGCGGTCGGCGGAGGCGCGGAATTTTCGGATCGCGCCGCGCTCATCACCCTGCGCCATGAGGGCGTCCCCCAGCGAGGCGGGTGAGCCGGTCGGGATCGACCGTTCATCCGACGTCGATTGACGAACGGTCATAAAAGCTGCCCTGTCTTTGATGCTGTCCGGTCGCCTGGCCTTCTGGCTCGCGCGCAGTCCGGACCGGGAAGCCCCTGTCATGTCCAGAGTTTTCGCCGTCCTGGCCTCTACAGCTACGCTGCTGGTCGCGGCCCCGGCCTTCGCGGGACCGTGCGAGCAACTCGCGGGCGGCCGCTGGCTCTACCATCTCTCGGGAGGCTCGCCCGGCCAGATCGTGACCGGCGTCATGGACTTCCGGGACGGGTCGGGGGCCGACCCCCAGGTGCAGAGGGGATTGGTCTTCTTCGCCTTCGCGCCTACCCCCTTTCCCGCGGGGGTGACCGGCGTGCCGCTGGCGCACGGAAGCTCGGGCTGGGGCCGGTGGGTGCAATGCGAGGCGCTGCCGGGCAATGTCGCCAGATTGTCCCGCGCCATCAGCGTGGACCTCACGGTGTCCGCCGACGGCAAGTCAGCGGTGGCGAGCGGCTACTATGGCGGGTTGTCGGGCTGGGCCATGCGCGAGCCGGGTGTGGCCGCGACCCCGGCGGGGACCTTGGCGCAGCGTCCGCGCAACTAGGCAGCAGCCGATGAGCGAGCGGCGCTTGTCAGACCTCCAATTCCGAGGCGACGACGCCTTCACCCATCATTTTTTTGGGAAGCCGGGGCCGAGATCTTGACGCGATGGAGTTTGTTGGGTCGGGAGCGGCGTTTGCCGCACAGACCAGATCTCCGCCAGCCGAAGCCGATCCAGGTGGCCGAAGCCCCCTCAGCTCTTTCTATCCCACCTTCGCCGCCTCGATCGCCGCCGCCACCTCCTGCGGGTTGATGGTGGCCGTGGTCTTGCCGTTGATCAGGAAGGTCGGGGTGCCGATGAGGCCGAGGGTGGCGCCGGTCGTGTGGATGTCGGCCAGCAGGCGGTCGGTGCCGGTGTCGCGGATGACGGCGGCGGCCTGGTCCAGGGCGACGCCGTTGGCGGCGAGGATGCGGTCCACGCTTTCCGGCGTCAGGCTGGGTTCGGCCATCAGGGCCTGGTGGACGGCGAGGTATCTGCCCTGGCGATGGGCGGCGAGGGCGGCGCGGGCGGCGTAGTTGGAGGTGGTGCTGTCGCCCCGGTCGAGGATCGGCCACTCCTTAAAGACGAAACGGACGTCCGGATGGGCGCGCATCAGGGCCAGATAGTCCTCGGACACGGCCTTGCAGCCCGGGCACTGGTAATCGAAGAACTCGACCACGGTGACCTTCGCATCGGCGGGACCGAAGGCCGGGTCGCGCGGATCGGGCGCCATCAGGGCCGCGTTGGCGGCGACCGCCGCGTTGATCGTGTCGACGCGGACGGTCTCGGCCCGGGTCTCGAACGCGGCCTGGACCTCGGTCATGACCTGGGGGTTGGCGAGCAGATAGGCGCGGACCTTGCCGCCGAAATCGCCTCCGGTGACATAGGGGGCGGCCGCCAGACCCAGGGCCACGATGGACACCGCCAGGGCCGCCGCGCCGCCGCGACCGGACGCGAACCAGGCGAGGGGGTCGCGAGTCGGCTTGTCGTCCGGGGACGGGGCGGGGGCTTGGTCGGTCATTCAGGTCTCGGAATAGGGGCGGTCAGGCGCCGGGCGCGATGACGGTCTGTTGTTGTTCGCGGCGACGTTCCTGACGCCGGTCCAGATCGTCGATGTCGTCCATCGTGGCCCCGGACGCCAGAACGATGTCCATGGCGCGCCGCCACTCGTTCGAGCCGGGCGGCAGCATGTCGCGGGCGCGCAGGGCGAACTGGGTCGACTGTTCCTCAGCCCCGGCGGCGAAATAGTATTCGGCCGAGGCCAGACGCGCCTCGCCCTCCTTGCCCTGGCTGGCATAGGCCTGACCCAGCAGGCGCCAGGCCAGGGTGTTGTCGCCTTCGCGGGCCGTGGCGCGCTTCAGCTGATCGACGGCTTCGTCGAGGTTGGCGGGATCGTTGGTCTCGATCAGGGCGTGGGCCAGGTTGATGCGTAACAGGGGGGCGTCGGGCTTGAGCCGGATCGACTCGCGGTGGGCGTCGATGGCCTCGCGCGGGCGGCCTTCCTCGAACAGGATCTGGCCCTTGAGCTCCCACAGATAGGGATTGTCGACGTCCCTGGCGATCAGGGCGTCGGTGGCGTCAAGGGCGCGCTGGGTCTGGCCGTCGCGATACCAGGCGATGGCGCGGGCGTAGCGGGCCGGGAAGGAGGTGTCGCTTTCCAGATAGCTGCGCAGGGTCTGGGTCGGGGCATCCATGAAGGCGTGGACCTTGGCCAGGATCAGGGCGTGCTCGGCCAGCCTCTCGGGGCTGTCCCTGTGGCTGTAGTGGGACGCGGCCTCGACAGGCCTGCGCAGGGCCTCGATGCGCTGGCCGGACAGGGGGTGGCTGCGGAAATAGGGATAGCGGCGGGCGTCGGAGAACACTTCCTGACTGCGGAAATTCTCGAAGAACTCGACCAGGCCTCGACCGGATTCGCCGGCGGCCTCCAGACCGCGCGCGGCGGTGATGTCGGCCTCGCCTTCCTGGCCCTGCATGTAGCGCAGGGAGCCCAGGGCGCCGAAATACTGGCCGGATCCGATCAGCGCCATGCCGGCCCCCGGCTGACCGGCCGCGACGGCCAGGGCGCCGAGCGCCATCGACATCAGCATGGGTTGCATGCCGGCGCTCTGGGCGCCGTCGCGCAGGGTGTGCCGGTTCTTGACGTGACCGGCCTCGTGAGCCAGCACGCCCAGAAGCTCGTTGGGATCGCGGGTGCGCAGGATCAGGCCGGTGTTGATGCCGATGATCCGCCCGCGCGTGGCGAAGGCGTTCAACTCGGGATCGTTGATCAGCAGGACCTCGACCTCGGACGGTTCGAGACCCATGGCCGCGAACACCGGGTCCGACCACCCGCGGATGATGCCCTCGACCTCGGTATCGCGGATCGTGCTCTGGGCCGAGGCGGGGCCGGCCGCCGCCATCACAAGGACGGCGGCGGACGCGGCGACCAGCCCGAGGAGGGCGGACGTGACGCGGGTCGGCCGGATCATGGCGAACTCCTTCGACGGGCGCCCCCGCCCCACGGTCTAATCTAGGCGCGGTTCGTCACAGACGCCACCATCCGCGTTTCGGCTTGGCGGGCGGCGCGGTGATCTGGTTCGGATCGTTGGCGATGATCGCGCTGAGATCGGCCTCGGGAGCCGGGGCGACCGAGGCCTCGGCCGTGACCAGGGTCTCCGTTCCGACGACGACCGGTTCCGGCTCGACCGCGACGGGCGCAGCTTGAGGCTCCGCCTCGACGAAGGCGATCTCGGGCTCCAGCGGCGGCGCGACAGCCTCGACGGCTTCGGCAGCAACGACTTCGGTCTCCACCGCCGAGCCGGCCGTCTTGCGACGGACGCGACGACGCTGGGGCTCGGGCGCGATCACCGGAATGACCGCCTCGGAGGCGTCGTCCGACAGGACCACGGCCATCGGGGTCTCGGGATCGCCGTCGACGGGCATGCCTTCGTTGGTGGCGCGACCCTCGACCCTCAGATCCTGAGGCGTGGTGCGTTCGCCACGACCCCGGCCGCGACGGCGGCGACGCGAGCGACCGCCTTCGCGGTCCCCGGCCAGTTCGCCCTCGGGACGTTCGCCGATCATCTCCTCGACGTCGTGCGCGGCTTCAGATTCGTCACGGGCGGGCGCGGCCGGACGTTCGGCGCGCGGGGCGGGGTTGATCGGGTCGAACCAGACATAGGGATCGTCCAGAGACGGCGTGCGGCCCCGGACCCAGAAGAAGGATCCCGCGCCGGCGCCGGCGGTGTCACCGTCCTCGCGGATGCGACGTCCGCCGCGACGACCCCGACGACGGCGACGGCCGGCCTCGCTGTCATCGTCATCGGCGGCCAGACCCTCGACCTCGGCGTCGGCGGCCACGGGAGCGGCCTCCTCGTCACGACGGCCGCCCCGACGGCGGCGACCACGACCGCGGCCCTTGTCGCCCTCCGAACGCTCGGCGCGTTCGGCCCGCTCGCGCGGTTCGTCCTCGTCGGAGTCCTCGCGATCCAGCGCGTCCTCGTCGTCGTCGCCGGCGATGATGTCGTCTTCGTCGTCGTTGTCGTCTTCGTCCTGCCAGGCGTTATCGTCGAAGTCGTCGTCGAGATCGGCCAGCGAGACGATGGCTTCAGGCGGGGTGAAGTCCTCGTTGGTTTCGGTGCGCTCGACGGCGCTCTCGCCCTGACCCAGACGGTCGTCGATCTGGATGATCACGGCCAGGCCGCGCCGCTCCAGCAGACGCTGCAGATAGTCGCGCTTGTGGTTCAGGATGTAGAGGGCGACGGCCGACGAGACCTTCAGGTTGATCGCGCCGGCGCCGTTCTTGCCGGCCTCGATGTCGACGGCGCGCAGCACCATCAGGGCGGCGGATTCGGCCGAGCGGACGCGACCGGCGCCCTGGCAGTGCGGGCAGACCTCGGTGGCGCCTTCCAGCACGCCGAGGCGGCGGCGCTGGCGGCTGATCTCCATCAGGCCGAAGCCGGAGATGCGTCCCATCTGGATGCGGGCGCGGTCGTGGCTCAGTTCATCCTTGAGGATGCGCTCGACGGTCCGGTTGTTCTTGGACTCGTCCATGTCGATGAAGTCGATCACCACCAGACCGGCGAGGTCGCGCAGGCGCAACTGGCGGGCAGCCTCGACGGCGGCTTCGCAGTTGGTCTTGAAGGCCGTGGCCTCGACGTTGCGTTCCTTGGTGGCGCGGCCCGAGTTGACGTCGATGGCGACCAGGGCCTCGGTCTGGTTGATCACCAGATAGCCGCCGGACTTCAGCGGCACGATGGGCTGGTGGATCTGCGTCAGCAGCTCCTCAATGCCGTTGGCCGCGAACAGGGGCCTGGACCCCTGGTACAGGTGCACCTTCTTGGCCTGCGAGGGCATCAGCACCCGCATGAAGTCGCGCGCCTCCTTGAATCCTTCGACACCCTCGACCTGGATGCCGTCGAAATCCTTGTCGAACATGTCGCGCACGGCGCGGCGGACGAGGTTCTCCTCCTCGTAGATCATCGAGGGGGCGTGGGAGGCGAGGGTGGTCTCGCGGATCGTCTCCCAAAGGCGCAGCAGATATTCGTAGTCGCGCTTGATCTCGGCCTTGGTGCGTTTGGCGCCGGCCGTGCGGATGATCAGACCCATGCCGCGCGGCACGTCCAGGGCGGCCGCGGCGGCCTTCAGGCGCTTGCGGTCGCTGGCCTGGGTGATCTTGCGGGAGATGCCGCCGCCCTTGCCGGTGTTGGGCATCAGGACGCAGTAGCGGCCGGCCAGCGAGAGCCAGGTGGTCAGGGCCGCGCCCTTGCCGCCGCGCTCGTCCTTGACGACCTGGATCAGCAGGATCTGGCGACGCTTGATGACGTCCTGGATCTTGTAGCGCCGCATCAGGCGACGCTTCAGCCGCTCTTCCTCGGCCATGCCGCCTTCGGAATCGCCGTCGTCCGAGTCACGGGCGTTCTCGTCGTCGTGATCGTCCTCGGCCGAATGGGCTTCGGCCATGATCGCGTCGCGGTCGGCGGCCGGGATCTGGTAGTAGTCGGGGTGGATCTCGTTGAAGGCCAGGAAGCCGTGGCGATTGCCGCCGTATTCGACGAAGGCGGCCTGCAGGCTGGGTTCTACGCGGGTGACCTTGGCGAGGTAGATGTTGCCGCGAAGCTGGCGTTTGGTTTTCGACTCGAAGTCGAATTCCTCAACCTGGCGGCCGTCCACGATAGCGACGCGGGTTTCTTCCGCGTGCGCTGCATCGATTAGCATCGTCTTTGACATTGAAGGTATCTCTCTGGCGCGCTCGGCCGTTGCCGGGGGAGGCAACGGCGGCTCGCCGAACGGGGTAAGGGGCGGACGCGTGCGTCATCCCGTCGTCACGGCGATGGCCGAAGACGACTGCGACCGGCCCGAAGAGGGCTGTCGGTTCACGGGAGAGGCAGGCGGAAATGCCCATGGGTTCTGGTAGGTCCTCGACCCGCACGCGCCGAGGGCGTCGCAAGGTCCGGTTCGGAATAGGCCCGGCTTTGTCGATCGATGGGCCAGTCAGTCAGTGACCACGGTCAGAGACGGGGGGCGACACGATCCGCGAAGGCGGGAAGTCGGCGCCGCGCCGGGGCCGCGCCGAACCGACAAAGCGGCGGCGCGATCGTTCGCGGACGGGACTAAGCATAAGCATCAAGTCACGGAATGGAAAGGCAGCCCTCGGCTTTGAGGTGGCGAATGCGCGAAAAGCGCTGTCGCTTAACCCAATCCAAACCGAGCCCTGCCACAACGGGATCAACGATAAAGGTGGGCCCGCCGTCAGAATGACCGGTCGCAAGTATTTTAACCTGTCCCTCTGGGGCCCGCGCGAGTGGGCCATGACGGCGCTCGCCCTGCTGGTGCTGGGCGTCGTGCTGCTGGTCAGCACGCGCGGTCTGGCGGCCGGCGCGACCGGTGACGTGCGCGGCGTGCGCTTCGGCGGAGATGTGCAGCGGACCCGGGTCGTCATCGACCTGGACCGGTCCGCTCGCGGAGAGGTGATCGAGAGCGGTGACCGCGGCTCGCTCGTCCTGACGCTGGCCGGGGTCGGCGCCGGTCGCGGCGTCGATGGCGCGGGCTCGGGACTGGTGCGCGACTGGCGCGTCAGCGCATCCGGCTCGGCGTCGCGGGTGCAACTGGGCCTGGCCCGGACGGCGCGGATCGAGCGTCGCTTCCTGCTGCCGCCCGGCGACGGGGTCCCCTACTATCGCTATGTCATCGATATCACCGCGACCGGATCGGCCACGATTCCGGCGGCCGCGCGCCAGGCGCCGCGTCCCGAACAGCGCCGGGCCGAGCGCCCGCTGATCGTTATCGACGCCGGGCACGGCGGTCGCGATCCGGGCGCCCAGGGCGCACAGCGCAGCGAGAGCGAGGTCACCCTGGCCGCCGCCATCGCCCTGCGCGACGAACTGAACCGGACGGGCCGTTATCGCGTCATGCTGACGCGCGAGACCGACGCCTATGTCGACCTGTACCGCCGCGTGCGCGTCGCCCGTCAGGCCGACGCGGACCTGTTCATCTCGTTGCACGCCGACGCCGGGGCCGATCCGGCCACGCGCGGAGCCTCGGTCTATACCCTGTCGGAACAGGGCGCGACGCGGGCGGTCCGCGAGGTCACCCGCAGCGAGGACTGGCACCGCGACCTGCATCTGCCGGGGCGGGATCCTTCGGTGGACCGCATCCTGCTCGACATGACCCAGAGGGCGACCCAGAACCGTTCGGCCCAGTTCGCCCGCGTCCTGCTGACCCACCTGGAAGCCGCCGACCATCCACTGCTGCGCCGCAGCCACCGCGACGCGGGCCTGGCCGTGCTTCTGGCCCCCGACGTGCCGGCCGTGCTGCTGGAGATGGGGTTCATCACCAATCCCGACGACGAGCGGGCCCTGGGCGACACGACGCAGCGTCGCACTCTGGTCCGGGCCGTGGCCCAGGGCATCGACCGGTATTTCCGCGAGCCCGCGGTGCCGCTGCAGATGGCCTCGACCGGCGCGGTTGGCGGCCAGCCCTGAAGGCCCAGCGTCCGAAGCTGACGTCCCCGATCGTGCAATCGCGCGCCGATCGACTACATCGTCGGCATGCGGCTGAGAGTCATCGATCTTGAAACCACCGGCGGCGACCGGACCTCGGAGATCATCGAGGTCGGGATCGTCGATGTCGTGCGGGACGGGGAGGGCTGGATCGCCCGACCGCCGGTGTCGAAACTGTTCCGGCCGAGGGGCGAGATCTCGTTCCACGCCATGGCCGTGCATCACCTGACCCCCGAGCATTTCTGCGACGCCGATCCGCACTGCGACGAATACGCCTTGCGCGCGATGTTCGCCGAGCTCGGGTCCGCCGACGTCATGGTGGCGCATGCGGCGCGGTTCGAACGCAGCTTCATCGCCGACACCGCGACGGGCGGCCTGCCGTGGATCTGCACGGTGCGTTCATCGAGACAGGCCTGGCCCGAGGCGCCGGGGCACTCCAACCAGGTGCTGCGCTACTGGCGCGGGTTCCGCCTCGATCCGGCGCTGGCGGATCCGGCTCACCGGGCGGGCCCCGACGCCTGGGTCACCGCCCACATCCTGATGGACCTGCTGAAGGCGAATTCGGTCGATCAGATGCTGGAATGGACGCGGGCGCCGCGCGAACTGGCGGTCGTTCCCTTCGGCAAGCATCGCAGGAAACCATGGTCCGAGGTTCCGGCCGACTACCTGCACTGGATGGCGAGCCAGACGGATATGGACGCGGACGCTGCAGGGGCGGCTCGCGCTGAACTCGAACGGCGAAAAGTCAGCTAGCCCCGTAGGACGGCGCGGGTTACATCGGGCCAAGGGCGTAGTCGGAGAAGTCTTGG
Organism: Brevundimonas sp. TWP3-1-2b1; assembly: GCF_049896165.1. Lineage (NCBI taxonomy): Bacteria > Pseudomonadati > Pseudomonadota > Alphaproteobacteria > Caulobacterales > Caulobacteraceae > Brevundimonas > Brevundimonas sp. TWP3-1-2b1. Next base: position 74,519 of record NZ_JAFCTT010000002.1, on the reverse strand, counting down.
TGAAGGTTGCCGAACGGTGGTTCGTGATAGCGGGCATCGGCCTTTTGGGCGCGATCGCGCTCGCAGGGCTGATCGTGGCGGTCTACGCCGCCTGGCTGTTCCATGACCTTCCTGATGCGTCCGAGCTGGCCGACTATCGGCCGGCGACCGCGACGCGGGTCTATGCCGGCGACGGGACCCTGATCGGCGAGTTCTCGGACGAGCGCCGCATCTATGTGCCCTACGAACAGATTCCGACGCCGGTCGTTCAGGCCTTCCTGGCCGCCGAGGACCGCAACTTCTTCCAGCATGGCGGCATCGATGTGTCGGGCCTCGGCCGGGCCATGCTCAAGAACGTCTTCAACGCCGCCACCGGACGGCGGCTGGAGGGCGGTTCGACCATTACCCAGCAGGTCGCCAAGAACGTATTGCTGACCAATGAATCGACCATCGGCCGCAAGCTGAAGGAAGCCATCCTGTCCAGCCGCCTGGAGGCGACGCTGTCCAAGGAGCAGATTCTCGAGCTGTATCTGAACGAAATCTTCCTGGGTTACCGGTCCTACGGCGTGGCCTCGGCCGCCTACAACTATTTCGGCAAGTCGCTGGCCCAGTTGACGCCGGACGAGGCGGCCTTCCTGGCGGCCCTGCCCAAGGGCCCCAACAACTATCATCCGAAGCGGCACCCCGAGGCGGCCAAGGGCCGTCGCGACTGGGTTCTGGGCGAGATGGCGCAGAACCGGTTCATCACCCAGGCCCAGTACGCCGAGGCGATCGCGCGGCCGCTGACGACCCGCGCCGCCCCGCGCCGCGCCGAATACCAGGACGCCGACTTCTTCGTGGAAGAAGCGCGTCGTCAGGCCGCCGCCAATCCGGAGTTCGGCGACCAGCTGAACGCCGGCGGCTTCTACATGCGCACCACCCTGGATCCTTCGCTGCAGACAGCGGCGCGCGACGCCCTGATGCGCGGGCTCGAGAACTACGACCGCCGCCACGGCTGGCGCGGGGCCTGGGGCACGACCGACTTCGCGCCGGGCTGGCAGGCTGTGGCCCTGCGCCAGACCGCTCCGCCGGAACGCCGCGAGTGGCGCGCCGCCGCCGTCGAGAGCGTGTCGGGCAACACGGTCCAGATCCGCACCGCCCGCGACGACACGACCGGCAGCCTGATCGTCTCGGATGCCGCCTGGGCCAACGCCAACCGGCCATTGAAGCGCGGCGACCTCATCTTCGTCGAGCCGCGCAACGGCCAGTTCGCCCTGAAGCAGGTTCCGGCCGTGAACGGCGCCATGGTGGCCATCGAGCCGCAGTCGGGACGGGTCCTGGCCATGGTCGGCGGCTATTCCTACGCCCTGTCGAGCTTCAACCGGGCGACCCAGGCCCAGCGTCAGCCGGGGTCTTCGTTCAAGCCCTTCGTCTATGCCGCCGCCCTGGAGGGCGACTTCACCCCGGCCTCGATCGTGGTCGACGGGCCGATCAGCTTCGCCGGCGGGGCGAACGGTCAACGCTGGACGCCCGAGAACTACAGCCGTCGCTACTACGGTCCCTCGACCCTGCGGCGCGGGCTGGAGCTGTCGCGCAACGTCATGACCGTGCGCCTGGCCAACACCATCGGCATGGACAGGGTCGTCGACCTCGCGGCCCGCATGGGCGTGGCGGACAATCTGCAGCCCAATCTGTCGGTGTCGCTCGGAGCGGGTGAGGTCACGGCCTATCACCTCACCGCCGCCTATGCCGCCTTCGTCAACGGCGGGCGGCGCGTCGATCCCTATCTGATCGAATACGTTCAGGACCGGGACGGGGAGACCATCTATCGCGCCGACCAGCGCCGCTGCCGCGACTGTGGACGCGCCTTCTCCGGCCAGGCCTCGCCCTTCCTGGAACCGCGCGGAACCCAGGTCATCGATCCGATCACCGCCTATCAGATCAGCTCGATGCTGGAAGGTGTTGTGCAGCGGGGCACCGCCGCCAGCGCGCGCGGACTGGGCCGCTGGGTCGGCGGCAAGACCGGCACGACCAACGAATACCGCTCGGCCTGGTTCGTCGGCTTCACCACCGACATCGTGGTCGGGGTCTATATCGGCTTCGACGACAACCGGTCGCTGGGATCCGGGGAAGCCGGCGCCTCCGCCGCCGTGCCGATCTTCATCGACTTCATGGAAGACGCGTTGAAAGAGCGGCCGGCGCGGCCGTTCGTCCGTCCGCGCGGCGCCATCTTCCGCAACATCAACGGCATCGAGGAGGCCTTCCGCCCCGGCACCGAGCGTCGCCGCGAAGAAGAGCGTCGCGATACCGGCCCCGCCGTGCCGGAGGGGCCGCAGAACTACAACGAAGTCATCCGTCGCGAGCAGGAGGCGGCCGCCGGCATCGCGTCCCGACCGTCCGCGCCCCCGCCGACCGCGCCGCCTGCGCCGAAGCAGGAGCCGGCCGAGGATCTGGACGGGTTGTTCTAGGACGCGAGGCAGCAGGGTTCAGGCCGTCGGCAGCAGGAAGGGCGAGCGTCGCCGACGGGAAGAAAACCTTCCCTGCTGCCTGCTGCCTATTGCCTACTGCCTTCGATCCCCCCTATCTCCGCGCCTTCGCACCGTAAGGATTTGCATATGAGACCGGATGTCGAGGCCATGAAGGCCGACATCGAGCAGAGCGTCGCTCTGCTCAGGAGGCGTCTTTGACTGGGATGTCGCCAACCGAAAGCTCGATGAGCTGAACGCCCGGGTCGAGGACCCGACGCTTTGGGACAAGCCCGACGAGGCCCAGGCCGTGAGCCGGGAGCGTTCGAAGCTTGAAGCCCAGATCAACACCGTCAAGGCCATGGAGCGCGAGCTCGAGGACGGTGTCATGCTGTCCGAAATGGCCGATGAGGAAGGCGACGAGGCGACGCTGGAGGAGGCGCGCGCCCAGCTGAAGGCCATCAAGGATCGCGCCGCCCGGGCCGAGCTGGAGGCCCTGCTTTCCGGCGAGGCCGATGGCAATGACGCCTATCTGGAAGTGAACTCCGGCGCCGGCGGTACGGAGAGCTGCGACTGGGCGGGGATGCTGCTGCGCATGTATTCGCGCTGGGCCAGGGCGCACGGCTATGAGGTCGAGATGGAGGCGTCGGAAGACGGCGATCAGGCGGGCATCAAGTCGGCGACGATCCTCGTCACAGGTCCCAACGCCTATGGTTGGCTGAAGTCGGAATCGGGCGTGCACCGTCTGGTTCGGATCAGTCCGTATGACGCGGCGGCCAAGCGGCACACCTCCTTTGCCTCGATCGGGGTCTCGCCGGTGGTGGACGACACGATCGAGATCGACATCAATCCGTCCGACGTGCGCACCGATACCTATCGCGCCTCCGGCTCGGGCGGTCAGCACATCAACAAGACCGATTCCGCCGTCCGTCTGACCCACATCCCAACCAACACCGTGGTGGCCTGTCAGGCCGGGCGATCGCAGCACCAGAACCGCGAACAGGCCTGGAAGATGCTGCGCGGGCGTCTGTATGAACTGGAGCTTCAGAGGCGCGAGGCTGCGGCCCAGGCCATGGCGGACGCCAAGACCGACATCGGCTGGGGTCACCAGATCCGAAGCTACGTCCTGCAGCCCTATCAGATGGTCAAGGATCTGCGGACCGAGGTCGAGACCTCGGACACCCAGGGCGTGCTGGACGGCGACCTGGACGCCTTCATGGGCGCAGCCCTGGCGCAGCGGGTCGGCGAGACCCGCGGGTCCACCGTCGACTAGGGTGTCGGGGCGCGGACCTCCAGGTCCGCCTCTTTCGATGCAGAAGGGCGGACCTGGAGGTCCGCGCTCCGAAAAGAAAAGGGCGGCTCGGTGACGAGCCGCCCTGTGCATTTCATCAGCGTCGCTGGATCAGAGCGTCTTGAGGTCGATGATCTGCGGCTTGTCCCCGGCCGGGGCGACCGGAGCGGCGGGCGCTTCGAAGTCGGCGGCGGCCGGAGCCTGGGCAGCCGGACGCGGAGCCGGGGCGACCGGAGCGGGCGCATCGCGGCGGCTCTGAAGCACGCGACCCTGGAAATAGGCACCGATGTCGATCGACAGCTGTTCGGCGGTGATGTCGCCGTCGACATAGGCGGTCGAGACCAGCTTGACCTGCTTGCCGTTGACCGCGCCGACGATGCGGCCGCGAACTTCAAGATAGTCGGCCGTGACATTGCCCTCGACGGCGCCGGTCTCGCCGACGATCAGACGGCCGACGCGGACGTCGCCCTTGATCGAGCCGTCGACCTGGAGATCGCCGGCGCCCGAGATATTGCCTTCGAACTGCAGTTCCGACGACAGGGTCGACAGGCCGCGGGAGGAGGCGATGGGCGAGGGGGCCGGAGCCGCGACGGGGCTGCGGCCCATGCCGGGCGACGGCAGGTCGGGAAGCGGCGGGATCGGCGGCGCGTTGGAGGAACGGTCCGGCGTGGCGGGGGCGGGGGATTTCGTCTTATTGAACAATCTGGTCTCCTGCTCGGAAGAAGCGGGCGGGGTTCTGGGGGCGGCCGTCCATCCACACTTCATAGTGCAGGTGAACGCCGGTGGAGCGTCCTGTCGTGCCCATGGCACCGATCCGCTGGCCCAGCGCAATGCGCTGGCCGGGCTGGACGGCCATGGCGTTCAAATGGGCGAAGCGGGTCTTGAAACCGCGACCATGGTCTATCTCAACGGTGTTGCCATACCCTGAACGAACGCCGGCGAAAGACACGATTCCGGGAGCGGTGGCGAAGATCGGCGTGTTCAGGGGGGCGGCGAAATCCTGGCCCTGATGAACCGCCGGGCGGCCGTTGAAGGGATCGAAACGGACGCCGAAACCCGAGGTGGTGCGGGCCTGGGTCGGCCGGTCGAACGGCAGGTGTTCGGCGGCGTCAGACAGGTTTCGCATCTCCGACAGATTGTCGGCGGCGTGGCGGATGCGGACGGCGAAGGGCTCGTCCACGTCCAGGATGGTGGCCAGGGCCTTGGGATCGCTGGCCTCGACCAGAGGTCCACCGAGGGCTGACCCGGAGGCCGCGCCGTAGGCGGCGGGGTTCAGGCCCGCGAGGCGGAAGGCGAGGCGCAGGCGTTCGGCGCGGGTCTGGGCGAAGTCGCCGGCCCGTTCGATCAGCCGCTCCTGGTCCATGCGGACTGCGACAATACGCTGGACCGGACGGGCTTCGGTGGCGCTGAGGGCCGGGGCGGGGGCCAGGGCGGCCTCGGCGCCGTCGACGCCGTGGAACATGCCCATGACGTTGGTCAGGGCCGCGTGGCGGCGCTCGACCATCCGGGCCATCTCGTCCAGGCCGCCCGTGGTGGCGGACATGCGGACGACGGCCGTCTCGAGTCGGGCCTGCAGGTCGGCGTTCAGGCGTTCGGACGCCGCGCGGGCGCGAACCACCTGGGTGTCCGCCTGGCTGCGGGCGATTATGTCGAAGACGAAGCCGCCCGAGGCGACCAGGGTCCAGGCGGCGGCGGCGCAGGCTACGCCGGCCATCATCATCTGGCGGCCGCTTGTCAGGACGTAACCGCGCGTGTCGCCGTTCGAGCGCAGATAAACATGGCGCTCGGGAAACCAACGCTCGATCAAAGAGCGTCTGACCACTCCTTGTTCTTCATCCATTTGAACACGCCCCCACGTACTGGAGGCTTTATCCGCGAACTGTTGCCTGTGGGCAATACCGTTCACGCAATGTTAACCACGTTGCCCGTTCTGGGCGACCAAAACGAATCTATTCAGGCGAAGATTCGCGTGCCGGGCGTATTCCGATAGACTGTGGAGGGCGCCGGCTAGACTTCACCGATCCGTCCGGCCTCGGATCAAACCTCTTTCGCGACGGCGAGAACCGCCTCGGCGTGGCCTTTCACCGAGACCTTGCGCCAGACCTTGCGGACCGCGCCCGCGCCGTCGATCAGGAAGGTCGCCCGCTCGATGCCCATATACTGGCGGCCGTAGAGGGTCTTTTCGACCCAGACGCCGTAGGCCTCGGTGACGGCCTCGGCCTCGTCGGATCCGAGTATGACCTTGAGATCGTGTTTGGCCTTGAACCGGTCGAGCTTCTTCACCGGGTCGCGCGAGATGCCGATGACTTGAACGCCGGCCGCCGTGAACGCGTCGATCCGGGCGGAGAAGTCGACGGCCTCGTTGGTGCAGCCGGGCGTGTCGGCCTTCGGATAGAAGAAGATGACCGTGGGGCCGGACAGGGTCGCGCGGCCGCCGCCGTCGGCGGGGATGTCGAACGCGGGGGCTTTCGAGCCTTCGAGGATTTCAGTCATCGGTTTTCCTTAATCCGTGCATCCCCGCGAAGGCGGGGACCCAGTGCTTTGGGCGCCAGGCGAGCCCTTCGCGAGCGTTGACAGCAATCCAGCGCATCGCGTCGTTGCCAAAACCTGGGTCCCCGCCTTCGCGGGGATGCACGGGAGTGGGTTAGACGGGGCGGACGAGCATGATCTTCTTCTTGCCTGCAGCCAGTTTCAGGACTGTGTCCTTCACATCCGACTCTGAGAGTAGATAGGCACCGTCTGTGATGACGACGTCGTTGAGCCGCAGCCCACCACCTTGGGCCAGCCGACGAGCTTCGCCGTTGGAAGCGGTCAGCCCAGCCTTGGTTGCGACAGCCGCAATCATTGCTCCAAAAATGTCTGAGCGAGGCAACTCGACCGTAGGCAATCCAGCCGCTGATTGGCCCTCTTCAAACGCGAGCTTCGCGGTCATCCAAGCGTCTTGCGCAGCGTCATGTCCATGCAGCATCTCGGTCGCACGGGTGGCCAGTTCGATCTTGGCGTCGTTGATCGCGGCGCCTTCCAGAGCCTCGAAGCGGGCGATCTCGTCCAGCGGCATGTCGGTGAACAGGCGCATGAAGCGGCCGACGTCGCCGTCCTCGGCGTTGCGCCAGAACTGCCAGTAGTCGTAGGGGCTCAGCTGTTCCGCGTTGAGCCAGATGGCGCCCTGGGCCGTCTTGCCCATCTTGCCGCCGGACGCGGTCGTCAGCAGGGGCGTGGTCAGGCCGAAGGCGGCCTTCTGGTCCACCCGACGCACCAGATCGACGCCCGAGACGATATTGCCCCACTGGTCCGAGCCGCCCATCTGCAGAGTCACGTTCTGGCGGCGGTTCAGCTCGAGGAAGTCCACCGACTGCATCAGCATGTAGTTGAACTCGAGGAAGGTCATCGGCTGCTCGCGCTCAAGCCGCAGCTTGACCGAGTCGAAGGCCAGCATCCGGTTGACCGTGAAATGGGTGCCGTAGTCGCGCAGGAACTCGACGTAGCCGTATTTCGACAGCCACTCGTCGTTGTCGATCATGATGGCCTCGGTCGGACCGTCGCCGAAGGTCAGGAATTTCTCGAACACCGTCTTGATGGAGGCGATGTTCGACTGAATGGTCTCGTCGGTCAGTTGCGGGCGCGAGGCGTCCTTGCCGGTCGGGTCGCCGACCTTGGTGGTGCCGCCGCCCATGATGACCACGGGCCTGCCGCCCGCCTGCTGCAGCCGGCGCAGCATCATGATCTGGATCAGGCTGCCGACGTGCAGGCTCGGCGCGGTGGCGTCGAAGCCGATATAGCCTGAGACGACGCCGGCCTTGGCTGCCGCATCCAGCTCGGCCGGATGGGTGATCTGATGGATGTATCCGCGCGCCTGAAGCGTCTGCAGGAAGTCGGACTGGAAAATCGGGTCGGTCATGGTCGGCTCCGTTAGCAGGGAGGCCGGCGCTCTGTCTCGGGTGTCGCGCCGGCAAAATGCGGCGCAGGGGTTCGCGGCCGCTCTTTAGATCAGCGGGCGGTAATACAGGCCGGGCAGGGCGCGGGTGGCGAACATGGGGGGTGTCGTAGCGCCGGGCGTTGACCGGCGTCAACCAGCCGCTATCGGTTCAGGATGCGCGCCACGCTGATCCCCTTTCCCGACGAGACCCAAGTCTATCCCGAGGCGATCTCGGTCGAGTTCGAGCGCGAGGGCGGCTTGCTGTGGCTACGGTTCATCATTGACGATAATCCGGATTTCATCGCCTGGCCCGGTGAGGCGCCGGTCGGGCGGGCCGACGAGCTGTGGAAACACACCTGTTTCGAGGCCTTCGTGACGACCGCCGACGGCTATCGCGAGTTCAACCTGTCGCCGTCCGGTCAATGGGCCAGCTACCGGTTCGACGGGTATCGTGAGGGCATGAGGCCGGCCGACGAGGTCTGCGTGGTCGAGGGGCTCGACGGCGGCTCGGACTATGTCGCCCTGGAAGGCCGGATCGAACTGCCGGTCGACGCTCGCAAGCTGGCCCTGTCAGCGGTGATCGAGACCGTCGACGGGGCCAGGACCTGGTGGGCGCTGGCCCATCCGTCCGATAAGCCTGACTTCCACCATCCCGATTCCTTCGTTCTGGACCTGCCATGAAATTCGGCATCGACCGCCTTCTCTCCGAGCCCGAACTGCAGGCCGCGCTGAAGGGCCGGCGGGTGGCGCTGGTGGCGCATCCGGCCTCGGTGACGGCGGACCTGACCCATTCGATCGACGCCCTGATTGCGGCCGGGGTGACCATCAGCGCCGCCTTCGGCCCCCAGCACGGGATGAAGGGCGACCTGCAGGACAATATGATGGAGAGCCCGGACGAGACCGATCCGGTCCACGGCTTTCCGGTGTTCAGCCTGTACGGCGAGGTGCGCAGGCCCACAGCCCAGATGATGGGCACGTTCGACGTGGTGCTGATCGACCTGCAGGACCTGGGCTGCCGCATCTACACCTTCATCACGACCCTGCTGTACGTGCTGGAGGCCGCGGCCGAACACGGCAAGGAGGTCTGGGTGCTGGACCGTCCGAACCCCGCCGGGCGGCCGGTCGAGGGCACGACCCTGGTCGCGGGCTGGGAGAGTTTCGTCGGCGCCGGGCCGATGCCGATGCGGCACGGCATGACCCTGGGCGAACTGGGTCACTGGTTCATCGATCACCTCAAACTGGACGTCGCCTATCGCGTCATCGAGATGCAGGGCTACGACCCTGAGGCGGCGCCCGGCTACGGTTGGCCGCTGGGAGAGCGGGCCTGGATCAACCCCAGCCCAAATGCCCCGAACCTGTCGATGGCGCGCGCCTATCCGGGGACGGTGATGGTCGAGGGCGCGACCCTGTCGGAAGGGCGGGGCACGACGCGGCCGCTGGAGCTGTTCGGGGCGCCCGACATCGACGCCCGGGCCGTGATCGCCGAGATGAAGGCCTTCGCGCCCGAATGGGTGAAGGGCTGTACCCTGCGCGACATGTGGTTCGAGCCGACCTTCCACAAACAGGTCGGCAAGCTGTGTTCGGGCGTTCAGATCCATGTCGAGGGCCCGCACTATGACCACGCCGCCTTCCGGCCGTGGCGGGTCCAGGCCCTGGGCTTCAAGGCGATCCGGCGGCTGTATCCTGACTACGACCTGTGGCGGGACTTCCCGTATGAATACGCGTTCGGGAAACTTCCGATCGATGTGATCAACGGCGGGCCGGGCCTGCGGGATTGGGTCGACGATGTGGACGCGACGGCGGCCGATCTGGATGCGATCGCGGAGCCGGATGAGGCGGCCTGGGTCGAGACGCGCAGGCCGTTCCTGATCTACTGACCTAGAGCCTGATCGTTTGAGACAGAAGCGCTTCGCGCTTCTGTCGAAAGCGTGAATCAGGCTCTCGCTGATATCTGGAGCAGGATTCACGGCATCAGCGGAATCGCGAAGCGATTCCTCCTCAGCCGATCCTGCTCTAGAACCGCCGCGCCACGCCCACGCCGAACTCCACGTCCGGGCTGTCGTCGTTCAGGCCGAAGTTGAGGCCGAAGTCGACCTGGCTGTCGGGCAGGAAGGCCGGGGTCCAGATGGCGATGAGGTCGGCGCTGGCCCGGGTCGTTTCGACGAGAGGATCGTCGTCGCGGCTGACCCAGACCTCGGCCCCGAGGATCCAGTCGCCGAGATCGCGATCCACGTCGACCGCGAACGAATATGCGGCGTGCGATCCTTCGCCGTCTTCGTCGCGGACGATGTCGATATAGGGCGACAGGCCGAGGCCCCAATCATTGCCCAGGTCGATCGAGACGGGGACGACGACGCCGGCCTCGATGCCGCTGGCGCGGACCTCGTCGCCGCCGGTCGGCAGGGTGGCGTATCCCATAAGGGCGACCGAGAAACCCTCGCCATCCGGCCGGATCAACCCTTGGCGGACGGCCAGGAACAGGTCGCCAGTGCCCTCGGCGACGTCCTCGACGCCCGTGACGCGGTCGGTGAACGTCTCGCGCTCGAAGGCCGTGACGCCGATCTGGAATTCCGTGGCCGGGCCGACGCCGAAGCGGGCGGTGATGGAGCCGGCCGACCAGCTGTCGATCTCGGCCGCGTCATCCCTCTGGCGCGCGCCATCGAAGGCGCCCACCTCGATCTGCACATGGCCCTGATTCAGCACGCAGCTGGCCGCGCCCTTGCCCGGCCGGTCGGCGCAGAAGGGACGCAGATCGTTCGTCTGGGCCGAGGCGGATGCGGGCGCGAGCCAGACGCCAGCCAACGCAAGCACGCCCAAGGTGAAGTTGCGGATCATGTCAGCTCCCCGAATCCCGAGCTGAACCATAGGGGCAAGCGCAGCCGCGAAGAAGCGGCCGTCAGCCGATATCAGGCCGGTTTTTCTTCCAGCCGCTTGTCCAGGTACAGGCCCACGCGGCGATCGACGGCGGGGATATGGTCCTGCCAGAAGTGGCTCGCGCCTTCTTCCAGTTCGTAGTCGATGATGATGCCCTTCTGGGTGCGCAGCTTGTTGACCACCCGCTCGACCTCGACCGGCGGCACGATGGTGTCGGCCGTGCCGTGCAGGAACAGGCCGGAGGCCGGGCAGGGGGCCAGGAAGGAGAAGTCGTACATGTTCGACGGCGGGGAGACCGAGATGAAGCCGTCCGTCTCCGGGCGGCGCATCAGCAGCTGCATGCCGATGTAGGCGCCAAACTGATAGCCGGCGACCCAGGTCTGGGTGGCGGCGGGATTGTTGGACTGCAGCCAGTCGAGCGCCGTAGCCGCATCGGCCAGTTCGCCGATCCCTGAGTCGAACTCGCCCTGGGACTTGCCGACGCCGCGCGAATTGTAGCGCAGGGTCGCGAAGCCGCGCTTCTGGAACAGCTGGTACAGGGTGACCGTCACCGGGTTGTTCATATGCCCGCCCGCCTTGGGGTGCGGGTGCAGGATCAGGGCGATGGGCGCGTTGGCGCGCTTGCCGGGGGAGTAGCGGCCCTCGATGCGACCGGAGGCGCCGGGCAGGATGACTTCAGGCATGGGGCTCTGGAATCCGATCAACTGTCATTTCGGGCCCGCCGAATACTTGACTACAGGGGTAGGACTTTCTAAGTCCCGTCTGCGTTCGGCCGCCTCGCGAAGCGGCGGGTCATAGCACAGGACCTCTGAAAAGCGCGCGATTTTTGAGGATGGGCGATGCGACTGTCGACCAAGGGACGTTACGCCGTGATGGCGATGGCCGATCTGGCCCGGCACGGCCGGTCAGAAGCCGGCGCGGGCCGCGCCGTGTCACTGGCCGAAATCGCGACCCGACAAGAGATTTCATTGAGTTATCTGGAACAGCTGTTCGCTCGACTTAGAAAAAGCGGGCTGGTGCTCAGCGTGCGCGGTCCGGGCGGCGGCTATCGTCTGGCCAAGACGGCCGGCGAAACCGTGGTGTCCGAAATCGTCCTGGCGGTCGATGAGCCGATCCGGGCGGTGCGTTGCTCGGCCCACGGCACGCCGCGCGGCTGCATGCTGGGCGGCGAACGCTGCATCACCCACAATCTTTGGGAGGATCTGGGCGACGAGATTCATCGCTATCTGGCCAGTGTTTCTCTGGAGGACGTGGTCCTGAACCGCACCAGCCGTCGGCCTGCGAGCGTGGGAGTAGCGGCATGAGCGGCGTCTATCTGGACTACAACGCTTCGGCCCTCGTCCGGCCCGAGGTGCTGGACATCATGACCGAGGCCCTGGCCGACAACGGCAACCCGTCGGCGGTCCATGCGGCCGGTCGGCGGGCGCGGGCGCGGGTCGAGACGGCGCGGGCGAAGGTCGCCGAACTGGTCGGCGCCGATCCGACGGCGGTCATCTTCACCTCCGGCGGCACCGAGGCGAACGCCCAGGCGCTGCAGAGCGCGCTGGCGGCCGGGTGCGAGCGTCTGATCGTCTGCACCACCGAACATCCCTGCGTGGTCGAGGCGGCCATGGCGTCGGGCAAGTCGGTCAAGCCGCTGCCCGTCGATGAGCGCGGCGTCATCGATCTGGTCAAGCTGGGCCAACTGCTGAACCAGACCGGCGGCCGGGCCGTGGTCGCGATCCATCATGCGAACAACGAGAGCGGCGTGATCCAGCCGATCGCCGAGGCGGCGCGTCTGGTGCGGGCGGCCAAGGGCTGGCTGCACGTCGACGCCATCCAGTCGGCAGGCAAAATCCCGGTCGATATGCGCGCCCTGGGCGCCGACAGCCTGACCCTGTCCGCGCACAAGCTGGGCGGGCCGCAGGGCGTGGGCGCCCTGATCATGCGCGAGGGCGCGGCGGCTGTCCGTATCCTGCATGGGGCCGGACAAGAGCGCGGCCTGCGCGCCGGGACCGAGAACGTGCCGGGCATCGCGGGCTTCGGCGTCGCAGCCGATTGCGCCGCGCGCGACCTGCCCATGGCCGAGGCGCATCGTCCGTGGCGCGACGCGGCCGAGACGGCCGTCGAGGCGGCCGGCGCGACCATCCTGGGCAAGGGGGCGCCGCGTCTGCCCAACACCCTGTTCCTGTCGGTCGCCGGTTGGGACAGCCCTCAGGCCCTGATCGTGCTCGATCTGGACGGTGTCATGGTCTCGGCCGGCAGCGCCTGTTCGTCGGGCAAGACCAAGCCCAGCCGCGCCATCGTCGCCATGGGCCGGATGGATCTGGCGACCGGAGGCGTGCGCGTCTCGGGCGGCTGGGGCACCACGCAAGACGATTGGTCACGCTTCGCTGCAGCGTGGACCAAGGCATACGAGACACATCGCGCGCGTCAGTCCGCCCGCGTGAAGGAAACCGCGTAAGATCATGGCCGCCGTTCAGGAAACCATCGACGCCGTCGCCGCGCTGGAGAAGTACGAGCATGGCTTCACCTCGGACATCGAAACGGAGTTCGCCCCGCGCGGGCTGAACGCCGACATCGTCCGCTTCATCTCCGAGAAGAAGGGCGAGCCGGAGTGGATGCTGGAATGGCGGCTGGCCGCCTATGAGCGCTGGCTGGCGATGGAGGAGCCGACCTGGTCGTCGGTGAAATACACGCCGGTCGATTACCAGTCGCTGTTCTACTACGCCGCCCCCAAGAAGAAGGACGGGCCTAAGTCGCTGGACGAGGTCGATCCGGAAATCCTCGAGATCTACAAGAAACTGGGCATTCCGCTGAAGGAGCAGGAGGTGCTGGCCGGCGTCGAAGGGGCTCCGCGATACGCCGTGGATGCCGTGTTCGACAGTGTCAGCGTGGTCACCACCTTCAAGGCCGAGCTGGCCAAGGTAGGGGTGATTTTCATGCCGATTTCCGAGGCCTTGCGGGAACATCCTGAACTGGTGCGGCAATATCTGGGATCGGTCGTGCCGGTGTCGGACAACTATTTCGCGGCCCTGAACAGCGCGGTCTTCTCGGACGGGTCGTTCGTCTACATCCCGCCGGGCGTGAAATGCCCGATGGAGCTGTCGACCTATTTCCGCATCAATGCGAGCCAGACGGGCCAGTTCGAACGGACCCTGATCATCGCCGACAAGGGCAGCTACTGCTCCTATCTGGAGGGCTGCACGGCCCCGATGCGCGACGAGAACCAGCTGCATGCCGCCGTGGTCGAACTGGTCGCGCTCGACGACGCCGAGATCAAATATTCGACGGTCCAGAACTGGTATCCGGGCGACGCGGAAGGGCGGGGCGGCATCTACAATTTCGTCACCAAGCGCGCCGACTGCCGGGGCGACCGGTCGAAGGTCAGCTGGACCCAGGTCGAGACCGGCTCGGCCGTGACCTGGAAATACCCGTCCTGCATCCTCAAGGGCGAGGAGAGCTCGGGCGAATTCTATTCGATCGCCATCACCAATGGACATCAGCAGGCCGACACCGGCACCAAGATGATCCACCTGGGCAAGAATTCGAAGTCGCGGATCATCGCCAAGGCGGTCTCGGCCGGGAAATCGGACTCGACCTATCGCGGCCTGGTCTCGGTGCATCCCAAGGCGACCGGGGTGCGCAATTTCACCCAGTGCGACAGCCTTCTGATCGGCGGCGACTGCGGCTCGCACACCGTGCCCTATATCGAGGCCCGCAACGGCTCGGCCCAGCTGGAGCACGAGGCGACGACCACGCGCCTGTCGGACGATCAGCTATTCTATGCCCAGCAGCGTGGCCTGTCGCAGGAGGAGGCGGTGGCCCTTCTGGTCAACGGCTTCGTCCGCGACGTCATGCAGAAGCTTCCGATGGAGTTCGCCGTCGAGGCCCAGAAGCTGGTGGCGATCTCGCTTGAGGGGAGCGTGGGATGAGGCAAGCCATGGAAACCATTTCTGTGCCGTTCGAGTCCGATGCTGCTGATCGGCTCAAGCGTGCCGCAGCCGAGATCGGCATGCCGCTCGAGGAGTTCATCGCTTCCGCGGCCGAGCAGTTCGTGACGGACATCGAGACGTCTGCCTCGACCCTGTCGTCAGAGCAAACTGCCTCCATCGAGCGAGGTTTGGCGGATGTGGCGGCGGGGCGAACCTTCAGCCATGACGACGTCTTCTCCGAGCTCAAGGCTCGCTTCAAGCGGTGAGGCTGGTCCAATGGTCAAAGGAAGCACGCGACGGGCAGCGGGATTGGCTGGATCACCTCGAGCGGCTCGATCCACGTCTGACCGATCGCGCTCTGGCGGAGAGCGAGGCGCTGTCGCGGAAGGCCGGCGCGGGTCCCTATCGCTTTCGGCCGTCGCGCTGGGAGGGTCTGAGAGAGGCCAGCCTCATTCGCTGGCACAAGATCATCGTGTTCCAGGTTCTCGCTGACGAGGTCCTGATCATCTCCTTCTACGACGCTCGTCAGGATCTGACCCGCGTTCAACCCGGTCCCGAGTCCAACTGAATGCTCTCCATCTCCAACCTCCACGTTTCCATCGGCGACAAGCCGATCCTCAAGGGGCTGACGCTCGACGTTCCCGCCGGCGAGGTGCACGCCATCATGGGGCCGAACGGCGCGGGCAAGTCGACGCTCGGCTATGCCCTGTCGGGACGGCCCGGCTATGAGGCCGTCGAGGGCTCGGTCGAATGGCGGGGCGAAAGCCTGCTCGACCTCGACCCGGCGGCGCGGGCGGCCAGGGGCGTCTTCCTGTCGTTCCAGTATCCGATCGAGATTCCGGGCGTTCCCGCCCTGACCTTCGTGCGCACGGCGCTGAATGCCCAGAAGCGGGCGCGGGGCGAAGAGGAGGTCTCGGCCCCCGCCTTCCTGAAACAGGTCAAGGCGGCGTCGGCGGCGCTGAAGATGGATTTCGACATGTTGAAGCGGCCGCTCAACGTCGGTTTCTCGGGCGGCGAGAAGAAGCGGATGGAGATCCTGCAGATGGCCCTGCTGGAGCCGTCGCTGCTGATCCTCGACGAGACCGATTCCGGCCTCGACATCGACGCCCTGCGGATCGTGTCGGAGGGGGTGAATGCCCTGCGCTCGCCCGACCGCGCCATGCTGGTCATCACCCACTATCAGCGGCTGCTCGACTATATCAAACCCGACCGGGTCCACGTTCTGGCCGCCGGTCGGATCGTGGGCTCGGGCGGGCCGGAACTGGCGCATCAGCTGGAGGCGGAAGGGTACGACAAATACCTGCCGCAGGCCGCATGAGCACCGCCGTCGATCTTCGCGATCCCTCGACCTTCCCGTCGCGGCGGGTCGAGGCGTGGAAATACACCGACCTGCACCGCGTGCTGCGCGAGACCCCGCCGCCGTCGCCGGCGGTTGAGATCGTCTCCGGCGGGCCCTTCGTCGCGCTCGGCGGCGAGGAGATCGCCTTCGCCAACGGCCGGGCGGTCGGGGCCGACGCCTTCGTCGCCTCGGGCGAACAGACGTTGCGGCTGCGGTTCGTTTCGGACGCGACCGGAACAGGGCACAGCGCCTCGGTGCGGATCGCGGTCAAGCCCGGCGCGCGGCTGACCCTGCTAGAAAGCCATGAAGGCGCCGGCGCAGGATACGTCGCCAACTATCGGATCGATCTGGATGTTCCAGCCGGTGCCGAGGTCACGCGGGTCGTTATGGTCGATGAACCGGCGGACGCCATCTCGATCGCCGTGGCCCATGTGAAGACGGCTCCCGGCTCGGTCTACCGCCAGACGACGATCGCCAGCGGCGCCAGGCTGCAGCGTCAGGAAACCCATCTGGCCCACGGCGGCGAGGCGACGGCAGTAACGCTGGACGGCCTCTACGCCCTGTCCGGCGCGCGCCACACCGACCTGACCAGTGTCGTTCGCCACAACGGCCTCAACGGCGTCACCTCCCAGCTGACCAAGGGCGTCGTGCGCGATACGGCGCGGGGCGTTTTCCAGGGCAAGATCGTGGTCGAACGCGGGGCCGACGGTACGGACGCCCGCATGGGCCACCACGCCCTGATCCTGGGCGAACGGGCCGAGGTCGACGCCAAGCCGGAACTCGAAATCTACGCCGACGATGTCCAGTGCGCCCACGGCAATACGATCGGCAATCTGGACGAAAGCGCCCTGTTCTACATGCAGTCGCGTGGCATTCCGGCGGACGAGGCGAGGGCGCTTCTGACCCAGGCCTTCCTGTTCGAGGTCGTTGACCGCATCGCCCACGAAGGCGCGAGAGAGGTGGTGAGGTCATGGCTGACGGCTCGACTTTGAATCCTCCCCCCTTGGGGGAGGTGGCTCCGAAGCGTAGCGGAGGAGACGGAGGGGGCCTGCCCCAGACACTGTCTTCGCGGCTGACCCCCTCCGTCACGGCGCAAGCGCGCCGCGACACCTCCCCCAATGGGGGAGGACTGTTCGATCCCTACGCCGCCCGGGCCCAGTTCCCGATCCTGTCGCGGACGGTGAACGGCAAGCCGCTGGTCTATCTGGACTCGGCCGCCTCGGCGCATAAGCCGCGGGCGGTGATCGACGCCCTGACGGCGGCGATGGAGGGGAGCTATTCCAACGTCCACCGCGGCCTGCACACTCTGGCCAACGAGACGACCGAGGCGTTCGAGCAGGCGCGCGAGACCGTCGCCCGGTTCCTGAATGCCGAGACCCCCGACCAGATCGTCTGGACCAAGGGCGGCACCGAGGCCTTCAACCTGGTCGCGGCGGGGCTGGCGCAGAGCCTGAAGCCCGGCGACGAGATCGTCACCACCCAGATGGAGCACCACGCCAACATCGTGCCCTGGTCGATGCTGCGGGACCGGTTGGGCATCGTGCTGAAATGGGCGCCGGTGCTGGACGACGGTTCGCTGGACATGGCGGGTCTGGCGGCGCTGATCGGGCCGAGGACGAAGCTGGTCGCCGTGACCCAGATGTCCAACGTGCTGGGCACGGTGAACGACGTGAAGGCTGTCGCCGACCTGGCCCATGCGGCGGGCGCCCTGGTGCTGGTCGATGGCTGCCAGGGCGCGGTCCACTGCAGTCCCGACGTCCAGGCGCTCGACTGCGACTTCTACATCTTCACCGGCCACAAGCTGTACGGCCCGACCGGTATCGGCGGGCTGTACGGCAAGCGCGCCGCTCTGGAGGCCCTGCCGCCGTATCAGGGCGGGGGCGAGATGATCGCCACCGTCACCGAGGACGCGGTGACCTATGCCGGCATTCCGCACCGGTTCGAGGCGGGCACCCCGCCGATCCTCGAGGTCATCGGTCTGGGAGCCGCGCTGGAGTGGTTCATGACCTTCGACCGCGCGGCGATCGCCGCTCATGAACAGGCGCTGTACGACCATGTCGTCGCCCGCCTGTCCGGCCTGGACTGGCTGCGGATCATCGGCGAAGCGCCGGGCAAGGGCGCCATCCTGACCTTCACGGTCGAAGGGGCGCACGCCCACGACGTGGCCCAGATCCTGGATCGGTACGGCGTCGCGGTGCGGGCCGGTGTGCATTGCGCCGAGCCGCTGTCGAAGCGATTTGGCATCACGTCGAGCGCGCGGGCCAGCTTCGCCCTATATAACACCACAGAGGATGCAGATGCCTTCGTGGACGCGCTGATCAAGGCGCGGGAGTTCTTTTTGTGAGCGAGATGGACGGACAGATCAGCAGCAGCGACGCCTTCGCCGAGACCTGGGCGGAGCCGCAGAAAGCCGCCCTGCCTCAGGCCGAACTGGATTGGCTGACCGATGCGCTGATCGCAGCGCTGAAGACGGTCTATGACCCGGAAATCCCGGTCGACATCTATGAGCTGGGCCTGATCTACAAGGTCGACCTGTCGGACGACCGCGACGTGTTGATCGACATGACCCTGACGGCGCCCGGCTGCCCGGTGGCCGGGGAGATGCCCGGCTGGATCGAGGACGCGGTGATGAAGGTCGAGGGCATCAAGTCGGCGCGCGCCAACCTGGTGTTCGACCCGCCGTGGGATTCTTCCAAGATGAGCGATGAGGCCAAGCTGGCCTTGAACATGTTCTGAGGTGACGCGATGACCGACTTCGAGACATCGTCATCCTCCGGCCTGACCGGGGGACGCCCCCGCCGCCCACGCCCCAAGGTCGTGACCCTGACCGCCGCCGCCGCAGAGCGGGTGCGCGAGATCATGGCCAATGCGGAGAAGGCCTATGTCGGGCTGCGCGTCGGTGTGAAGAACGGCGGCTGCGCGGGTCAGGAATACACCTTCGCCTATGCCGATCAGATCAGCCCCCTCGAGGAGGTGGTCGAGGACAAGGGCGTCACCATTCTGGTTGAGCCCAAGGCGATCCTGTTCCTGATCGGGTCCGAGATCGACTACGAGGCGACCAGGCTGGCGTCCAAGTTCGTGTTCCGCAATCCGAACCAGACCGACGCCTGCGGCTGCGGCGAGAGCGTCACCATCATCCCGGCCGCGGCGCTCGAGACCGACTGACATGATCCGGCTTGAAGGCGTGACCAAGCGCTATCGCAGCGCGGCGGGTGTGCGCGTGGCGCTGGACGCCGTCGATCTGTCTGTCGCCAGGGGGCAGGTGTTCGGGGTGGTCGGCCGTTCTGGCGCCGGCAAGTCGACCCTGATCCGCACGATCAACCGGCTGGAGACCCCGGACGCGGGCAAGGTGTTCGTCGGCGATCAGGAGATCACGGCGATGAAGCTAGGCGAGCTGCGCGCCGCGCGCCGGCGCATCGGCATGATCTTCCAGCATTTCAACCTGCTGAACGCCAAAACCATCGCCGAGAACGTCGCCTTTCCACTTCAGCTCGAAGGCCGTCCAGCGACCGAGATCGAACGGCGGACGGCGGAACTTCTGGACCAGCTCGGCCTGACGGAGCACGCGAAGAAACATCCCGCCCAGCTGTCCGGCGGCCAGAAGCAGCGCGTCGGCATCGCCCGCGCCCTGGCCTGCGGACCCGACGTCCTGCTGTGCGACGAGGCGACCAGCGCGCTCGACCCGGAGACGACCGACGAGATCCTCGGCCTGCTCGACGGGCTCAACCGCGACCTCGGCCTGACCATCGTCCTGATCACCCACCAGATGGAGGTGGTGCGTCGCGTCTGCGACCGGGTCGCCGTGCTCAAGGACGGGCGGCTGGTGGAGGAGGGGGCGACGGCCGATGTCTTCCTGCACCCGAAGTCGCCGGTGACCCGCGCCATGCTGGCCGAGGGCGAGGGCGGCGAGACCTATGAGGCCTCGGTCGTTCCCGCCGGCGGGCGGCTGGCCAGACTGACCTTCCGGGGCGGTTCGACCTACGAGCCCGAACTCAGCCGCGTCGCGCGAACGACGGGGGTCGACTATTCGATCCTTTCCGGCCGCATCAGCCGCATCCGGGGCGAACCCTATGGCCAGATGGTCGTGGCCTTCACGGGGGGCGACGCGGACGCCGCGGTGGCCCAGCTCACCGGGCGCGGCGTCGTGGTGGAGGCGTTGTGATGGAGTTCTTCGTCAATATCGACTGGCCCGAAATCCTGCGGGCGACGCGCGACACCCTGCTGATGCTGGGCGGGGCCATGGTGCTGACCGTGGTGTTCGGCGTGCCGCTGGGCGTGCTGCTCTTCCTGTCCGGCAAGGGACGGCTGGCGGCCAATCCGGTGCTGAACGGCCTGCTGTCGCTCGTGGTCAATATCCTGAGGTCGGTGCCCTTCATCATCCTGCTGATCGTCATGCTGCCGGTGACGGTGCTGCTGGTCGGGACGTCGCTGGGCGTCGCGGGCGCCATCCCGCCGTTGGTCGTCGGGGCGGCGCCCTTCTATGCGCGCTTGGTCGAGACGGCCCTGCGCGAGGTCGACAAGGGCGTGGTCGAGGCGACCCAGGCCATGGGCGGTTCGACCTTCCAGATCGTGACCCGCGCCCTGCTGCCCGAGGCCATGCCCGGCATCATCGCGGGCGCCACGGTCACGGCGATCGCGCTCGTCAGCTATACGGCCATGGCCGGCGTCGTCGGCGCCGGAGGGCTCGGAGACCTGGCGATCCGGTTCGGCTATCAGCGCTTCCAGACCGATGTCATGGTGGTGACCGTAGTTCTGCTGCTGGTGCTCGTACAAATTCTGCAGATGATCGGCGACCGTCTGGTCGCTAGGGTCTCGCACCGCTGATTTTGATGACCTGAGAGCTCCCATGCTTCGACGCACCCTGATCCTCGCCGCCGCCGCCCTGGCTCTCACCGCTTGCGGGCAGGGAGCCGAGAAGGCCGCAGACGGCTCGGCGCCGCTGATCGTGGGGGCGACGGCCGTGCCTCACGCCGAGATCCTCGAATTCATCAAGCCGACGTTGGCGGCCGAAGGGTTCCCGATCGAGATCAAGGTGTTCAACGACTATGTTCAGCCCAATACCCAGCTGGCCGAGCGTCGCATCGACGCCAACTATTTCCAGACCAAGCCCTATCTCGACGAGTTCAACGCCGCCCGGGATGCGGATCTGATCACCGTGGCGGGCGTGCATGTCGAGCCGCTTGGAGCCTATTCGCGCCGCTTCAAGACGCTGGCCGAACTGCCGAACGGGGCCGATGTGGCGGTCCCGAACGATGCGTCTTCGATCGGGCGCGCCCTGATCCTTCTGCAGACGGCGGGGCTGATCCGCCTGAAAGACCCGACCAACCCGCTTCAGAGCGTGCGGGACATCGCCGAAAATCCAAGGGCCCTGCGCTTCCGCGAGCTTGAATCGGCGACCCTGCCGCGCGTGCTGGACCAGGTCGATCTGGCGGTGATCAACACCAACTATGCGCTCGACGCCGGCCTGAAGCCGAAGACCGACGCCCTGGCGCTGGAGGGCGGCGACAGCCCCTATGTGAACTATCTGGTCGCCCGGCCGGACAATCAGAACGACCCGCGCATCCAGGCCCTGGCGCGGGCCCTGCGCAGCCAGGCGGTCAAGGATTTCATCGCCCGGAAGTACGACGGCGCGGTTGTGCCGGCGGCTTGACGAGCTCTCTGAGTTGAGGTCATCATCACCTGATGAGACCGCATGCTCACAGTCTGGCGTCGCACCCCTCCCTCGGCGCTCGCGCGCTCCGGGCTGTCGTGACCGGGATTCTCATCGCCGGCCTGATCGCCCTGTTTCACTGGATCAGAAAAGACGGTGAGACCTCCGCCCTGACCTTCGCCGCGAGCGCGCTGGCCGCCGCCATGGCGACCTTCGTCCTGGACTTCCTTCCGCGTGCTCGCTCGAGGCGTCTGTCGGTGGCAGGCATGAGCCTGGCGACAGCGTGCGTCGGCGCGCTCGCGTTCACCGCTAACGGCTTGTTCGGCGGCGCCGACTGGACGCCGATTCAATGGATATCGGCCGTCGCAGTGGGCGCGGCCTGCGGCGCGGGCATTGGAGCCCTGATTGGCTGGCTCGACCGTCTCCTCCGCCGGCGAGACTCGATCGCGGCCTGACCGGATGGCCTACGACCCCGACTTCGGCGAATGGATGCGGGAGCATTTTGCGGCCCTGGGCCAGATCGAGATCAAGCGGATGTTCGGCGCGGGCGCCGTCTATGCCCACGGCCTGATCTTCGCCCTGCTGGACGACGGGACGGTCTGGCTCAAGGCCGACGAGATCAACGAACCGCTGTTGCAGGCGGCCGGATCGCGCCAGTTCACCTATCCGACCAAGGGCGGTGAAACGATGAGCATGGCCTACTGGTCGCTGCCCGAGACGGCGCTCGACGACCCGGACGAGGCCGTCGACTGGGCGCGCCGGTCGATCGACGCGGCGCTGCGCAAGGCGGCGGCGAAGAAGCCGCGCAAGCCCAAGGCTAAGCCTTAGAGGGCGCCCTGGCCCGGGCCGCTTCATCGGGCGCGAGCACGCGGACGTTCGGCACGACAGGACCGCCGCGCGCCTCGGCGATCAGTTCGGCGGTGCGACTCTCGACCACGGCTTCGAGCCGGGCGAGGAACTCCTCCTTGCCGAGGCCGGTCGGGATCGGATCGAGGAACTCCAACGTCGCCACGCCCGGATGTTTCGCATAGGCCTCCTGCGGCCAGAACAGGCCGAGGTTGGAGGCCAGCGGCACGACCGGCATGTTGAAGTCGCGGTACATGTGCCAGACGCCCGAGCGATAGCGGAATTTCTCGCCGACCCTGGCCAGATTGCCCTCGGGGTAGATCAGGATCTTGCGGCCCTCGGCATGGGCGGTCGCGCCGCTCTGCTTGAGCGAATCGCGGGCTTCGCGGCCGCCGCAGTTGTTGACGACGATGGCGCCGAGCTTGCGCAGCACGGTCCCCAGCAGCGGGAATTTCTCCAGATGGTCGCCGGTGACGAAGGCAAGATCATCGAACTGGTCATAGGTGGCGAAGCCGTCGCCCCAGCTCTGGTGCTTTGAGGCGATGATGAAGGCGCCGCTGGGCAGACGTTCGCGGCCGCGCACCTCGATGCGGATGCCGGCGAAGATCCGCATGGCCTGAACCATGCGCTTCACATAGTGGCGGATGACCCAGGTGGTGGCGTCCCGGCCGGGCGCCAACGCAGCGAAGGCGGCGGTCAGCCCGTAGCCGATCGACAGAAACCAGTAGGCGACATTGAACGCAAAACTTCGCATCCGGTCAGCCTAGCAGAGTGTGTTGATCAGGTTCACCAGATTGGCGCCCGACCTTGACCGGTTTGATCAGGCCGCCTGTTCCAGCCGCTCGCCGTTGGTGACCTTGTTCCGTCCGGTGCGCTTGGAGGCGTAGAGGGCTTCGTCGGCACGGTCGAGCAGGGAGGAGCCGGTCTCGCCGGGGCGACGCTGGGCGACGCCGGCCGAGATGGTCACGGCGCCGAGCTCGTCGTTGGTCGAGCGGCGGCGCAGGGCGCGGGTCCCGACTTCCTCGCGCATGGTGTTCAACGCGGCCTCGACGACCGAGGCGCTTTCCGACGGGAAGATGATGGCGAACTCTTCGCCGCCATAGCGGGCGGCGACGCGGGGCGCCTTGGATACGCGGCCGATGACGCTGGCGACATAGCGCAGGACCTGGTCGCCGGTCTGGTGACCCCAGGTGTCGTTGAACCGCTTGAAATGGTCGATGTCGATGACGGCGAGGCTGAGGGTCTGGCGCTTCTTCTCGGCCTCGTCGCAGGCCCGCAGCAGCTCTTCGTCGAAGGCCTTGCGGTTGGCGAGGTTGGTCAGGGCGTCCGTCATGGCGTCGCGGCGGACCTGTTCCAGGTGCTCGCGCAGACGGGCGACTTCCTTGGTCGACGTCTCCAGACGCTTCTCGAGGGTCGCGTTCTCGGCCTGGACCTGGGTCGTGGCCTTGGTCAGTTTGGACACGACGCCGAGCAGGACGGTCGGCTCGGACGCGCCTTCCAGATGGGCGGAGGCTCCGGCCAGGGTCTCGCCATAGGCAGCCTGCGACCGCTGGGCCTTGGCAATGGCCTCCGAGACGGTCGACAGTTCGCGGTTCAGCACGGCGCCGGCGTCGCGGATTTCCTCCGAGAGGCGGCCGCGGGGCAGGTATTCGGCGGCGAGCATCTCGGCTGTGCCCTCGGTGAAGGCATCGCCGACGGCGAGGAGACGCAGCATCTCCTGACCGAGCGCGCCGTCGGGATCGCCGAGGTAGTGAAGCCACAGCTCGAAATTGAGCGGGGTCGGCCACACGCCGGCACGCTCCATCTCCTCGACCGCCTTGCGGGCGAGGCCGAAGGCTTCGGGCCCCCGGAGCGTGGTCTGCACCTGTGTGGACATTCTGTTTTTCCGACCGGCGTTCTTTTTTAGCGCTCTATGGTCAGAACTCTAGACCGGCGTTCCGTAACACCGGGTTAAGCGAGGCCGTTAAAGCGGCGAACCCGGCCCGGAATTCAACCTTTACGAGAGGTCGAGCGACGTAGAAACGCAGGGATGTCTCCCCCGAAACCGGCGCCTTCGCGGGCCGGCGGCGCATCGCCTTCGGTCCGGCCGCCGGGTCGGCGATCGGCCTGACGCAGGCGGGGTTCGGCGGCGGCGACGGGCCTGGCGGCCTGTTCCGACACGACGGGCGCCGCGACCACTTCGGCGGGCGCGATCTCGACCTGAGCGGCTTCGACGGGCTTGCTGGAGCGGCGGCTGCGGGTGCGCCGGGCGGGCGGCGCGGTTTCACCTTCGGGCGAAGCCTCCGCGGGCGCGAAGGCGGGAGCCGCTTCAGCGACCTCGGCCACGGGCTCAGGCGCCGGGCGTTCGCCACGGCTGCGGCCCCGGGCGGGACGGCCTTCGGCGCGCTCGGCCGGACGAGCCGCCGCTGGCCGACCTTCCGACCGGCGAGCACCGCCCAGGTTGGACCAGTCGAGATCCAGAACCAGTTCTTCAGGCTGCATCTTGATCAGCTTCATGACCTTGTCGAGCGACTTGTCGTCGGCCGGGGTCACGATCATGAAGGCCTGACCCGTCTTGCCCGCGCGGCCGGTGCGGCCGATGCGGTGGACGTAGTCGTCGGCGTGGTGCGAGACGTCGTAGTTGAAGACGTGGCTGACGTCGGGAATGTCCAGTCCGCGCGCGGCGACGTCGGACGCGACAAGGATCTTCAGCGCTCCGGACCGGAAGTCCGCCAGGGTCCTGGTGCGCAGAGACTGATCCAGGTCGCCGTGGATCGGGGCGGCGTCGAAGCCGTGCTGCTTCAGCGACTTGGCGACGACGTCGACTTCGGACTTCCGGTTGCAGAAGACGATGCCGTTCTTGACGTCCGCCCGCTCCATCAGGGCCCGCAGCGCCGCGCGCTTGGCCTTGGGGTCCGCCGACGGGATGCGGACCAGATACTGGGTGATGGTCTCGGCCGTCATGGCGGGGCGCGAGGCCTCGATCCGGGTCGGGTCCTTGAGGAAGGCCTGGGTCAGACGGGTGATCTCGGGCGGCATGGTGGCCGAGAAGAACAGGGTCTGGCGCTTCGGCGGCGTCAGTTTGAAGATGCGCTCGATGTCGGGAATGAAGCCCATGTCGAGCATCCGGTCGGCTTCATCGACGACCATGAGCTCGACGCCGTTCAGCATCATCTTGCCGCGTTCGAACAGGTCGAGCAGGCGGCCGGGCGTGGCGATCAGGACATCGACGCCCTTGTTCAGGGCCGCGACCTGGTCGCCCATCGAGACGCCGCCGATCAGCAGCACCCACGAAAGCTTGGTGCCCTTGGCGTATTTCTCGAAGCTCATGGCGACCTGGTCGGCCAGCTCGCGGGTCGGGGCCAGGACCAGGGCGCGGGGCATGCGGGCCCGCGCGCGGCCCTTGGACAGGCGTTCGATGAGGGGAAGGGTGAAGGCGGCGGTCTTGCCGGTGCCGGTCTGGGCGATGCCGAGCACGTCGCGGCCGGCGAGGGCGACAGGAATGGCCTGGGCCTGGATCGGGGTGGCGGTCGTATAGCCGGTGTCGATCACGGCTTGCAGGGTCGTGGGCGAGAGGCCCAGCTGGGAGAATTCGGTCATGCGTCCTTAGGACTAAGGCCCGGTCGCCAGGGGCGCCGGGTTGGGACTGTTCGACCGATGCGAGACGGATCGATCGAGGAGGGCCGCGCCATCGGTGGCGAGGCGGGGAATACGCGGAACCACCCTGTCTCTTGGGCGAGCGGGTGGCGCGGTAAGCCAGTCCTGTCCCGAACGTGGGCCGGATATAGAAGCCCCTTCGCCAGAGTCAAGTATTCGCGGGCCACGGCATCGCTTGGCAATTCGTGAACGAACGGTAATAATCGACCCTTGGGATTGGAATGCCGCGTGAGGTCAGGGCATGAGGAAATGGATCGGCGCCCTGGCGCTGGCGGCGGCCGTGATGGCCCCGATCACGGCCTCGGCCGAGATCGACGAGACCTTCGGCAACACCGTCCTGTCGCGCTATCCGGACGGCGGCTGGGTCAAGCACTGGTTCAATCAGGACGGCTCCTATTCTGCTGAGTTCTCCGACGGTCGCCGGCTGGCGGCCCGCTGGCGCGTCGAGGGCGAGCGCATCTGCCTGAACGGCATCCGGCCCTCGTTCATGATGATCTCGCGCTTCTGTTCTCCGTTGATCGAGGCCAGCCTGGGCGAGAGTTGGGTGTCGCGCGATCCGCTGGGCCGGCGGGTGACCAACGTCCTGCAGCCGGGGCGATAGGACACTCGCAATTCCTCCCTTGGAGGGACAGATAATAAAACCCGGGCAATATTGACTTCAGTATTTCGTCCGGGTAAATCCATGTCCGCAAATCCGAGTTGGACCGGATCTTTGGGGAGAATGGCGATGCAACAGGATCTGACCCAGGGGTCCATCACCGGCAAACTGGTGGGGATGGCCGGGTTCATCGGCATCGGTCTGGTGTTCCAGACCCTGTATTTCATCGTCGACCTGTATTTCGTCGCCGGACTGGGCGCGGCGGCCATCGCCGGCGTCGGTCTGGCGGGCAACGCCTTCTTCCTCAGTCTCGCCCTGGCGCAGATGGTGGGCGTCGGCGCCCTGTCGCTGATCGCGCGGTCGATCGGGGCCAGGGATTTCGGCGCCGCGGAAGGGGTCTATCGTCAGGCGATGATCCTGTCGCTCGGGCTCGGGGCTCTGACCCTGGTCGTCGGCTACCTGTTGGCCGAGCCCGCGCTGGCGTCGA
The DNA here is from genome assembly GCF_049896165.1 of Brevundimonas sp. TWP3-1-2b1. Classification (NCBI taxonomy): domain Bacteria; kingdom Pseudomonadati; phylum Pseudomonadota; class Alphaproteobacteria; order Caulobacterales; family Caulobacteraceae; genus Brevundimonas; species Brevundimonas sp. TWP3-1-2b1. The sequence goes on along the minus strand of NZ_JAFCTT010000002.1, from coordinate 47,545 downwards.
TCGCGGCGGACGCGGAGACAACGGCCATGGGCAAGGCCTATCTGTATGGTTTCCTGCCGGCGCTGGCGCTGAGCTTTCCGACCAACGCCATGGGATCGGCGCTACGGGCGGCGGGCGTGGCGCGGCCGACCATGTTGCTGCAGACGGCCTCGGTGCTGCTGAACGCGGCGCTGGCGCCTGTGCTGATCGCGGGCTGGGGCACGGGGGCTCCGCTCGGCGTGTTCGGCGCCGGTCTGGCCAGTTCGATCGCGGCCCTTTTCGGTTTTCTGGGCATGCTGTTCGTGTTCGGCCGGTCCCAGACCCTGATCGCACATCCGCTGAAACTGCCTCGGCCGGACTGGAGTGTCTGCCGCCGGATCGTGGGCATCGGCCTGCCGACCGCGGGCGAGTTCCTGCTGATGTTCGTCATCACCGCCGTCGTCTATGGCGTCATCCGTCAGTTCGGCAGCGAGGCCCAGGCCGGTTACGGCGTCGGCGCGCGGGTGATGCAGTCGATCTTCCTGCCGGCCATGGCGGTGTCGTTCGCCGTGGCGCCGGTGGCGGGCCAGAACTTCGGCGCAGGCCGCGCAGATCGCGTCCGGCGCACGGTGCGGGATGCGGCGGTGATCTCATCGGGGTTGATGCTGGTGCTGACGCTGGTCTGTCAGGTCTGGCCGCACGCCATGATCGCGGTCTTCGCCCATGATCCGGCGGTCATCGATGTCGGGGCCATGTTCCTGAGAATCGCCTCGATCAACTTCCTGGCGACGGGGCTGATCTTCGTGGCGTCCGGGACTTTCCAGGCGCTGGGCGACACGCGACCGGCGCTGTGGGGGAGCTTCAGCCGACTGGCGACCTTCTCGATCCCTGCGATCTGGTTGTCGGGGCAGCCCTGGGCCAAGCTTGAATACGTCTGGTGGCTATCGGCGACGTCGGTGGCGATCCACTGCCTGGTAGCGCTGTGGTTCCTGCGTCAGCAGCTCAAGCTCAAGCTCGCAGGAATGACGGTGCCGGCGCCTGTCACCGCCTAGACGTCGAGATCCGCTTGCGCGAATTGCGCATTGTCCTGGATGAAGCGGAAGCGGGCGTCGGCCTTCTTGCCCATCAGCCGCTCGACCAGGTCCTCGATGTCGTCCTCGGATTCCGGGACGGTGACTCGGGCGAGGGTGCGCTTCTTCGGATCCATGGTGGTCTCCTTGAGCTGGGAGGCCATCATCTCGCCGAGACCCTTGAACCGGCCGATCTCGGTCTTCTTGCCCTTGAAGACGGTGGCGATCAGTTCGTCGCGGTGGGCGTCGTCGCGGGCGTACTCGCTCAAGGGACCGGCGCTGATCCGGTACAGGGGGGGCAGGGCCATGAAGAGGCGGCCCTGGCGGATCACCTCGGGCATCGAGCGATAGAAGAAGGTGATCAGAAGCGCCGCGATATGGGCGCCGTCGACGTCGGCGTCGGTCATGATCACCACCCGCTCGTAGCGCAGGGTGTCGATGTCGAAACGCGGGCCGGGGGTGACGCCGAGGGCCAGGGTCAGGTCCGAAAGCTCGATGTTCTGGCGTAGCTTGTCCGCCGTGGCGTTGGCGACGTTCAGGATCTTGCCGCGCAGGGGCAGGATGGCCTGGGTCTGGCGGTCGCGCGCCTGTTTGGCCGAGCCGCCGGCCGAGTCGCCCTCGACGATGAACAGTTCGGTGCCGTTGGCGGACTGGCGGCTGCAGTCCGACAGCTTGCCGGGCAGGCGCAGCTTGCGGGTGGCCTGGGCGCGCTGGACCTCCTTGTCCTTGCGGCGCCGCAGGCGGTTTTCGGCGCGCTCGATGATGAAGCCGAGCAGGATGTTGGCCTGTTTCGGATTCTCGGTCAGCCAGTGGTCCAGCGGGTCGCGCAGCAGGGCCTCGACCAGACGCTGGCCGTCGGCGGACGACAGGCGGTCCTTGGTCTGGCCCTGGAACTCGGGATTGCGGATGAAGACGCTGATCAGGGCGCCGGCGTTGGCGACGACGTCCTCGGCCGTGATCTGGGTCGCGCGCTTTTCGTTGGTCAGTTCGCCGTAGGATTTCAGGCCCCGGACCAGGGCGGCGCGGAAGCCGGCCTCATGGGTGCCCCCGTCGGGGGTCGAGACGGTGTTGCAGTAGGACTGGACGAAGCCGTCGGCCTCGCCGAAGCCGATGGGCGACCAGGTCACGGCCCATTCGACGGCGCCGGTCTCGCCCTTGCGTTCGACGCGGCCCGAGAAGGGCGGGGTGACGGTGTCCAGCGCGCCGATCCGCTCGGACAGGGCGTCGGCCAGGCCGTTGGGGAAGTGGAAGGTGGCGGTCTCTGGCGTGGCGTCGGTGATCCGCTCGGGCGAGCAGGTCCATTTGATCTCCACGCCGCGGAACAGATAGGCCTTGGAGCGGGCCATGCGGAACAGGCGGGCGGGCTTGAAGGCCGCGCCGACGCCGAAGATCTCCGGGTCCGGATGGAAGCGGATCAGGGTGCCCTTCTTCTTCGACGGCTGGAGCTGCTGGATCGGGCCCAGCGGGATGCCGCGCGAGAAGGACTGTTTCCACTCGAAGCCGTCGCGCCAGACCGTGACGTCCAGCACGTCTGACAGGGCGTTGACGACCGAGACGCCGACCCCGTGCAAACCGCCTGAAGTTTCATAGGCTTTGCCCGAGAACTTGCCGCCCGAATGGAGGACGGTCATGACCACTTCCAGAGCCGATTTGCCCGGATGTTTCGGGTGGGGATCGACCGGGATGCCCCGTCCGTCGTCGAACACCGACAGGACGCCGTCCGCGTCGAGATCGACCTTGATGATCTTGGCGTGCTTGGCGACCGCCTCGTCCATCGCGTTGTCGAGGACTTCGGCGAACAGGTGGTGCAGGGCGCGTTCGTCGGTGCCGCCGATATACATGCCGGGGCGTTTGCGGACGGGCTCCAGCCCCTCCAGCACCTCGATCGACGAGGCGGAGTAGCTGCCGGGGACGTGAGCCTGGACGGCCTGCGCAGGCGCTGCGGCCTGCAGCTTCAGGGCCGGTTCCGGGGCGGGCGCGGGTGCGCGTTCCGCAGCCGCCGGCTTCGGCGCTTCGGGCATGTCATCGAACAGGGACGGGACGGTGGACGCGGGCATGGGCGGAGTGTGCGGCGATTCGGGGAGCCGTCTGGTAGGCCCGTGACCTCGCCGTAGCAAGCGGCGCGCGGACGCGATCGGGCTCGAACGCCAGGGCGCGCGCCAGGATGGCCAGCAGCAGGGTCCAGGGCAGGTTGGCGTGGCTGAGCAGCACGCTCTCCGACAGGCTCAGCAGCAGGAAGACCAGCAGATAGCCGACGGCCCAATAGCCTTCGCGGGCGCCCGAGCCCGGGATGCGGAACACGGTGACGACCGCAGCGATGGCGACGGTGATGCCGACCGTGATCGCGCCCGGCCAGCCGAGCTGGATCAGCAGATCGATCCAGCCGTTGTGCGCCGAAGGCACCGGCCACTGGGTCTCGGCGCGGATGAAGGCGGCAGGGACGGAATCCTTGCCCCAGAAGGCCTGGTAGCCGAACCCGGTCCAGGGGCGTTCGGCGACCTCGCGCATCAGGGCTTCCCAGATGTCGGTGCGGCCGGTCAGGGACGGGTCCTTGCCCAGCGCCTGAAGCACCATGGCCGGGTCGGTGATGAAGGCATAGGCCCCGCCCGCCGACAGGACGACGCCGAACCAGACGGCGACGATGGAGAAGGCCGCGCCGCCGCGTTTCATGGCCCATAGGCCTCCGACCGCTCCGACGCCGAGCAGAAGGCACAGCAGCGAGGTCTTGGACTGGGTCGCCAGCACCAGAAGCGTGGTGACGGCCAGGGTCATGGCGGGCAGCAGTCTTCGCTGATCCGCCGAGGCGAGACAGGCGGCGGCGGCCACGGCCCCGGCCGACATGACCAGCCCCATCTGGTTCTTCTCGTACCAGAGGCCGCGCCACAGGCCGGCGTTCTCGATCTGGTGCACGCCGATGGTCGGGTTGGCGAAGACCATGACGAGACTGCCCAGCCCCATGATCAGCGAGGCCAGCATCAGCATGCGCGGCAGGTGGCGGCCGGTGAAGGCGACGCCGAGATAGATGGCGAAGGCGCTGGAGATGGCCATGGCGATGACCCGCCTCTGGGTCACGCCCGGATCGATGGACCACCATTTCGAGGCGAAGGCCTGAAGCACCAGCAGCGCCAGGATCAGCCACGCCGGCCAGGCGCGCACGAGGACCGCCGGACGCAGGGCGATCAGGCCTGCGATGACGGCATAGACCGGCAGCCAGACGAGACGCAGGATCGGCGTCTCCACCTGTGTCGGGGCGAACACCGGGCCGATGAAGGCCTGGGTCAGCATCATGATCACGACGATAGCCGCCGCCTGTTCCCACAGGGGCGGGCCGGGGTCGGTCAGGTCAGGGGATTCGCCAGGCGGTCGCACGACCCGCAGGGTCGGCGCTGACGGCTAATGAACCGTTAGGAAAGCGGATCAGCCGAGCGGTGCGAGAGCCGCGTCGATCTGAGCCGCGGCGGCGGGCATCGAGGCCTTCAGCGCGGCGCCGTCAGCCGCCAGGGCCTCACAGCGGTTGGCCTGGACGGCGGCGGCGATCTCGGCCGCGCGGGCGGCATCGTAGGGCTCTTCGCCGCCGAAGTGGACGCAGAGCTCGGCCCGTTCGACAAAGGCGGCCACCGGATCGGCCGGTGGCGCGGGCGCAGCGGCCTCGACCGCCGGAGCCGCTTCGGCAGGCGCTGCGGGACCTGCGGGCTGGGCTGGCCGGCAGGCGGCGAGAGCGATGAACGCAAGACCGATCGCGAGCACACGAGACATGGCAGACCCTCTGTCACCAGATTGAACGATCACTGTGACGCGAAAGGCCTGCGGTGGAAAGGCCAAGCGAACGGCGACGCCGAAAGGTCACGACGGCGGCTCGCCAGCCCGTCAGTCCTCCTGCCGGGTCAGCAGCGCGTCGATGCGCGCAACGGAAGCCGGGTCGCCCGCCAGCGTCCCGCGCAATTCCCGCGCCTCCGCCAGCAGTTCGTCGCCGCACCGCAGTTCGTCCATGCGGGCATTGATGGCGCGATCCTGTACGGAGTCGTCTCCGCCGAACTCGCTGCCGAGGAAGTCGCAGCGCACCCCGCGCCACATCACGGCCTCGACGGGGTCCGAGGGCTCGACGTTGACCGCCAGATAGCGGTCCTGTTCCGCCGCCCAGGCGGCATCGACGGCAGGCTGGGCCGCGGGGGCCGGCGCGGCGGCCGCCGCAGGTTCGGCAGGGGGCGCCGGTTCGGCGACGGGTTTGCAGGCCGCGAGGACGAGGCCGGCGAGGCCGATGGCGATGACCCGGGACATGGCTGGCCCTCCCCAGGCTGTTGAATAGTCACTGTGATTGGAAAGCGGAGCCGGGGAAAGGGCGTGCTGGACGAAACCGGTCCGGCGCGACACTCGCCGTCTTGGGCGCCCCCGCAAAGCTGACTGACAAGACAGTCTAGTCGCCCGCCTTCTCCACGAAGGTATCGATGACCTTCTTCTCGCCGGCCTTTTCGAACTCGACGGTCAGTTTGTTGCCCTCGACAATCCGCACCGAGCCGTAGCCGAATTTCTGGTGGAAGACGCGCTGGCCCTTGGTGAAGCCCGAGCCCGACTTCGGGTCGGCGGTCGCCACCAGCCGGCCTTCGCCTTCGATGACCGTGTTGCGGGCGGGGCGTGCGCCGGGGGCTCTGGACGCGGTGACCGCCTGGGCCCGATGCCAGCCCGGAGAGGTGTAGCCGGCGCCGAAGGTGGGGGCGTCGTCCCAGCGGGATTTGGCCTCCTTCATCCCGGTGGAGGCGCCGTAGTAGCCGGTGTCGCTCTCGGCCTCGACGTGGGCGATAGGCAGTTCGTCGACGAAGCGGCTGGGCAGTTGCGAGGTCCAGCGGCCGTAGACCAGCCGGTTCGCGGCGAACGAAATCCGCGCGTCCTGTTTGGCGCGGGTGACGCCGACATAGGCGAGGCGGCGTTCCTCCTCGAGACCCTTCTCGCCCTTCTCGTCGATGCTGCGCTGGGAGGGGAAGACGCCTTCCTCCCAGCCGGGCAGGAAGACCAGGGGGAACTCCAGCCCCTTGGCGCCGTGCAGGGTCATGATCTGGACCGCGTCAGACGACGGGCCGCGATCGAGGTCCATCACCAGGGAGACGTGTTCGAGATAGGCCCCGAGGGTCTCGAACGACTGCATCGCCTGGGTCAGTTCCTTGAGGTTATCGAGGCGGGTCGGGCCGGTGACGCGGTCCGCCTTCTGCATGTCGGTGTAGCCGCTCTCTTCCAGTACGGTTTCGGTCAGCAGCCAGTGGCGGGTGTCGGCGGCCAGCGTACGCCAGCGGTCGAGGTCGCGCACGAAGGTCGACAGGGCCGTGCGCGTGCGGGCCTGAAGCTCGTCGGAGCCGATCAGCTCACGCACGGCGGTCATGGCCGAGACGCCGCGATGACGGGCGATCTGGAGGATCTTCTGCACCGAGGTGTCGCCGATGCCGCGCTTGGGCACGTTGACGATCCGCTCGAAGGCCAGGTCGTCGTCCTCGGACTGGATCAGCCGCAGATAGGCGTGGGCGTCGCGGATCTCGGCCCGCTCGAAGAAGCGCGGCCCGCCGATCACCGTATAGGGGATGGCCAGGAGGACGAACCGCTCCTCGAAGGCGCGCATCTGAAACGACGCGCGAACAAGGACGGCCATATCCTTGTAGTTCCTGCCGTCACGCCGCGCGGTCTCGATCTCGTCGGCGATCAGCCGGCTCTCGGCCTCACCGTCCCAGACGCCGCGCACCCGGACCTTGTCGCCCGTCTGGTCCTCGGTCCACAGGGTCTTGCCCAGCCGGTCGCGGTTGGCCGCGATCAGGCCGGACGCGGCCCCGAGGATATGGCTGGTCGAGCGATAGTTGCGCTCCAGCTTGACGATCTTGGCGCCGGGGAAGTCCTTCTCGAACCGGAGGATGTTGTCGACTTCTGCGCCACGCCATCCGTAGATCGACTGGTCGTCGTCGCCGACGCAGCAGACGTTGCCGGTCGAGGCCGTCAGCAGCCGCAGCCACAGATACTGAGCGACGTTGGTGTCCTGATACTCGTCGACCAGGATGTAGCGGAAGCGTTTTCGATAGTCCTCTGCAATATCCGCGTGTTGAGACAGAATCGTAAGGTTGTGAAGCAACAGATCGCCGAAGTCGCAGGCGTTCAGCGTGGCCAGCCGCGACTGGTAGGCGGCGTAGAGGGCATGGCCCTTGCCGTTGGCGAAATCCTCGCCGGCTGGCAGCTGATCGGGCCTCCAACCGCGGTTCTTCCAGTGGTCGATCAGGCCGGCCAGCGACTTGGGCGTCCAGCGCTTGGTGTCGATGTTGGCGGCCTCGAGCAGCTGTTTCAGCAGCCGCTCCTGATCGTCGGTGTCCAGGATGGTGAAGGTCGACTTCAGTCCGGCCAGTTCGGCATGGCGACGCAGGATCTGGGCCGCGACCGAGTGGAAGGTGCCGAGCCAGCGCAGCCCCTCTGCCGACGGCCCGATCAGATGGGTGATCCGCTCGCGCATCTCGCGCGCGGCCTTGTTGGTGAAGGTGACGACCAGCAGCTCCCACGGACGGGCGCGGCCGGTGGCGAGGATATGGGCGAGACGGGTGGTCAGGACCCGGGTCTTGCCGGTGCCGGCGCCGGCGAGGACCAGGACAGGCCCCTCGGTCGTCTCGACGGCCTCGCGCTGTTCGGGGTTCAGGCCGCTGAGATAGTCCGGCGTCTCATGCGCCACGCCTCCGGGACCGCGTGAGCGGGCCAGGTCGGAGATGCGCGGCCCGGACACTGGAGGATTGGGCAGGGAATCGGTCAAACAGAGGCACTCGGGAGCGATGCGGGATTCGAGAACATAATGAGCACATGAGGCAAAGTCAGGCCCTCACGGTTCATCTAGCGGAACCGGCAAGCGTGGCCGGAGTTTGGTCGGCTCAGGGGAAGCTTCCGAGAGGGAAATACAATGGCTGAGAATACCAACAGCGGCGGCGGCAACACAGGCCTCGCCTTTATCGTCGGCGCGGTCGTGGTCGTGCTGGCGATCGTGGCGTACTTCGTCTTTGCACGCGGCGGCATGGGTGGAGACACCAAGGACGTCAACGTCGATGTGAATCTGCCGTCGGTCGAGGCGCCGGCCGTCCCGGGGACCAACTAGATGACGGACCCGAATATGCCGCCCGAACGCGTCGTGGTCGTCGATCCGCCGCGTCAGACCACCGTCAATGTCCAGCCCGAGCGTCGTGGCGGAGGCGGCGGCGCCATGGCCTTCATCGTCGGCGGCCTTCTGGTCGTCGTCGCGGTCATCGCCTTCTTCGTCTGGAACGGCGGCGGCATTGCCACGCCGGACGCGGCGGACACCAACGTCGATGTCGATGTAAACCTGCCAAGTCTGCCGGAAGCGCCGAAGCTTCCGGATGCCCCGACGCTTCCACCGATCGAGCCGCCGACCCTGCCGTCACCGGGTCCGGCCCCGTCGAACTGATCGACTGAATGTCTCCGCCCCACCGCCTTGCGGCAGGGAGGAGACGCTGCAACAGCTAGCGCAGCTGGTAGGTGACCGTGGCGACCACCCGGACGCGCTTGTCCAGCGAGGTGGATTCGCTGTCGACATCCTCTCGGGCGAGGATCTCGAACGAGCCCTGGGTCGCCTGTTTGATCGGACCCAGCGGCGCCCCCGAATCCTTGGCGAACTGTTCGGCGCCCGAACGGGCCGAGGCGGTGGCCTCGGCGATCATCTCCGGACGCACGTCATTGAGCTTGGTGAAGACATAGGTCGGGGCGGTGAAGTCCAGCAGGACGCCCTGACGGACCAGGTCGTTAAGCGCACGTTCGGTCTGGGCGACGCGGGCGACGTCCGTCGTGCGGACCGTCACGCTCTGGGCCACGATATAGTGGGGCGTGCCGTCGGACGGGGCATAGCTCTGCGACTGGGTGTCGGTGACTTCCAGGCGGCCGATGGTGATGATGTCGTCGGCATAGCCCTGTGAGGTCAGAAAGGTCCGGACCTTGGCCAGATCGCCGTCGATCTTGGACTGGACCCCCGGCAGTTCCTCGCCGGCCACGGTGAACCGCAAGGACAGGATGGCCAGATCGGCCTCGACATTGCGCTCGGCGACGCCGCGTACGGTGACCTGGCGGTTACCGGTGTTGGCGTTGACCACGCCCCCGCCGACGGCGATGCCGGCTCCGATCAGGCCGATGGCGATGAGGCCGCCGATGATGGCGGGTGGAATGAGACTGCGGTCGATCTGCACGGCGGTTACCCCTTGATGAGGAGGCCACCCTGCGCCTCAATATCAGTGTTCGCCAATGACCCTTTCTGACGCCGCGAACTCCAGCGCCAGAAGGCGGCAGGCGGAGGCCAGCGGCCGGCGGCCGCGCGTTTCGTCGACCCAGACCAGCAGGCCTGCGTGGCTCAGCCCGCGCGCCAGGGCGATGCGGTCCAGCACGGCCCAGAATTCGGGCTCAAGCGCCACGGAGGTGGCATGGCCGGCGAGGACGACGGAGCGTTTCTTGAGCACAGGATCTCCGGCGGAACGGCTTTGAGAGGACGGTGGGTTGCGATAGGATACCCGACTTCGAGCAGGATGTTTTCGATGACGATGGACGCCGCCGTCTACCCCGATGAATTCGAGGTGCTGAAGCCGCAACGGATTCGGCCGGTCACCGCGTTTCGCGCCTTCCGCAAGCTGATCCGCGACAAGGAGGACACCGCCCAGGTGTTCGAGATCATGCGGGCCCTGGCCGGCCGGTCGGGCGCCAGGGGCTACGGCCGGCTGCTGAAGACGGTCGAGGGCGGGCGTCAGGCCTTCCTTCGCGACGAACTGGCGTTGAAGCTCGACGATCCGGTCTGGCTGGCGCGGTTCGCGCCGGGCACGGTCGGGGCGGAATACAAGGCGTTCCGTGAAGCGCGAGGCTTCACCGCCGACGGCCTGGCCGAGACCGCGCGCGAAGTGGCGCCCGAGATCGATGCCCCGCATCCGGTGATCTGGTACTCGCGCCGGCTCCGGGACGTGCACGATATCTGGCATGTGCTGACCGGCTACGGCACCGACGCTCTGGGCGAAGCCTGCGTGGTCAGCTTCTCCTATGCCCAGACGCACAATCTCGGCTTCGGTTTCATCGGCTATGGCGCGGCGCGGGAAATCCAGCGCGAGAAGCGGTCCATCCCGGCGCGGCGGGCCGTCTTGCAGGCCTGGTCGAACGGGCGCCGGGCGCAATGGCTGCCGGGGCTGGATTACGAGGCCCTGTTCGCCGAGCCCCTGGCGACCGCGCGGGCGCGGCTGGGCATTCGACCGGCGACTGTTTACGCCGCCGTCCCCGAGGCGAATCGGGCGGCGCTGAAGCTTCGCGGCTGACATAAGCGGCGCTTGTCAGCAGTCTTCGGGATCGGTGTTGCACCGTTCCCGCCGGGAGCGCATCCAGCGCAATCCCGTCTCCCCGCCTTCCGTGAGTCTGCCTTGACCCTTTCCGAGCTGCGCCGGCCCTCCGCCGGCGTTCTGGCCATCGCCGGCGTCGCGCTGTGCGCGATCATCTGGGGCACGACCTGGTATGCCATCACCTGGCAACTGGGAACGGTCGATCCGGTGGCGTCCCTGACCTGGCGGTTCGGGCTGGCGGCCCTTGTCCTGTTTGTCGGCTGTGCGGCGACCCGGCGGTCGCTGGCGTTGAACCGGGGCCAGCATCTGGCGGCGCTGGGGCAGGGGGCCTTCGTCTTCGCCGTCAGCTACACCTTCACCTATGCCGCCGAAGGCCATGTGACCTCCGCCATCGTCGCCGTGGTGTTCGCGGCCCTGGCCTTCCTCAATCTGGTGATGTTCCGCGTCTTCGTGGGCCAGAAGGCGTCGCGCATGGCGTGGATCGGGGCGATCCTGGGCGTCGTCGGCGTCGCCGTCCTGTCCGGCGGCGAGGCGCTGGGGGCCGGGTTCGACGCCCGCGCCCTGACCGGCATCGGCCTGGCCGTGCTGGCTGTGAGCAGTTCGGCCGTCGGCAACTATTTCTCCTGGAAGGGGCAGGAGCTCGGGTCCGCGATCCTGCCGCAGACGGCCTGGGCCATGGGCTATGGCACGGCCATGCTGGCGCTGCACGGCCTGGTCAGCGGTGCAGAGTTCACCATTGATCCGTCGCCCGGGTACCTGATCTCGCTGGTCTATCTGGCGGTGCTGGGATCGGTGGTCGCCTTCGTCGTCTATTTCGCCGTCGCCCGGGCGCGCGGTTATGCGCTGGCCAGCTATATCTCGGCCCTGACGCCGCCGATCGCCATGCTGGTGTCAGTCCTGTTCGAGGATGCCCGGTTCGGCTGGACGGCGCTGGTCGGCCTGCTGCTGGTCCTGGCCGGGCAGGCGCTGCTGATCCGGGCGCCGAAGGCCCCCTAGAGGGTTCGGCGGTCAAGGGGAATCAATGGAGCGAGGACCTCCAGGTCCGCTCTTGTCGCCGCCGAAGAGCGGACCTGGAGGTCCGCGCTCCAAGGGCGCCGCAACTCACCCGCCGAAGGTCCCCTAGCGGAACCAGCCGCGCGTCTTGGGCTTCGCTTCGGCCTTCGTCGCCGTCTTTGCCTCGCGTTCGGCCTCTTCCAGCTTGCGACGTTCGCGCATGGCCCTCGCCTGACGGATGGCGACCAAGGCGATGAGGCCGTAACGGGTCCGGGACGATGTCGTCGGAGTGTCGGTCGCGCCCATGAGTCAGTCCTCGCGCTTCGTCTGATCGAGAAGCCGCGACAGCCGCTCCCGTTCCGCCTTCGCCGTTTCGCGCTGCGCCTTCGTCAGGCCGTGGGAGACACGATTGGCGGCGGCGTCGGATTTTGCCGCGGCCTTGTCGCGCGCCTTTCTGGCCCGGTTCAGATTGACGATCTCGGCCATCGGTTCCTCGCAACCGGCTGAAGCAAGCGGCGTTTCAGGGTCTCACCATTCGACAGGAGACACCCGATGGTAGACCTCACGCTCATCAAGGAACATCTCGAAGTCGTCGGCTCCGACGGCGGCCATGTGGGCCGCGTCGATCACGTCCTCGGCGACCAGATCGAACTGGCCAAGCTCGATCTCGCCGGCGGCTTCAAACATCACATGATCCCGACCAGCTGGGTCGACCATGTCGATGACGACAAGGTCCGCCTGACCCTGACCAAGGATCAGGCCAAGGCGCAGTGGACCGAAAAGCAATCCCACTAGATCTCGCCACACGACTAACCGCGAATTCACGAGGGCCCCGCTGATATCGGCGGGGCCTTTCGCCTATCTAGGGTCCGTCGGCGACTCCGCCGATGAGGAGAGACGCGCGTGATCCGACTGATCCTGAATATCCTGTGGTTCATCCTCGGCGGCTGGATCTCCGGCCTGCTGTGGCTGATCGGGGGCGCGGTACTGGCCCTGACCGTCGTCGGCCTGCCGTGGAGCTTCGCGGCCTGGCGGATCGCCAGCTATTCCTTCTGGCCGTTCGGACGCGAAGTCGTCTGGGGCGGCGAGGCGGACGGCAAGGACATCGGCTGTTTCGGCGTCGGCCTGAACATCATCTGGTTCCTCTTCGCCGGCTGGTACATCGCTCTTTCGCACCTGCTGATCGCCTTCGCCGAGGCCATCACTCTCATCGGCATCCCCTTCGCCCTGAAGGACCTCGAACTGGCCAAGCTGGCCCTGGCCCCGGTCGGCGCGACGATCCGGGACAAGGCCTGATCAGAAGCCGGTGAACAGCAGGTCGAGCGCGCGTCGGATGTCGTCTTCATGGGCGAGGAGGGAGCCTACGCGGCGTTTGAGCCTTGCGGAACTGATAGCTGCCAGTCCGATGACGCTGACCAGATGCCGCTCCTCATCCACCACGACCGGGACATCGAAATCGCTGGGTGTCAGCAGGTTGGGTCTGACGACGGGTGCAACGACGACTTCGCTCAGATCCGCGAAGAGGTGCGAAGACAGGACGACCAGATAGGGCGCCGTCTGGCGCATCTCAGGAGACGGGTTTTCGAAGAAGTCGAACTGCCTCACAGCCACCAGGGACGCAGGTGATCCGACAGAAGTCCATGCTTGGCCACGAACTCATTGTGGATGCGGATCGCCTCGGCGTTCTCCTCGGCCCAGCGCTTCGCACGCGCCTCGGCGCCGGCCGGATCGACCTTCTGGAGATGCAGGCGCAGGGCGCGTTCGTCCATGCCGGCGATCGAAATGCCGAGACGCCCAGCCTGTTCGATCAGCTCCGGATCGATGCCGATGTTCAGTTCGACCTTGCCCATGCGCGGAAGGTAACCCGAAAGGCGCCAGAGCCCAAACCCGGCTCACTCCGGTTTCAGCAGCACGTCCAGCATCCTCTCGCGCCGCGTCAGGAAGTTCTTCGTGACCTTATAGTGGTCGGTGTCCTCGTACTCGATCCGGTCGAGGCCGTGGTCCGAGGCCTGATAGATCCAGGCGTTGGGATAGCCGAGCAGGATCGGCGAATGGGTGGCGATGATCAGCTGGGATCGGGCCAGGACCAGTTCGTGCATCCGCGCCAGGAAGGACAGTTGGCGGCTCGGCGACAGGGCCGCCTCCGGCTCGTCGAGGATGTACAGGCCGTCGCCGATGAATCGGTTGTCGAACAGGGCGAAGAAGCTCTCGCCATGCGACTGTTCGTGCAGGGATTTCTGCCCGTAGCGATTGGCGCCGGCGGCCTCGAGATAGCTGGCGACCGTGAAGAAGCTCTCGGCGCGAAGGAAGAAGCCGTCCTGGAGCCGCAGCGGTGATTTGATCGGCCGCACGAACCTGTGCAGTGGCGAATGCGATTGCCGCGTCCCGAACCGGTGCTCACGCCCGCCGCCCTCGGCATTGAAACCCCAGGCCACGGCCAGGGCTTCGATCAGGGTCGACTTGCCGGAACCGTTCTCACCCACAAGGAAGGTGACGTTCGGATGAAATTTGAGCGTGTGCAGGGACCGCACGGCCGGCAGGTTGAACGGATAGACGCCCTCATCCCACCCCTCGCGCCGCTCGAAGCGCGCCTCGATCCAGTAGGGGCGGGTAAGGGCTGTCATCCTCAGCCCGGCGAGATCATCTTCTCGGGGCGCACCGCCTTGTCGAACTCGGCATCGGTCAGATAGCCGCCGCCGACGGCTTCCTGGCGCAGGGTGGTCCCGTTCTTGTGCGCCGTCTTGGCGATCTTCGCGCAGGTGTCGTAGCCGAGTTTGCCGTTCAGCGCCGTGACCAGCATCAGCGAGTTGTTCAGGCCGCGCGCGATGTTGTCTTCGCGCGCCTCGATGCCGACGACGCAGTTGTCGGTGAAGCTGATGGCCGCGTCGGCGACCAGGCGGACCGACTGCAGGAAGTTGTAGGCCATCACCGGGTTGTAGACGTTCAGCTCGAAATGCCCTTGCGAGCCGGCGAAGGTGATGGCGGCGTTGTTGCCGAATACCTGGATGCAGACCTGGGTGAGGGCCTCGACTTGCGTCGGATTGACCTTGCCCGGCATGATCGAGGAGCCCGGCTCGTTCTCCGGCAGGGCCAGTTCGCCCAGGCCCGAACGCGGGCCGGACCCCAGGAAGCGGATGTCGTTGGCGATCTTGAACAGCGACGCGGCGACCGTGTTGATGGCGCCGTGCGAGAAGACCATGGCGTCATGGGCGGCCAGGGCCTCGAACTTGTTGGGAGCGGTCGTGAAGGGCAGGCCGGTGATGCCGGCGATCTGTTCGGCGACGGTCTCGGCGAAGCCTATCGGAGCGTTCAGACCGGTGCCGACGGCGGTGCCGCCCTGGGCCAGTTCCATCAGTTTCGGCAGGGTCAGTTCGATCCGCTCGATGCCGTTGGCGACCTGCTGCGCATAGCCGCCGAATTCCTGACCCAGCGTCAGGGGCGTGGCGTCCTGGGTGTGGGTCCGGCCGATCTTGATGATGTGCGCCCAGGCCCGGGACTTGGCGTCCAGGGCTGCGTGCAGCTGCTTCAGCGCGGGCAACAGGTCGTTGACCACCTGTTCGGCGCAGGCGACGTGCATGGCCGTGGGATAGGTGTCGTTGGACGACTGGCTCATGTTGACGTGGTCATTGGGGTGGACCGGCTTTTTCGACCCCATCTCGCCGCCCAGCATCTCGATGGCGCGGTTCGAGATCACCTCGTTGGCGTTCATGTTCGACTGGGTGCCCGAACCCGTCTGCCAGACGACCAGCGGAAAGTGGTCGTTGAGCCTGCCCTCGATGACCTCGTTGGCAGCCGAGACGATGGCGGCGCCGATCTCCGGGTCCAGCTTGCCCAGCGCCATATTGGTCTCGGCGGCGGCGCGTTTGACGATGCCCAGGGCGCGCACGATCGGCAGGGGCATTTTTTCCCAGCCGATCTTGAAGTTGCCGAGGCTGCGTTGGGCCTGGGCGCCCCAGTATTTCGAGTTATCGACCTCGATGGGGCCGAAGGTGTCGGTCTCGGTGCGGTAGGCGGTCATCGGCTTCGGCTCTTCAGGGCGTGGCGGGAGGATGAGCGGCGGTGTAGCACGGGGGGATGACCGGGCAAGCGCGGGGCCGGCGGAGGCATGGGATAGGCGTGATCAGAAGAACCCCGACGATACTGGCGACGATGATGCTGGCCATGACCAACGGCCCGGCGCTCGCGCAGGACAATCAGGCCCTCGTCATCCTGCATACGACGCAGGGCGACGTCATCGTTCGTCTCGACGCCGGGCATGCGCCGATCACCACCTGCAACTTCCTGCGCTACGTCGAGCAAGGTCGGTACGCAGGCGGCAGCTTCTTTCGCACGGTCGTGGCCGCGACCAACGACAGTCCCGATCCCATCGACGTGATCCAGGCGGCCACTCCGGCGGGCAGCGATGACCCCGGCCTGGGGCCGATCCCGTTGGAGCGGACGATCGACACCGGCCTTCGGCATTCCGCCGGCGCAATCTCGATGGCGCGGGACGGCCCGGACACGGCGACGTCCAGCTTCTTCATCGTCACCCGCGACACGCCCGCACTCGATTTCGGCGGGGGACGCAATCCGGATGGCCAGGGATTCGCGGCGTTCGGCCGGGTCATCTCCGGCATGGAGATCATCCAGGCGATCCACTCGGCCCCGGCCGAGGACGAGCAACTCGTCAGTCCGGTGGCCATCGGGGCGGCCACCCTGTCGACCGGGTCGCCGATGGTCTGCCGCTCGTGAACGATGACTGGATCATATCCGGCAAGGTCCGGGCGCGGGAGGAGGGGGAGACGGTCGTCATCATGATCGACGGCCTGACCACCCAGGCCAAATACTACAAGCCGCTGGTCTACGAGTTCTTCCGCAAGGAATGGCGCGGGTCACGGCCCGCCTATGGCGACTTCGTCGTCGAGATCGTCATGGAGCATATCGGCGACCCTCCGTGGATGGACCTGGACAATCTGGCCAAAGCCTTGCTCGACGCGATCAAGGGCTATCTGTTCCACGACGACGCCCAGGTGGCGCGGCTGCTGGTCGAGCGGCGCGAGGGCGAACGCGAGCGGATCACGATCCGGGCGTTTCCGCGCAAGGCCTAGCCCGGCGGTCCTGGATAGCGTTCGAACGACGGGAGTCTGTGCAGTTCGGCCATCCAGCCGATGCCGTCAGCGGTCTGGATCTGGGCCTGGAGGGGAATGGCGTCAGGGTTGTCCAGCGTCGCACTCTGAACGTCAATCTGGTCGGGGAAGATGTCTTCGTTGGTATAGAACAGGCCCGTCCCGCACCGTCCGCAGAACCCGCGCCGTCCATGTTCGGACGAGGCATACCAGACCGGCTCGCCCGTGATCCTGACCTGATCAGACGGCGCCAGGGCCCATGCGACCGCGGGCGCCCCCGCGCATTTGCGGCAATCGGTGCAGTGGCACAGGGTGTGATGGATCGCTTCCTCGGCGGTCTCATAGCGAATGGCGCCGCAATGGCAGCCTCCGGTCAGCATCGACAACCTCCTTGTATGTTCATGGTATGTTCTATTCGCTGAATGATGGCGAGGCAATCCTTCAAGGCGACGGATGGGTGAAGCGCAGCGTCGGCAGAAGCAGTTGCAGGTCGGCCCCGATCGAGACCTGTGGCTCCGACGCGGGTGAGAGGCCCTCGGCCTCCTCCCGGGCCTTCACGCAGGCCCGGGTAGTGTTGGCGAGGGAGATGAAATCGCTGGCCATCGGCAAGGTCTGGATCACGCAAGCGTCGAAATACGGGTAGGTCGCGTCCTCCGAGCAGCCGAAGGACGACCGGTCACGGCGGGCCGCGGTCATGATCATCCGGTTGGGCGCAGCGAGGGAGTCCACGAAGATGCCGGAATAACAGGCTGAGAGGACCACCACTGTCGGCCGGTCCTGGCACCATCCGCGCACCAGCGTCACCATGCTGGTCGGGCTCAGGATCCGGTTCGGGCCGAACACAAGGCCCTGAGGACCGCCGTGCGAGGTGAGGTAGAGCAGGCAACCGCGCGTGGCCCGCGCCGTCGCCTCGGCGATGCCTGTGACAGCCGCCACGTCGGTGGTGACGGGCGCCACATCGGGACGCAGGGTGTAGTCGACCATGTCCGCCCGCGAGAAGCCCGCCGCGAGGAAGCCGACGGTCAGATCACGACGGGCATTGTCGAAGGCCTGGATCGGATCGCCCTGGCTGGTGCGCCAGTCGGCGGCGACGATGGCGGAGGCCCAGCCGTCGAAGCGACTGGCGGGCGCGGTCTGGGCGGCAGCCGTCGTCGCGCAGGCCATGCTGAGCAGCACCGACAAAACCAATCTGAACATGCGGCCCCCGACGCCAACCCCCATCACACCGTGCACCCCGGCGAAGGCCGGGGTCCAGATGGAAAATCTGGCAGTCGCAGTCTGGGTCGAGCTTCAAATCCCGGCGATCGAGTGCGCGATCCGGGCCCCGGCCCTTGGTTCATCCTCGGGCCGGCGAAGCCGGACCCGGGGGCCTGGCTTTACCTACTTCTTCCGGAACTGGTCCAGGGAGACGACCTTGGGGCCGTCGTCGCCGGACGGCGGCGGGGCGGTGCGGGTCGGGGGCGGCAGTTCGGCGACGGGTTCGGGCACCGGCTCGGGCGCCTCGAACTGCAGCAGGAACTGGACGCTGGGGTCGTAGAAGCGGGTCACGGCCGTATAGGGGACGGTCAGGACCTTGGGCATTCCACCGAACTTCAGCATGACCGAAAACAGGTCGTACTCAACGGCGAGGTCCCAGTACTGATGCTGGAGGACGACCGTCATCTCGTCGGGATATTTGGCGATCACGTCCGGCGGGACGGAGACCCCGGGGCCGCGCGTCTTGAAGGTGATGTAGAAATGGTGGGCGCCGGGGATGCCCGAGGGGCTGGCCGCGCGTTCGAGGGCGGAACGGATCACCCCGCGCAGAGCGTCCTGCGCCAGCTTCTCGTACTGCATCTCGTCGACGGGCGGGGTCTCTTCGGCCATGGGTATCCTCGCTGCGGGGCGACAGATAGCGGGACCGTGCCCTGGGCGGAAGATAAGAATGCGAGGAAAGTGCCGGAGGTTCTGTTGGCAGGCCCTCCGGCGGCCCCGCCTAAGGATCTGAACCCCTAGGACTTAAGATTCGAAATCAACCGAACCGCATTACGCGGCGAGGCGGACTTCTCCAGCGAAGTTATCGTTCGCAGTTAGAAAATGGCCCGATACGGTGGGCCAGGACGGGCAAAAGCAGTCTTCTTTACACGTCCGTCGATGCTAGTCGGCCCCATGCTGTCCCGCCGATAACGCGGAGGAAGAGATGGTGGAGCCGCCGGGAATCGCACCCGGGTCCGGTCCGCTTATTACAAGCGCGTTTATCGCCATATCCGGAGCAAGCCCCCGGCAAGTCCAATATAGGCGCTCCGGCCCTTGCATCCAAGTGTCGAAGTGAAGTCTGGTTCGGGGCTGGGGGATCGACCATGGACGCGGACGGCAGGCTGGAGATCGCGGCGGGGTTCGCCACGGCGCTGGGGCCGCGCAAGGACAACCAGGATTTCGGCGCGGTTCATCTGGGCACGCCGTCGGAACAGGCCCTGCACGGCATGCTGGCCCTCGTCGCCGACGGGGTCAGCGGGTCCAGGGCCGGGCGGGTCGCGTCGGAACTGGCGGGGCGGACCTTTATCGACGGTTATCTGGACCAAAGCCCGCTGAAGGGCATCGCTGCGGCCGGGGTGGCGGCTCTTTCGGGCTATAACCGCTGGCTCCACGCCAAGGGCCGGTCCGATCCGGAGATGGCCGGAGCGGCGACGACCTTCACCGCCCTGGTCATGCGCGGGCGCGAGGCGACGGTCCTGCATGTGGGCGACAGCCGGGCCTGGCATTTCCGGGACGGCGTCCTGACCCGGCTGACCGAGGACCATGTGCTGGCCCAGCCCGGCCTGAGCCATGTCCTGTACCGCGCCATCGGCATCGAGCCGGACCTGAGGCTCGATGCGCGGGCGGTGACGCTGAAGGCGCACGATCGGCTTTTGCTGACCACCGACGGCGTGCACGGGGCGGTGTCGGACGAGGACCTGACGCGACTGCTGGCCCGCCGCGCCTCGCCCGAGGCCGACGCCCAGGCCATCGTCGACAGGGCGGGTGCAGAAGAGACCCGCGACAACGCCACTGCCATCGTCATCGACGTCATCCGAATTGGGGCGGTGGATCAGGACGCCATCGGCGCCGAGGCAGCCGGCCTGGCGATAGAGCCGCCGCCGAGCGTCGGCGACAATGTCGACCGCTTCCGGCTGGAGCGGCTGCTATCGGACGGGAAATACACCCGGGTCTTCGCGGCGAAGGACGAGGAGGGCGGGGGCCCGGTCGTCCTGAAATTCCCCAAGCCCGCCCTGGTGTCCGAGAGCGGCGCACGCGGCGCCTTCCTGCGCGAGAGCTTCATCGGCCGGCGGATCGACAGTCCATATGTCGGCAAGACCCTGACCCTCGACGCCGGGCGCCAGAGCCGGCTCTACATCGCCCAGCCGCTCTATGTCGGCCGGACCCTGCATGCGAGGATCGCCGAAGAACCGTTTGATATTCCTGAAGGTGTCACCATCGCCATCCGTCTGTCGCGCGCGGTCGCGGCCCTGCACCGCCAGGGCATCACCCACCGCGACATCAAGCCGGACAATGTGCTTCTGGAGACGAACGGCGGCCTCAAGCTGATCGACCTGGGCGTCGCCCGCCTGCCCCGAATCGAGGAGTTCGCCGAGGCGGAGGCCCCCGGCACCCCCGGCTACAAGGCACCCGAGATGTTCGCCGGCAACAAGGGCGACGCGCTGACCGACCAGTATGCCCTGGGCGTGACCCTCTACCGCCTACTCACCGGCGACTATCCGAGCGGCCAGGAAGAAGACTTCAACCGCATGCGGTTCGAGAAGCCGACCCGCCCGACCAGCCATCGCCCCGATATGCCCGCCTGGCTGGAGGCCGCGATCCTGCGGACCCTCGCCGTCGAGCCCGGCGACCGCTTCGCCGACGTCGAGGAACTGATCCACGTCCTCGAAGGCGGCAGCGCCGCCGCCGTGCCGCCCAGCCGCGAACTGTCGCTGATGGAGCGGGAGCCGGTGCGGTTCTGGCAGGGGGTCAGCGCGGTGTTGCTGGTGCTCTTGCTGGCGTCTTTGATGGCGGGGTGAGCCAAGGTCCGCATCCGACCCCGAGGCGACATCCGTCAGGTCTGCTCTCCAGCGGACGTGGAAAACGTCGGATTGCGTATCAAGCGGCTTGGCTTCGACCGATTTTTACACCGTCGTCACTGTCGCGAGGCTCGTCAGGACCCGTCATTTACTGGCAGCACTGCAAGCCGCTATGGTCCGAACGACGAAATTGTTTGACGTCGCTTTTTCTAACTACGCCGGCATCCCGTCGGCCTTGGGGGACTGCACTTATGAAGACCAATCTTTTCGTGGCGGCCTCGGCCGTCGTTCTCATGTTTGGCACCAGCGCAATGGCGCAGGCCACGATGACCGTAACCAACGACGGCGAAGTGGCCATTGTCGGCCTGGCCATCTCAGGCGAGTCTTCCGATGATTTCGGTGACAACCTGCTCGACGAAGAAATCGCCCCGGGCGAAGGCGTCGAAGTGACCTTCGAGGTCGGCGATGACTGCGTTCAGGACGTCCAGGCCACCTACGAAGATGGCGACACCGAAGAAGTCATGGGCGTCGACCTTTGCGAAGGCGGCGACTTCGAAGTCGAGGACGAAGACTAAAGCGAAGACGGCGACGAGGAACAGGAGCCAAATTCCTACTCACGCTGAATGATGCGGCGGCTCCTGAGAGGGGGCCGCCGTTTTCGTGGCTGGCTCTACTTCGATGCGACCCGGACTGACTTTTGCGGTTGCGCGGATGACAGCTCCCCACCCGAAGCCTATGTTTGGTTCGTCTGATGTCAGCCTGGACCCTTGCCCTGTCCGGGCACGGGTTCCTGAACCAGGTCAGCTGGCTTTTCGCGTAGTTGCGGGCGGCCTGCTGCAGGGCGGCCACCGCATCGGCGCGTGGCGTCGTACCGCCTGTCAGTCCGACAGCGACCGGCCGGTGGACCGGGCCACGGCGAAGGCGCGGGACAGGCGCTTCGCCGCCACAAAAACTAGCCGGCACGGGTGATCGAAACCAGTTCGACGTTCACGTCGTCCACATACTGCAGGGTGACGGTCCGGCCGTTGGCGCGGGCCATCCCCGGCTCGATGAAGGCGTCGAAGGTCACCGCGGTTCCGTCGCTCGCAGTGACGGTCAGGGCCGAGGGCAGGTCGCCGCTCTCGCCTTCGGCGCCGCTCAGAACGCCCTCGATCGTGCGGGTCCCGGCCACCGGGCCAGGCCCGCCCTCGACGGGCAGGAGCACCGAGGCTCCGTTGAGCAGGATGTCGGTCATCTGGGTTCCGGCGGTGACCGAATAGCGGACCGTGACGGCCTGGCCGACCAGGGGCTGGATCGCGGCCGGGGCCACGGGTCCACCGGCGTCCGGGTCGAGCGTCAGCACCTGCAGATTGGCCTCATCGCCGGCCGCCCCTCCGGCCGCACCGACCTCCATGGCGAACATCGGATAGCCGGCGTCCTCGAAGCCATGCAGCACGCCGGTCACCATATGGGTTCCGACCGTCCGGGGTGCAGAGAACCCGGCCGTGGCCGGCGCCGAGGAGGGCGCCGTCTGCGTTTCCCCGGCCGGGGCCTGACAGGCCGCCAGAACAAGGGCCGCCAGCCCGATGATGAAAAGCCTGTCCCGCATGCCCGGTCCGTCCCTGCTGACTCTCTTGCTGTGACGCTAGTCGAGCCTCATCGCGGCTGCAATCGTCAGCCGCGCCCGGGTGTGACCCTCAGGACGGATCATCCGGGATCGCTTCAGACCGTCTCCGGTGCGAGGCCATAGGTCTTGCCGTCATAGGCGATCACGCCGCTGTAGGCGCCGTCGGTCAGGCGAAAATCGCCGAACACGGACCCCTCGGCCCCGATCAGCCGGATGCCGCCGCCTTCCAGTTCTTCCCAGCCCGTCAGGACGGCGAGGAAGGGATAGGCCTCCTCGCAGGGAACCTCGCCGGCCACACCGGCGGTCACCAGAGCTGCGCCGAGGGTTACACCGAAGAAGCCCGGAGCCCCCTCGATGGCCCGCCCCTCAAGCACGAGGCTGCAGGACGCCGCCGTCAGATTGTCACCGAAGAACGTATAGGCGCCCGCCAGTGCCGGTGTGCCCGTCGCCGGTGCTGTGACCGCTGCAGGAGCGGCAGCGTCCGGGGCCGGGGCAGTCGCCTCTTGAGAGCAGGCCGCCACCAGCAAGGCCGCGCCGAAGATCAGGGTCCGCATCCGTCACATCCCTTTCGAGACCCACAGCGGGTTCGACGTCAGCCTAGCCGAGAGCCGGGGCCAGGCAATGCGAAAACGCCGTTATCCCCAATGCCGATCCGCCCGCCGATCCGGCAGGGCGTCGGGTTCTGACTTTCACTGCCCTGCGCCCGGAATGCCGGGAGGGAGGGTGGCCTCCGCCTCCGCGCGCGTCGGCTCGCCGGCCAGCCAGGCCGAGAGTTCACCTCGCCCCGACGGTCTTCATGCACCGAAGAGCCGGATTGGCGCAGGTCGTCGTCTCGCCGACGGGAGGCGAGTCAGTGACGGTTGACGTGCGTTCACGACAATTGTAGCGGTTGCGTTACAAATGCGGAGCCGACATGTCGCCGACCGAAACACCGACCCCCACGGACGCCGAACTGGAAGTCCTGAAATGCTTCTGGCGCGATGGCGATCTGTCGTCGCGCGAGGTGCATGACCGGATCTCGGCCCGGATGGACTGGACGCCGTCCACCACCCGCACCGTCCTGGAGCGGATGCGGACCAAGGCCCTGGTCTCGCGGCGCGATGTGCATGGCGTGGCCGTCTATTCCCAGACTCGGCCGAAGGTGGAGGTCCTGACCGGATTGATGCGCCGGTTCTCGGCCCTGCTCGACATGGACGAGGCGCTGCCGGCGGCCGCCTTCACCGGCAGCCAGCTTCTGAATGATGCGGACATCGCCGAACTGGAGGCGCTGCTGAACGCGCCGCTCAAGGTGGAGGCGGGCGATGGGAACGGCTGAACTTCTTGCCCTGTCGCTGGGGCTGTCGCTGGTTCTGGCCGGCGCGGCCTATGGGCTGGTGCGGCTGTTCGAGGCCGGCGCGCCGGACCCGGTCCTGCGCGAGACCGCCTGGGCTCTGGCGCTCTATCTCCCGGCCTTGCCGATCGTCCTCGTCGGGGCTGCGCTGCTCCTGCCGCCGCCGACCGTTGCGAGCTCCGTCGGGCTCGGAGGTCCGGCAACCGGCCCCGCCGTGATCGAGATCATCGTCCAGCGGGCCGCCTCCAGGGGCTCCATCGGCGAACCGCTGGTGTTCGGCGTCCTCATCCTGGCCGGTTTGCTGGCTCTCATCAGGATGATCTGGCTGGCGAGGCGCAGCCTGCGCCTGCATCGCCTGATCGGTGCTTCGGGCGAGGTCTCGCCTGCCGTCCGACAGATCGTTGAAGCCACGGCCCGGCGCCTCGGCGCGCCGACGCCGGAAGTCCGGGTGCGCGCGGCCGGAGGCGAGGCGCTGATCGCCGGACTGCTCAGGCCCGTTCTCGTCTTGCCGGCCAGCCTTCTCGAAGCGACGGATCCGCAAGCCCTGGGCGCCGTCTGCGCCCACGAACTGGCGCATCTCAAGCGCGGCGATCATCGCGCGTTGTGGATCGAGGAGGTGCTCCTCACGGTTCTGGCCTGCAACCCGCTCCTCCGGATCATTCGCGACCATCGCTCCGCCGCGCGGGAGGAGGCCTGCGACGCTGCGGCCCTCGCTCACGCCGGGGACGATGCCCGCAAGCTCTACGCCCGCTCTCTCCTCGACGCGCTTCGCGCCTCGCCCAAGGGCGATGACGCACCCGCACTCACATTCACCAGCAGCAGAAGGATACTCGTCATGCGTCGCCTGAAAGCCATCCTGTCCCCGGTCCCGACCTCGGGCGTTCGCCAGCGCCTGGCTGTCCTCGGTTTGGGCGTCGCCGTAGCAGCGGTCGCCGGTACGAGCTCGTTCGCCCTCGCGGCCCAGAGGGAGGCCGTGGTCGCCCCGCAACCTGCACCGGTCATGACCGTGAGCCGTGCGCTTCCCGCGCCTCGGGCGGTCGTCTCCGCGACGCGAGCCGTGCCGTCCGTCGCTTCGCGAGCGATCGCCGCGCCCGCGCCGAAGGCGGAACCGGCCCCGCGACCCGTCGCGATCCCGGCCGCTCAGCCTCAGGCCCAGATGATCACCAACCCGGGCTGGACCCGTCATCCGATGCCGTTATCCTACCCGGCGGCGGCGTTCGAACAGGGTTCGCTCAGCGGCAGCGCCGACCTGTCCTGCAACGTGCAGGCCGACGGCCGCGTCTCGGGCTGCTCGATCCTCAATGAAACGCCCGTCGGCGCGGGATACGGCGCCGCCGCAGTCGCAGCCGCTGCCGACGCTCGCCTGTCGCCCCGGAGCCTCGAGGGCGTCGCGGTCGGCGGCACGGTCCGGTTCACCATCCGCTTCACGCGCCAAGCCGAATAGACTGACAGGGCCTGGCGGCGCCCGCTGTCAGGCCCTCGCCCAATCCCGGCACTGGTTTCTGAACCAGGTCAGCTGGCGTTTCGCGTAGTTGCGGGTGGCCTGCTGCAGGGCCGCCACCGCATCGGCGCGGGTGGTTTCGCCCGCCAGCCATGCGGCGATCTCCCGAACCCCCACGGCCTTCATGGCGGGCAGGGCCGGGTCGAGGTCGCGGGCGATCAGGGCGCGGATCTCCTCGACGGCGCCGTCCTGCATCATCGCCAGAACCCGGGCGTCGCAGCCAGCGTAGAGGGTCTCCCGCTCCGGCTCGAGGACCAGCCGGTCATAGGTTCCGGGTTGCAACAGGGGCGTCGTCCCGGCCTGCCAGTCCGACAGCGACCGGCCGGTCGACCGGGCCACGGCGAAGGCGCGGGTCAGACGCTGACGGTCGCCGCTCTCGATGGCTGCCTCGGCGGGTGGATCGAGGGGGATCAGTCGCAGGCGAAAGGCGGCCTCGCCCTCGGTGTCATACAGGGCCATGGCCTCGTCGCGGGCTTCGGTCGGCACCTCGGGGATGTCGGCCAGTCCCTTTGTCAGGGCGGTGAAATACAGCCCCGTGCCGCCGACGATGAGGATCGGGTGACCCTGGCTGCGTAGCGTGTCGATCAGGGGCAGGACCGCGCGGGTCCAGCGGCCGACGGACCAGGCCTCCGCCGCATCGACGGTCCCATAGAGATGATGCGGCGCCTGCCGTTCCTCGTCGCTCGACGGTCGGGCCGTCAGCACGCGCAGGTCGGCATAGAGCTGCTGGCTGTCGGCGTTGACGATGGCGGCGCCGCTCGCCCGGGCGCGCTCCAGGGCGAGGCGCGACTTGCCCGAGGCGGTCGGTCCGGCGATCAATGTAATGGGCGGATGGGGCAACGGATGCTCGCGCGGGACAGGGGATGGCGATAGAACGCGCATCCTTCCCTCGCAACCGGGACAGATCCCCTTGATCGACCGCGCCTCCGTCGAAGCCGTGCTCAACGCCATCCTCGATCCTGACACGGGCCGGGGACTGATCGACGCCGGGGTGCCGAAAGGGCTGACGGTGGCCGAGGATCGCGCCGGCTTCGTGATCGAGGTCCCCGCCAACCGGACCGCTGCCTGGGCCCCGGTGCGAGATGCGGCCGAGGCGGCGCTGAAGGCCATGCCGGGAATGGCGCGGGTGTCGGTGGTGCTGACGTCGGAGCTGGCCCCGGTCGGCAGGAAGGCCTCCCTGTCGCCCGCCGCCGTCGACCAGACGCGCGCCAGGGCGCCCGTGCCGACCGATCGCCCGGCCCATGTGCGGCGCGTGTTGGCCGTGGCCAGCGGCAAGGGCGGGGTGGGCAAGTCCACTGTCGCGGTCAACCTCGCGACGGCCCTGGCGCGGCGCGGCCTGAGCGTCGGCATCCTCGACGCCGACGTCTACGGGCCGTCGTTGCCGACCATGCTGGGGCTGTCGGGCCAGCCGGCCTATGAGGACGGGGCGATCGTGCCGCACACGGCGCACGGACTGAAGGCCATGTCGGTGGGCCTGCTCACCCAGAGGACCGACGCCATGATCTGGCGCGGGCCGATGGCGTCCCAGGCGATCACCCAGATGTTGACCCAGACGCGCTGGGGCACGGAAGCCGAGCCGCTGGACGTGCTGGTCGTCGACCTGCCGCCGGGCACGGGTGACGTGCAACTGACCGTGATCCAGAAGACGCCGCTGGACGGCGCGGTGATCGTCTCGACGCCGCAGGAGGTGGCCCTCGCCGACGCGCGGCGGGCCCACACCCTGTTCCAGCGGGTGAATGTTCCGACCCTGGGCCTGATCGAGAACATGAGCGGCGACGTGTTCGGGCGCGGCGGCGCCGAGGCGGAGGCCGGACGGCTGGGCGTCGACTTCCTCGGCCACCTGCCGCTGGATGCCTCGCTGCGGGAGGCGGGGGATGCAGGCGCGCCTCTCACGTCCGGGCAGGTTGCGGATCGGTTCGACGCGATGGCGGCCAGGGTCGTGCAAAAACTCGACCTCTGAGGGTTTTCAAACGCAACGGAAACGGCCACCTTGGTGGTTCCTGAATCCTCCCGCGAGACTTCCGATGAGCGTCGACACCCTGTTCCGGCCCTTCACGATCAAGGGGCTGACGCTGCCGAACCGCATCGTCATGGCGCCGATGACGCGATCCTTCTCACCGGGCGGCATCCCGACCCCGGATGTCGCGGCCTACTACCGTCGCCGGGCCGAGGGCGAGGTCGGGCTGATCATCACCGAGGGCACGGTGGTCGAGCGTCCCGCCGCGCGCAACGACGCCAGTGTGCCGGTCTTCCACGGCGAGGCCCTGCCCGAATGGAAGAAGGTGGTGGACGAGGTCCATGCGGCCGGGGGCCTGATCGCGCCGCAGATCTGGCACGTCGGCGCCGCGCGCGGGCGAACGGCGGACTGGGAGCCGCTGGGCCAGGTCGACAGCCCGTCCGGCCTTGTCGCGCCCGGCAAGCAGAAATACGAGCCGATGACCGAGGAGGACATCGCCGACACCATCGCCGCCTTCGGCCGGTCGGCACGGGCGTCGCGTGAGCTGGGCTTCGACGCCGCCGAGATCCATTCGGCCCACGGCTATCTGATCGACCAGTTCTACTGGTCGGGTCTCAATGCCCGCGGCGACCGCTGGGGGGGTCCGTCGATCGCCGAACGCGCCCGCTTCGGGGTCGAGGTCGTGAAGGCTGTGCGTGAAGGCCTGGGGCCGGACATTCCTCTGATCATCCGTCTGTCGCAGTGGAAGCTGCAGGACTACGACGCGAAGATCGCCGCCAATCCTGACGAGATGGCCGAGTGGCTGCTGCCGCTTTCGGATGCGGGCGTGGACGTCTTCCACTGTTCGCAGCGCCGCTTCTGGGAGCCGGAGTTCGATGGATCGGACCTGAATTTCGCCGGCTGGGCCAAGGTGATCACCCAAAAGCCCACCATCAGCGTCGGCTCGGTCGGTCTGGACGGCGAGTTCATCGCGGCCTTCGGCGGGGCCGGGTCGAAACCGGCGTCGCTGGACGGTCTGATCGGGCGGATGGAACGCGAGGAGTTCGACCTGATCGCCGTGGGCCGCGCCCTGCTGGCCGATCCGGACTGGGTGCAGAAGGTCCGCGAAGGCCGCCAGGCCGAACTGACCGATTTCGACCGCAGCCATATGGCTGTGCTGCACTGATGGTCCTCCCCCGACGGTGGAGGAAGGGGTAAGGGGGATCCATGGTCGTCGCCATCCTCGTCACCACAGTCTGGCTGAGCCTGATCATCGGTGCGCGCTATCTGCTGGTCGCGGGCGGCGTGTGGTGGATCACCTGGGGGCGAGCGAACGGCGTCGGGCGCCGATTGAACCGCGAGCGGCCGTCGCGCAGGCTGATGCTGCACGAGATCCGCTACTCGCTGTTGTCGACGCCGATCTACGCCTTCCCCGCGGCCATCGCCCTCGAGGCGTGGAAGGCGGGCGGGACGAAACTGTATCTCGATCCCGCCGCCTGGCCCCTGTGGTGGCTGCCGCTCAGTTTCGGGCTCCTGCTGATCGTTCAGGACGCCCACTACTACTGGACGCACCGGATGCTGCACGACCAGCGGGTCTTCGCCTGGGCCCATGCGGCGCATCACCGGGCGCGCGACCCCAGCCCCTTCGCCAGCTTCGCCTTCGATCCGGCGGAGGCCGCGCTGACGGCCTGGCTGCTGCCGGTTCTGGCCTTCATTGTCCCGCTGAACATCTGGATGCTGGCGGTCATGCTGACGGTGATGACGGCGACGGCGGTGATGAATCACTGCGGCCGGGAGATGTGGCCGGATCGCTGGGTGCGCGGGCGGATCGGATCGCAGTTGATCACCGCGACCCATCACAGCCGGCATCACACGCATATGAAGACGAATTTCGGGCTCTATTTCCGGGTCTGGGACCGCTGGTGCGGGACGGACGCCATGCCGCCTGCGGACAAGACTCAGACGGGTTCGACGACGACCGCCGTGCCGTAGGCCAGCACTTCGGTCACGCCGGGCATGATCTCGGTGGCGTCGTAGCGCATGGCCAGGATGGCGTTCGCCCCGGCGGCCCTGGCGTGTTCGACCAGATGCTCGAAGGCTTCCTGCCGCCCGACCTCGGCCAGCTTCACATAGGCCCCGACGCGGCCGCCGAGCATCGACTGGACGCCCCCCACCATGTCCGAAATGGCGTTGCGCGAGCGCACGGTGATACCGCGCACGACGCCGATGTGGCGCACGACCTTGTGGCCGAAGATCTCGTTGGTGGTGGAGGTCATCATGGCGGGCGGCTCCGGGGTCTGAGGCGTTCGAGGACGTGAAAGACGAAAGGATGGTCGTCCTTTTCGCCCGCATCATGGCGTTCGTTCAGGGGCTCGCGAAAGTGGGTTTCGTGGAAGGCCGGGACACCCGGTCAAGGGGCGCAACGATAAGTTTAACTGAGAATGTTTGGGTTGTATTTCCGCGAAACCGGGATACCACTGTTCTTGCGGATATCCCGCCCCAGGAGAAAACCATGCTCAAGAAGGCTGTTCTGGCCGCCATGATTGCGGCGTCTACCCTCGCAGCATTACCCGCTTCCGCTCAGGACCCCATCCCTCCTTGCTGGAATAATTGCGTCTGGATCTCGACAGATCACAACCCCAATGGCACAGGCGGCGGAGGCTACTGGATCTGTGAAGTGCAGATGGACTGCGTTAACCCCTAGACCCCGACATTGAGGCGGCCGTCGGGACAGCTCCCGGCGGTCGTTTCTCCGCATCCGGCCGCTTCCAGTCTGAGCCAGAGCGTTCGACGGGTGAGTTGCGACGCCCTTGGAGCGCGGACCTCCAGGTCCGCTCTTCTGCGGCGACAAGAGCGGACCTGGAGGTCCGCGCTCCTTTGACTCCCCTTGACCGCCGAATCCTCTAGCGGCGGTCCAGCACGCGGAAGACAAAGGCATGGTCGTCCTTCTCGCCTGCGGGATGCGCCTCGGACGAGACCTCGACGAAATCGGCTTCATCGAAGCCTGGGAAGACCGCGTCGCCCTGCGGCTCCGCGTCCACCTCGGTGATGTAGAGTCGCTTCGCACGCGGCAGGGCGGTCTCGAACAGGGCCGTGCCGCCGATGACGCAGACCTCGTCGATGTCATCGTCCTCGGCCGTCTCGCGGGCGATATCGATGGCGTCGGCGAAGCTGGAGACGACCACCGCCCCCTTCGCCTTGCCGGATTCCTCGTAGGACAGGTCGCGCGACAGGATCAGGTTCAGCCGGCCGGGCAGGGGGCGCAGCGGCAGGCTCTCCCAAGTCGCCCGGCCCATGATACAGGGCTTGCCCGTGGTGATCGCCTTGAATCGTTGCAGGTCGCTGCGCAGAGTCCACGGCAGGTCGCCGTCCCTGCCGATGACGCCGTTCCGGGCGCGCGCCACCACGAGAGCGATGTGAGGAATAGGCATGGGCGGCTCCGTCGATGCAGAGCCGCCCACTGACCTGTGTCAGGCGTCCGGGTCCAGCACTTTCAACCGGAACAGCAGGGCGCCCAGCACCGCGCCCACTGCCGGGGCGACGATGAACAGCCACAGCTGGCTGATCGCCGTGCCCCCCGCGAGGACGGCGGGGCCGAAGCTGCGGGCCGGATTGACCGAGACGCCGGTCACCTGGATGCCGACGATGTGGATGACCGCCAGGGTGATGCCGATGGCCACGCCCGCGAACGGTCCATGCCCCCTGTCTCCGGTGACCCCCAGGATCACAACGACGAAGATGGCCGTCATCACGACCTCGAAGATGGCCGCCGCGTGCAGCCCGTACTCCCCGAGATAGCCCGGCCCCCAGCCGTTCTGACCCAGGTTGGCCATGCCGGTCTTGGCGATCAGCGACAGCAGGAAGGCCCCGATGAGGGCGCCGATGAACTGGGCGACCCAGTAGACCAGCATGTCCTTCGCCGACATTCGCCCGGCGACGAAGGCGGCCAGGCTCACCGCCGGGTTGACGTGACAGCCCGAGACCGGGCCGATGCCATAGGCCATCGCGACAATGGCGAACCCGAAGGCCAGCGACACCGCCAGCTGGTCGAACGGCGCCGGCCCCAGAACCGCCGCCCCGCACCCGAACAGAACCAGCACCATCGTGCCGACAAGCTCGGCCGAAAAACGCTTCACCATGGCGAACCCTCCCGTTTGCCCCGTCCGCTTGAGCGCGGATCGAGCCGGAAGGCTGCGCCGAGTCTTATGGCGACGCTAGGCTGGTTGAACGTTGGTTTCCGGCTTGAGCCAGTGCAGCCATTTACGCTGCATCGCCTGCTCCAGATCGATTCCGGCGCGGTCGCAGTAGATCAGAAGCATGCCCAGGACATCGGCCGCCTCGTCGCCCAGCGCCTGCTCGCTCGGTTCGCCGCGCGCGCGGCCGCTGATCCGCAGGTGCTCGGCGGTCAGTTCGCCGAGTTCTTCCTGCAGCTTCAGGATCGCCCAGTCGCCGGAGCGGTCGATGCCGTGCTCGGCGGCGTAGATGTCGGAGATGCGGGCGACCTTCTCCGACAGTTCGGAGAGGATCATACGGCGACGGCCGCCTTGATGTGCGGATGCGCTTCATAGCCCGACAGGACGAAGTCCGACGGTTCGAAGGCGAACAGGTCGCGCTTGGGCGCGATGGTCATCGTCGGCAGGACCAGCGGCTGGCGGGTCAGCTGGAGCTCGGCCTGTTCCAGGTGGTTTGAATACAGGTGGGCGTCGCCGAGGGTGTGGACGAAGTCGCCGGGCTCCAGCCCCGTGAGCTTGGCGACCATCATCGTCAGCAGCGCATAGGAGGCGATGTTGAACGGCACGCCCAGGAAGACGTCGGCCGAGCGCTGGTACAGCTGGCAGCTCAGCTTTCCGTCGGCGACGAAGAACTGGAACAGGCAGTGACAGGGAGGCAGGGCCATGTCCTCGATATCGGCCGGGTTCCAGGCCGAGACGATGTGACGGCGGCTGTTGGGGTTGGTCTTCAGCCCCTCGATCAAACGGGCGATCTGGTCGATCGACTCGCCGTTCGGGGCGGCCCAGGAGCGCCACTGCTTTCCATAGACGGGACCCAGTTCGCCGTTCTCGTCGGCCCACTCGTCCCAGATCGAACAGCCGTTCTCCTTCAGCCAGCGGGTGTTGGTCTCGCCGCGCAGGAACCACAGAAGCTCGACGATGATGGAGCGCAGGTGCAGCTTTTTGGTGGTCAGAAGGGGGAAGCCCTTCGACAGGTCGAACCGCATCTGGCGGCCGAACACGCCCAGGGTGCCCGTGCCGGTGCGGTCGTCGCGACGCACCCCGTTGTCGAGAATGTCGCGCAACAGGTTGAGGTACTGGAATTCCGGATGATCGGCCGGCGCGGCGCCGATACGGTCCTGGAGGTCACTGATCTGGGCCACGGCGTTCATCGCCACAGTGTGCCGGTGATTCGCTGTCGTCACATCGGCGCGATTCGGTTGCTCACAGGAAATTGGCCTCGCCTGCGACCGGATCTGGCGCACCCGCGTGGCAGGGTTCCGGCATGAAAAGCGGCAGCCAGATCAACTCTCCCGGACCTCGACGGTCAGGGCGCCGCTATGCCCCGCCGGTGGAGTGCACTCGCCAACCCCTGTCTCTATGCGTGCCCAGTCCAATGACTCTCATGATTTGAATGAGATAGGGACAATATCGCTCACACAAACTGAGAAGTTGGACTCTTTGGACTCCGTTTTTTCGAGTCCAGTTCGGCGGTTCAGCCTCCGAACCCGCCCTGATCCAGAAAGGCCTGTTCCTCCGCCGTCGTCTCGCGGCCCAGCGCCCGGTTGCGGTGCGGGAAGCGGCCGAAGCGAATGATGATGTCCCGGTGGATGTGGGCGTACTTCAGCACCTCGGGCATGTCGGCGCACAAGGGCAGGGCGGCGTCCTGTTCGGCCAGGTCCTCGGAATGCTCGAACGGGGTGACGAAGAACTGGCGCAGATCCGGCTCGAACGTCCGGGGGTAGCCGCGCTCCCAGGCCCGTTTCGCGTACATCAGCCCCAGGCTGTCGGTGGCGAACTGGTGCGCCGTGCCGCGGTAAGAGTTCCGGGGATACTGATCGAGCAGGACCATGAGAGCCAGCGCCCCTTCGGCCGTCTCGATCCAGTCATCCAGTTCCCGCCGGGCGGCGGCCCAGTGCAGGTCGAGAGCGGCGTCGCGGAACGCGCGGTCGAAGGCCTCGCCCTTGGCGTACCACTTCTGCGGACCCGCTTCTTTCCAGAAGGCGACGACGGAGAAAGGCGTTATGAGGACGGTCATGAGCCAGCTTGTACCCAATCCGCTTCCCGTCTTCCACGACCGCGACTGCGACCTGTCGATCATCCGCGGCAAGCGGGTGGCGATCATCGGCTACGGCAGCCAGGGGCGGACCCACGCCCTGAACCTGCGCGACAGCGGCGTCGCCAACATCGTCGTGGGGCTGAAGGCCGGTTCGACGACGCGGGCGAAGGCAGAGTCCGACGGCTTCCATGTCCTGACCGCCAGCGAGGCGACGGCGGGCGCCGACGTCATCGCCGTCATGGTCTCGGACGAGGCGCATCGCGATCTCTGGCGCGATGAGATCGAGCCGAGCATCCGGCCGGGCGCGGCCCTGATCTTCGCCCACGGCCTGTCGGTGCGGTTCGGGCTGGTGACGCCGCGCGCCGACCTCGACGTCATCCTGGATTCGCCCAAGGGCATCGGACCGCGCATCCGCGATCTCTACGAAGCCGGGGAGGGAGTCTTCTGCCTGTTCGGTGTCCATCAGGACGCGACCGGCGGAGCCCACGCCCTGGGCCTGTCCTATGCGGCGGCTCTGGGCTGCGGCCGCAAGGGCATTCTGGAGACCACCTTCGCCGCTGAATGCGAGAGCGACCTGTTCGGCGAACAGGTGGTGCTGTGCGGCGGCGTCGGCGAGCTCATCGACGCGGCCTTCATGAAGCTGGTCGATGCCGGCTATCCGCCGGAGGTGGCGTGGTTCGAATGCTTCTACGAGGTCAAGCTGGTCACGGACCTGATGTACGAACGCGGCATCGCCGGGGCCTTCGCCAAGATCTCCAACACCGCCGAGTACGGCGCCTATCTGACCGGCCCTCGCGTGATCGGGGAAGCGTCGCGGACGGCGATGGACGGGGTGCTGGCCGATGTGCGCGACGGGTCGTTCGTGAAGCGGCTGATGGCCGACTACGACGCCGGCTCGCCCGAACTTCTGGCGCGGAGGAAGGCGCTGGGAGAACGCACCATCGAATCTGTGGGGAGGGATCTGAACGACATGGCGGCCAGGGCGGGCTGACCGCAACCGCCGGCGCGGCCTCGCGTTTCCCTCTCAGGAAGAATCGCGATGGAAATCCTGATCGGACTTGTGGTGATGGCGTTGCTGTGCGGCCTTGTGGCCCTGGCCTTCCAGCCGCTGGATGTCCCGCACCGGGTCCGCGACGTCAACGTCGATGTCGAACCGGACTGAATGGGACGGGCGGGCGGGAACCGCTGGAAAGATGGTCGGAGTGAGAGGATTCGAACCTCCGACCCCTGCCTCCCGAAGGCAGTGCTCTACCAGACTGAGCCACACTCCGACTTGGAGGCGGGCTTATAGCGAGGGGTTTCGGAGCCTGCAAGCGCCTTCCGGGGCATTGCAAAATAGTCCGGAAACCGGGTGTTGCATCCCCGGCAGCCTTGGCGTATTCGACCGCCTCCCTCGGGCCTAGGCCCTCGGGCGCACCGGTCCTGCTGGGGAATGGTGTAATGGTAACACTCCGGTTTTTGGTACCGTCATTCAAGGTTCGAGTCCTTGTTCCCCAGCCACGGCCTTCCAGGCAGTCCAGCCATGACCACGCCCTCTGGGGCGGGTGTCAGTGCGTCGTGTCGGGCCGTATCGGCAGGCGCACGCGGAGGCCGACACCGGCTCCGGCCGCGGATTCGATGACCATGGCGCCGCCCAGATGGGCGACCAGCCCCTCCACCAGCGCCAGGCCGTCTCCCTTTGCGAGGTCATCCGCGCCGATCCCCGAGTCGCGAACCGCCAGGCTGACGCCGTCGGAGGCGCGGGAACAGGCGATGGCGATGGAGCCCCGCCGGTCGTCCGGGAAGGTGTGGCGCACGGCGTTGGACATCAACTCGTGCACGATGATGGCCAGGGGCAGGGCGTGGTTTTCCGGCAGGGCGGTCGGGGCGGCGCGCAGATCGATGCGCACGCCGCGAGTCTCGCAGGCCCGCCGCCAGAAGCCTGCCGCGTCATCCAGGTAGGCGGCGAAATCGACCGATCCGCCCTCCACCACGCGGCGATTGATCAGACCCATGGCGGCGACGATGTCGCTGAGCCAGGTCAGATGGCGCGGGCTCTCGGAATCCCGGACGCTGCGCAGCCGGATGCCGACCAGCGCCTGGAGCAGCGGATAGCCGCCAGGCAGCGGCGGATCGATCTCGGCGATTGTCAGTTCCGCGTCGGCGGCCATTCGCCCCCCAAGGCGTGCAACTTAGAGATTCTGGTACCGCACGGTGAACCAACCGTCCAAGCGCGCGTTTGGATTGTGCGGTAACCGACACAGTAAGCTTTACGACCGTCGGCAGTGCGCTTTGGTGAGTAGATTGCAGCAGACGTCTGACCTGCGGGTCATGATCGTGGAGGATCAGGCCATCCTCGCGATGGAATTGGAACTCGTGCTCGGCGACGCCGGGTTCCACGTGGTCGGTTGCGCCATGGATCGCAAAGGCGCCTTCGAGATCGCCGAGCGCGAGCGGCCCAGGCTGGCCCTGGTGGATGTCAACCTGCTGGACGGGATGACCGGGCCGCAGATCGCGCATCGACTGGTGAGCGACTACGGCATGGCCGTGATCTTCCTGACCGCCAACCCGGAACAGATTCCCGACGGATTCGCGGGCGCGCTGGGCGCGGTGTCCAAGCCGTTCGACGAGCAGACGATCCGCGCCGTGGTGGCCTTCGCGCAGCGTTTTATCCTGACCCGGAAGGTGGACGCTCCGCCGAGGCGGTTCCGGCTGGCGCCGTGGCTGACCACGCCGCCGGCGGACATCGCCCCGCACTGATCAGGCGAGACCTCCGGTCAGGTCGACGCCCGGAGCCGCGGGCGGGGCGCCGGTCGGATCCAGATCGAGCTGCATCAGGTGGACGTCCAGCCAGCGATCGAACTTCCAGCCGACCTGATGGTAGGTCCCGGCACGGATGAAACCGAGGTGTTGGTGAAGGGCGATGGACGCCTGGCTGGTGGCGCTGTCGCTGATGGCGCCGATGATGTGTCTGAGGCCCAGCTCGCGGGCCCGATCGATCAGGGCGGCCAGCAGGGCGCGGCCGACGCCGTGGCCGCGCGCGGTCTCCTCGACATAGACCGAGCCCTCGACGCCGTAGCGATAGGCGG
Organism: Brevundimonas sp. TWP3-1-2b1; assembly: GCF_049896165.1. Classification (NCBI taxonomy): domain Bacteria; kingdom Pseudomonadati; phylum Pseudomonadota; class Alphaproteobacteria; order Caulobacterales; family Caulobacteraceae; genus Brevundimonas; species Brevundimonas sp. TWP3-1-2b1. The sequence continues at coordinate 11,345 of NZ_JAFCTT010000002.1, read as the reverse complement.
GACGCGGCCGGAACGGCGAGGCGTAGGCATAGCCGGCGAAGGCGCCGTCGATCTCGGCCACGAACCACGGCAGACCCCTGGCGCGGACGGCCGCGAAACGGTCGGTCATCTCGGCCAGCGAGGGCGGCTCCAGCTCGAACGTCGCCGTGCCGGTCAGAACCTCGCGGCCATAGAGGGCCGTGATGGCGGGGAGGTCATCGGGTGTCGCCTCCCGGATCACGCGGCCTCCCACCCCCGCTGGATCGCCCAGACCGCGAAGGCATAGTCGTGGGCGACCTCCTTCAGATAGTCGAAACGGCCGGAGGCTCCGCCGTGGCCGGCCTCCATGTTGATCTTGAGCAGGACCGGCTTGCCCGAGGTCGTCGCGGGCCGCAGCCTGGCGACCCACTTCTCGGGCTCCCAGTAGGTCACGCGGGGGTCGGACAGGCCCCCCGTGGCCAGGATCGCCGGATAGGCCCTGGCCTCGACGTTGTCATAGGGGCTGTAGCTGGCGATGTAGTCGTAAGCCTCGACGTCCTCGATCGGATTGCCCCACTCGGGCCATTCCGGCGGCGTCAGGGGCAGGCTGACGTCCGACATGGTGTTGATCACGTCCACGAACGGCACCTGGCCGATGACCCCGGCCCAGAGCTCGGGCCTCATGTTGGTCACCGCCCCCATCAGCAGGCCGCCTGCGGACCCCCCTTGCGCCACGATGTTCCCGGCGCGGGCGTAGTCGCGGCTGATCAGATGGTCGGCGGCGGCCGTGAAGTCGGTGAAGGTGTTCTTCTTCTTGAATTTGCGCCCGTCCAGGAACCAGCCCCAGCCCTTGTCCGAGCCGCCCCGGATGTGGGCGATGGCGTAGATCCAGCCGCGATCGACCAGCGACAGCCTTCCGGTCGAGAAGCTGGCCGACATCGGGATGCCGTAGGAGCCGTAGCCGTAGAGCAGCAGGGGTGCGGACCCGTCGACGGGCGTCGAACGACGACGCAAAACAGTGACCGGCACCAGCTTGCCGTCCGACGCAGGGGCGTTCAGCCGCTCGACGACATAGTCCGCCGGGTCGTGGCCCGAAGGGACTTCCTGGACCTTGCGCAAGGTCCGCTCACGGGTGGCGAGGTCGTAGTCGTAGGTCGAGGTCGGGGTGGACGGCGAGTTGTAGCCGTAGCGCATCGTCGTGGTTTCGAACTCCGACGCCCCCGCCAGCGACAGGGCGTAGGCGGGTTCGTCGACGGCGATCTCGTGCTCGTCGCCCGCGCGGCTGCGGATGACGATCTTCGTGTTGGCGTCGGCGCGTTCCTGGCGGGCGAGGAAGCTCTTCACCAGGGCGACGCCCTCGATGAAGCGGCCGGGCGTGTGGGGGACCAGGTCCTCCCAGCTGGCGCGGGCGGGCCTTTCGGTCGGGGTCTGGACAATCTTGAAGTCGATGGCGTCGTCGGCATTGGTGCGGATGACCCAGCGGTCCTGCCAGTGATCGACGTCGTAGCGGACGGCGACCTCGCGCTCGGCCAGGATGACGGGCAGGTTGGTCGGCCGCTGGCCGGAGATGTAGCGGGCCTCCGACGTCTCCTGATTCTGGATCGAGATGACGATGAAGGCGTCGTCCGAGGTGCGTTCGACGCCCATGAACATGCCGTCATCGGCTTCCTCGTAGACCAGGGTCGTTTCGCCGCCGCGGGAGGGGCGGCGGAAGATCTTGTCCGGGCGGCCGTTGTCGTCGCGGTTGGTCCAGAAGATCCAGCAGGAGCAGGGCGAGAAGGTGAAGTTGCCGGTCGCCGACGGGATCGGGTCGGGCAGGAGCTCGCCGGTCGCCAGGTCGCGGGTGTAGATGTGGTGGACCTCCGACCCCTGGGCGTCCTCGGCCCAGGCGAACAGGGTGTGGTCGGGGCTGTGCTCGACGGCCGAGACCTCCGAATAGGCCTTGCCCTCGGCCAGCAGGTTGCAGTCCAGCAGCAGTTCAGGCGTCGGGGCGACGATGAAGGTCTTCGTCACCTGTCGACCGTCGGCGATCCAGGTCCCCTGGCGCTCGACGCGCATATAGCGGGGGTGCTGGTCGCCGGTGCGGTATTCGGTGAAATACTCCCACGGGCCGTCGGGCGAGGGGACGGACGAATCATCCTCCTTGATGCGGCCCTTCATCTCCTCGAACAGCTGCGCCTGCAGCGGGAGGGTCGAGGCCAGCATGGCCTCGCGATAGGCGTTCTCGGCCTCCAGGTGTTCCTTGACATCGGCCTTGATCAGGGTCGGGTCGCGCAGGACGGCCTGCCAGTTGTCATCCTTCATCCACTGATAGTTGTCGGTGCGTGTGCGCCCCAACTGTTCGATGACGACGGGAATTTTCCGGGCGACGGGGGGCGTAGGCGACATCTGGGCTCCGGGGGAACGGGCGAGGGCGGGGGAGGCGGCGGCGAGCGCCGAGGCGGCGGTCGTGGCGACGAATTCGCGGCGGTTCATCGTGGTCGCTCCCCTGTAAGTCAGTGGCGCAGCTTGTGCGACCGGCATGCACGCCGTCAAATGCAGCGTCTGTCCACAAAGGTTGCCCATGATCGAGATCCCGCCCGCCCAGGACGACGCGCCCCCGCCGATCGTCGGCCCTGTCTGGGATCTGACGGTCGGTCTGATCGACGCGACGGTGCAGCTGGACCAGCCGTCGGGACCGACCACGCGGACCGTGGGCACCGGGTTTCTGATCCAGGCACCGAGGCCCGACGGGACGCCGCGCGTCGTTCTGGTCACCGCGGCGCACGTGCTGGAGACCATGAACGAGGCCGAGGCGCGGATCGGCTGGCGCACGGCGCTGGGCGACGGGACGTGGCGTTTTGACCCCGAGCCCCTGACGATCCGCGACGCAGAGGGGCAGCCGCTGTGGACCCAGCATCCGGATCGCGATGTGGCCGTGATGGAGGTGCAGGCCCCGGAAGCCTTCGCCCGGGCGGCGATCCCCCTGGGCTGGCTGGCGGACGAGAATGCCTTCGACGCCTGGCAGGTAGGGCCGGGCGATGAGCTGTTGTCGCTGGGCTTTCCGCGCGGACTGTCGGCCAACCGGGCCGGTTTTCCGATCCTGAGGGTCGGGCGGATCGCGTCGTATCCTCTCTCGCCGGTCAGCGCGTTTCCGACCTTCCTGCTGGATTTCAACGTCTTCCCCGGCAACTCCGGGGGGCCGGTCTTCTGGACCCCGAGCGCGCGGAAGCGTCCCGGCACGACGGAGCCGGATACGGCCTTCATCGCCGGCCTGCTGAGCCAGGAGGTGAGGGTCAACGACGAACAGCTGGAGATCGGGGTGGTGACCCACGCCGTCTATGTCCGCGAGGCGATCGCGCTGCTGGACAGATAGGCTCCGGACGACGCTCCGGCCGGGCTGGATTGGACTCCTGAAAAACAGAGTCCAAAGAGTCCAACGGGCAGTGACTTTCGAGTGTGTTCAGGGTGTTGGAACGATGTCCTGATTGGACTCGAGTCCAATGTGAGTCCAACGCCCTGACCTGATCCGACGATTTCAAAGACCTCCGTGAGGAGGTGAGTGTGGCTCTCCTGCCGCGCAAGAGGCCGTGAGGAATAAATGCCTCTTACCTTCTTTCGCTAAGCGCTGCTCTACATTCAACGGTGCTGACTTTATCACCATGCACCCCGGCGAAGGCCGGGGTCCAGATGGCGCACTCCGACTCTCGGCACGAAGATGAGCGCCAAATTCCAGCCGCCTGGGTCTGTGATCTGGACCCCGGCCTTCGCCGGGGTGCACGGAAAAGCGAAGGGCGCCTTGCTGAATCTCGAACCTGGCGACGTAACAGGAGCCGCTAAGCCCCCAGCGCTTCCCGGGTCATCCGCGACAGAAGGTCTCCGCCCTGACCGATGGCCGCGAGGCGGCTGGAGGCGTGGCCGAGGATGTTGGCGGCATAGACCTCGTAGAGATCGATCTTGCCCTGCAGCCAGGCCGGATCGCCGTCGTGGGCGTCGAGGCGAGCCCTGGCCGCCAGGGCCCCCTTGGCCAGCATCCAGCCGCCGATGACGTCGCCGAGCAGCTTCAGATAGGCGTCGGCGGCGGCGAGTACGTCGGCGCCGCGCGCCGCATCGGCCTTGGCGTCCAGGAGCCACAGGGTCGCGTCCTCGACCGCGCCGATGGCGGCGGCGAACCGCTCGACGGGCTTGCCGGTGTAGATCGCGCCGAGGGCCTTCAGCGTCGCCCTCATCTCGGTGATGACAGCCTTGGCCGATGCGCCGCCGTCCTGGGACAGTTTGCGGCCGACAAGGTCTATCGCCTGGATGCCGTTGGTGCCCTCGTAGATCGGGGTGATGCGGGCGTCGCGGTAGTACTGGGCGGCGCCGGTCTCCTCGATGAAGCCCATGCCGCCGTGGATCTGGATTCCGTCCGAGGCCACGTCGCAGCCGACGTCGGTGCCCCAGGCCTTGGCGATCGGCACCAACAGGTCCTCACGGCCCTTCCAGGCCCTGCGCTCGTCTTCGGTGGCGGCGTGCTGGGCCATGTCGGCGGCGACCCCGGTGGCGAAACAGATGGCGCGGGCGGCCTCGATCTTCGCCTTCATGACCGCGAGCGTGCGACGGATATCGGGGTGGTCGATGATCGGGGCGTTGGCCTCTCCGGTCCAGATCGAGCGGCCCTGACGCCGGTCCAGCGCATAGGCCAGGGCGTGCTGGTAAGCCCCCTCGGCGACGCCGACGCCCTGGACGCCGACCGCGAGGCGAGCGTTGTTCATCATGACGAACATGTGGGCCAGGCCCTGGTTCGGCTGACCGACGAGCTCGGCCCGGGCGCCCTCGTAGCTCATGACGCAGGTCGGGGAGGCGTGAATGCCCAGCTTGTGCTCGATCCCGACAGGGCGAAAATCGTTGCGAGCGCCCAGCGAACCGTCGGCCTTGACCTCGAACTTCGACGCCAGGAACAGGCTGATGCCCTTGGGGCCGGGAGGGGCGTCGGGCAGGCGGGCGAGGACCAGATGGACGATGTTCGGTGTCGCGTCGTGGTCGCCCCAAGTGATGTAGATCTTCTGGCCGTTGAGGGCGTAGGTCCCGTCGCCGTTCGGCGTCGCGGTCGCCGTCAGGGCGCCGAGGTCCGAGCCTGCGCCCGGCTCGGTCAGGACCATGGCGCCGGTCCATTCGCCGGAGACAAGCTTGGGCAGGTAGGTTGTTTTCTGGTGCTCGGTGCCGACCTGTTCCAGCGCCTCGATCGCGGCCAGAGACAGCATGGGGCACAGGGCGAAAGCCATATTGGCCGACTGGATCGTCTCGTAGGCCGCCAGCTCCAGCGCCTTGGGCAGGGCCTGGCCGCCCGCCTCGGCCGAGGCCGTCAGACCGGTCCAGCCGCCTTCGGCAAACTGGCGATAGGCGTCGGCGAAACCGGGCGCGGCGGTGACCGAGCCGTTGGCGTAGGTCGAACCCTTTTGATCGCCGATGCGGTTCAGCGGCGCCAGCACGCCTTCGGAGAACTGGCCGGCGGCCTCCAGCACGGCGCCCAGAACGTCGGCGTCATAGTCCGGGAAGGCGCCGGTGGCGGCGACCTGGTCGATGCCGGCGATGGCGGTCAGGCTGAAGGCGAGATCCCGAACGGGGGCGCGATAGGGCATGGCGGAGGTCTCCGGTCGGGCTGAAGCGTCTTGTTACACAAGTCACCTCGTGCGTCAGACCTTCTTGCGACGATGCCGTCGCGTCAGGCAAGGGACCGCTTGGCCTGCGCCGTCCCTTGCGGCAAGCTGCCGCCGACGCGACGTGGGAAGATGCATGGCCGAGCCGAGAAACCGATATTCGATCGTGTCGCTGGTCTTCCACTGGGGACTGGCGCTGCTGGTCCTGTGCCAGGTGCTGCTGATCACGGCGAAGGAGGCGACCGACGGGCCGATCTCGCGTGAGTTCGTTCAGATCCACAAGGCTCTGGGCCTGACCGTCCTGGTCCTGACTTTGGCGCGAATCGGCTGGCGAATAGCCAACCCGGCCCTGCCCATGCCGCCTGGCACACCGGACTGGCAGAAGTTCGCAGCCAAGGCGACGCATGTGCTTTTCTATGTGCTGCTGATCGGGATTCCGATGTTCGGCTGGGCGGCGGCGAGCGCCGGCGGACGGGACATCCCCTGGTTCGGGCTGTTCAACTGGCCGCTGCTGCCCGTCGAACGGAGCCGCGATATGGCCGGGACCCTCATGGGCCTGCACGAGGCCGGGGTTAAGGTGCTGTACGTCTTGCTCGCCCTGCATGTGCTGGCGGCGCTGAAGCATCATTTCGTCGATCGCGACAATGTCCTGCACCGGATGATCCCCCTGATTCGCCGGCGGCCCTGAGATGCGCCTTGCCCTGATCGCACTGCTGATCGGGGCGGCCTGTCTGGCGACGGGCGCGAGCCGGGCCGATTTCGAGCGCTGGGCCGTTGTCCCGGGTGATTCGGCCATCACCATGCGGGTCGGGACCCCGGTCGGCGCGCGGACCGGGCGGTTCATGCGCTGGACGGGCGATATCCGTTTCGATCCCGACGCCCCGGAGACGGCGCAGGTCGCCATCGAGGTCGAGGCGGCGTCGCTGAGAATGGATGACGGCCGCCTGACGTCCACGGCGGCCGGTGCAGGCTTTCTCGACAGCGGCCGCTATCCCCGCATCGCCTTTCGCCTGACCGGGCTGGAACCGGCGGGCGGCCAGCGCTTCACGGCCCGTGCGGACATCACGGTCAAGGGCGTCACCCGGTCCGTGACCTTCCCCGCGACCTTGCGCAGCGAAGGGCGGACGGCGCAGATGACCGGCGGCTTCTCGCTGGATCGGGCGGCCTTCGGCATTGGAACGCGTGGACCGTGGAACGGACTGATCGGACGTCAGGTGAGGGTGGACGTGTCCCTGGCGACGCGCCCGGTCGGCTGAGCGGCGTCGAGGGCGCCGTCGCGGCGCTGAAGGCCGGTGAGCTGCTGATCCTGCCGACCGAGACCGTCTATGGTCTGGCGGCGGATGCCGGGAACGCCGGGGCGGTCGCGAAGATCTTCGAGGCCAAGGAAAGGCCTCGCTTCAATCCCCTGATTTCGCATGTGTCTGATGCCGTAGCAGCCGAGCGGATCGCCGTCTTCGACGATGCGGCGCGGCGTCTGGCGGCGGCCTTCTGGCCCGGGCCGCTGACGATCGTGGCCCCGTGCCGGGATATGACGGCTGTCAGCGATCTGGCTCGCGCAGGGCTGGACAGTATCGCGGTGCGGGTCCCCGGCCACGCCAGGGCGCGGGCGGTGCTGGACGCGTTCGGCGGTCCCGTGGTGGCGCCCTCGGCCAACCGGTCCGGGCGGCCCAGTCCGACGACCTTCGCCGATGCCATGGAAGAGACGGGCGCCTTCGCGAGCGCGGCGCTGGACGGGGGGCCTTGCGCGGTCGGGGTCGAGAGCACGGTCGTTTCGGTGCTGGACGGGCGGGTCTCTCTGTTGCGGCCGGGGTCGGTGACGCGCGAGGAGATCGAGGCCCTGGTCGGTCCGCTGGACGGGGCGGGCGAGAGGCATCGGTCGCCGGGGCGGCTGACGCGCCACTATGCGCCTGTGTCGCCGGTGCGGCTGGAGGCGACGAGGGCTGAGGCCGGGGAGATTCTGCTCGGCTTCGGGCCGGGATCGGGCGTCGAGCGCTGGAGTCTGAGCCCGTCCGGCGACCTGCGCGAGGCGGCGGCGAACCTGTTCCGGCTGTTGCGTGAGGCCGATCGGGAAGGCCCCGCGGCGATCGCCGTGGCGCCCGTGCCGATGGCGGGCCTGGGCGAGGCCATCAATGATCGATTGGCGCGCGCCGCCGGCTTCGTCGGCTAGCCGAACCGCGCCTGCAGATCGACGCTCGACCGCACCCCCACATCTCCGAAGCAACTGTCCAGCCATTCCTCCGCCGCCGCGCGCCCGCGCGTCTTGAGGTCGTTGAGGAAGGTCCATTCGGTGTTGAACTTGGATCCCAGCGACAGGTCGCCCAGCCAGCCGTCGGCCTCGATGGCGTGCATCAGGATGTGGCGATACTGCTCGCGGGCGGAGGGGGTCAGGCGGCCGTCCTCGATCAGTTCCTGGACGAAGGCGACGGCGCGTAGTTCGGCGACCAGAGGCGCGTTGAAGACGACCTCGTTCAGCCGGTCCATGATGTCGCCGGCGGCCTTGGGCGCATCGGCGCGCTCGAAGGCGTTGAGGGTGATCAGCAGGACGTCGTCCGGCGTGTCCTGGTAGAACAGGGGCCAGAGCGGCGGGTTGGCGAGGTAGCCGCCGTCCCAATAGGGCTCACCGTCGATCTGCACGGCCTGGAACAGGTGCGGCAAACAGGCGGAGGCGAGCAACACTTGATCGGTGATCTCGGTCGAGGTGAAGACCCGCGACTTGGCGTGGCGAACCGCCGTGGCGGCGACGAAGAACTTCACCTCCGACTTACGGACGGCCTCGAAATCGATCGTGGCCTGCAGAACCCGCTTGAGAGGATTATGATTGAAGGGATTGAATTCATAGGGCGACATCGACATCGCCAGGGTCTCTGACGCGCGCCACAGGGGCGAGTCCTTCAGCCAGGTCGGTTGCAGGGCATTGGACCAGATCGAGGTGTCGCCGAAGACGTTCTTGCCGCCCGACTGGTTCGTCTCGCGCCACAGTTTGTCCAGCGCCTCGCGGGCTCCGTCGGGACCGCCGGTGGCCAGGCCGGAGACCAGGGCCGCGCCGTTCATGGCGCCGGCCGAGGAGGCGGTGACGGCCCGGATGTCGACCACGTCGGCTTCGAGCAACCGGTCGAGCACGCCCCACTGGAAGGCACCGTGCGCGCCCCCGCCCTGAAGCGCCAGGCAGATGGGGCGGCGACCGCTGACGGGCGGATCAGGCGCTGCAGGCGCCGGGGTCGACTTGCGTTTGAAGAGCGCCATCGTTCCCCGGCAGGGTTGCTATTGAGCGGTCCAGCCGCCGTCGATGGAGAAACTCGCCCCGTTCGCGGAGGCTCCCAGGTCCGAGACCAGATAGAGGAAGAGACCGGCCAGTTCGTCGGTCGTGACGAACCGCTTGGTCGGCTGGGCGGCGAGGATCACGTCCTTCAGGACCTGATCCTTAGAGATCCCGCGCGTGCGGGCCTGATCGGCGATCTGCTTCTCGACGATCGGCGTCTCGACGAAGCCGGGGCAGATGGCGTTGCAGGTGATGTTGTCCTGCGCCAGCTCCAGAGCCACGGTCTTGGTGAAGCCGAGGACGCCATGCTTGGCGGCGACATAGGCGGACTTGAACGGCGAGGCGACCAGGCCGTGGGCCGAGGCGATGTTGACGATCCGGCCGCGGCCCTGCGCCTTCATGATCGGGATGGCGGCGCGGGTGGCGTAGAAAGTCGAGGAGAGGTTGATCGCAATGATCTTCTCCCACTGGTCGGACGGGAATTTCTCGACCGCCTCGACGTGCTGGATGCCGGCGTTGTTGACCAGGATGTCGAGTCGGCCGAGCTGATGCCTGGCATAGGCGACCATGTCGGCGACCTCATCGCCCTTCAGCATGTCGGCGGCGTGATAGCGGACCCGGACGCCGCAACTGGCCTCCATCTCGGCGCGCGTGCGCTCGATCTCCGACGGGTCGCCCAGACCGTTGAGGACGACGTCGCCGCCGCGCGAGGCGACCGCCCGGGCGAGGGCCAGGCCGATGCCTGACGTCGAGCCCGAGATGACGGCCACCTGGCCCTTGAGGTCGTTGGGATCACGATAGACGGGGCGCTCGGTCTCCGAGCCGTCCTTCTTGCCGGGCCATTGGAACATGGGGTCGTTCACTCTCGTCTCTTGCCCTTGTCCGCGTCGTTCGGACGCGTCGGGGGTCTCTGGTTTGCCGGGACTCTAACCTTTCGCGACTGCGAAGGCGACCCGGTCTCAGGAATTTCCCTGCCTGGTGAATATCCAGTCGGTCTCGGTCGAGGCGGCCTTCTGGAAGCGATAGCCGTCGCGATCGAACGCCTTCAGATCGCCGGCGGTTTCGATCCGCTCGTCGATGGCGAACCGCGCCATGGTCCCCCGGGCCTTCTTGGCGAAGAAGGAGATGATGCGGCTTTCGCCATCCTTTTCCTCGCGGAAATGCGGGGTGACGACAGGCAGTTTCAGGGCTCTTGCGTCGACCGCGCCGAAATATTCCTGGCTGGCGAGGTTGACCAGTCTGGGATCGGATTGGCCTTCGGCGTCCGCGTTGAGCTGTTTCGAGATCCGGTCACCCCAGAAGTCGTAGAGACTGGACCCGCGCCGGGTCTTCAGCCGGGCGCCCATCTCGAGGCGATAGGGCTGGATGCGATCCAGCGGACGCAGCAGGCCGTAGAGGCCCGACAGGATGCGCAGACGATCCTGGGCGAAGGCGAGGCCAGCCTTGTCGAGCGTCCGGGCGTCGAGTCCCTGATAGACGTCGCCGTCGAAGGCGAAGGCGGCCTGGATGCCGGCGTCGAGCGCGTCGGGCTCGAAGGCCTTGAACCGGGCCTGATTGAGCTTGGCGAGATCGGCGGAGATGCCCATCAGACGGCGTAAATCGGCCTGGCTCTGGTTGCGCGCGGTCCTCGAAAGTGTCGCTGTGTCGTCGATGAAGCGCCGATGCGTCGCGGGGACGTCATGCGAGGGTTCGGTGAAATCCAGCCGCTTGGCGGGAGAAAGCACGATCAACAAGGGCAGGGCGCTCCGTTCGTCAGCCGCGGGGTTTAGGCGTGTTCGGCGACGGTTTGAAGAGTGCTCGACGCTCGCTGATTGCGTGTGCGCAGCGAATTCAATCTTCCAGCGAGAGTGTAACAGGGATATGCGATCCGCTTGGACGCGAACGAACCGCTCAGCGCTGATGCCTTCCTTCAGCTTGTGGAGAGCAAGCGGGCAGTTGCGCGCGCAGTTGTTGATGATCGACTAGCGTGCAGAGAAGCCTGGTTGGCTTCTGGTTTCGCTGTTGAGTTCGCTTTGAAGGCCTACATCATCAAGCGGGAACGCCTGAACGGTTGGCCGTCCAAGGACGCCCGACCGGACCTATATACACACAATCTCAAAGCGCTCTTCGCTGCTGCCCAGATTGATTTCAGCAGCATCCCCAAAGAATTGCGGGGCTCGATCCGAACCGTTTTGGACTGGGATAGAGGACACGAGTATACTTCTCGTCGGATGAGCCGTGCGAACTGACGTGACCCCCGTTTCTCATCCAGCCATAACGAGAGTCCTTTGGTGATCTGAGCCGTGATTGGCTGGGGTGGCAAGAGGCCGGTCTGCGCAGCCATCAACCAGCGCAGCAGGCCGGCCGATGTGTCCGGTGAGCGCCTCGGCGTAGGCCTCGGGCGTCAGCCAGCCGAGCTTCGAGTGCGGCCGGGTTTCGTTGTAGTCGCGCCGCCAGGTTTCGAGGACGGCGCGGGCGTGAGGCAGCGAGCGGAACAGCGTCTCGTTCAGCAGCTCGTCGCGCAGACGGCC